>NZ_JBEOWF010000025.1:0-156017 GCF_040295925.1 Streptomyces sp. NPDC002588
CTAGGGCGTGTTTCGAAAGTCCCGCCTGCCTGGCGGCGTCTGGCACGCCCTCCCCCAGAGGGGGGACCCCCAGCCGCGTTGTCGGGCGCGCCCCGATACATCCAGTATCGGGGCGACCCTCCGCCTTGTGATCGCACGCACCAGACGCCGCCAGGCCTGCCCTTCGGGCAGACGACGCTACTTTCGAAACACGCCCTAGGCCTTCAGGGCCGCCCCGATCGCCGTGTTGAAGTCGGCGACCGTCATCGGGGCGTTCTGCCCGTCCGAGCCGGTCAGCGTCTTGCCGTCCATCTTCAGGGTCGGGGTGCCCGACACACCGCTGGAGTCGAAGGTCTTGGACATCTCCAGCGCCCACCGGTCATAGGTGCCGTTCTTCACGGCGTCCTGGAACTTCGTGTTGCCCTTCAGCGCCGAGACGGTGTCCGCGACCTTGATCAGGTACGAGTCGTCCTTGAACTTGTCGTCGGTCTCCTCGGGGTGGTACTTCGCCGAGTACAGCGCGGTCTTGTACTCGAGGAACGCCTCGGGGCTGACGTTGAGCGCGGCACCCAGGGCGCTCAGCGCGTTCTTGGAGCCCTCGCCGGTCAGGCTGCGGTCGAGGAAGGTGGCACCGACGTACTGGATCTTGAACTTGCCGTCGTCGTAGTCCTTCTTCACCGTCGAGCCGACGGTCTGTTCGAACTGGGCGCAGATAGGGCAGCGCGGGTCCTCGTACATCACGAGGGTCTTCTTGGCGTCGGCCTTGCCGAGGACGACCGTCGTGCCGTTCTTGCCGCTGGTGTTGGCCGGCTCGACCAGCTTGGCGGTCTTGGCCTCCTCCCAGTAGGTCGGCTTGTTGGCCTGCACGACGGCGTAACCTATGCCGCCGGCCGCGGCCAGCACGCCGACCGCCGAGGCGGCGACGATGATCTGCCGCCTGGCCTTGGCCCGCTTGGCCTGCTTCTCGCGCTCGACCCGCAGCCGCTCCCGGGCCGCCGTCTTGGCCGCCGCGCTGTTTCGCTTGCTCATGTCGGTGATCTCCATCAGGGACGCGCACGGGATGGTGCGCGGGATTACGTGTGTGGGGACTGCTCGTGCCGGGGCCGCTCCCGCGAACGGTTCTGCTCAGACGGAGGCGGCAGGGCGGGGTGGCCCGCGGCGGCCCAGCGAGTGCACGAGGATCCGGTCCCGGGCGGTGGCCGTACGGAGCGCGGGCCGCGGCAGGCGGCGGGCCGCCGGGGCGCGTCGTACGGCCACGGCGGCGACCGCCAGCAGCAGGGGCCGGAAGGTGGTCGCGCCGGCCGCCCGCAGCAGCTGGGCCAGCGCCCGCTCGCCCCGGCGCAGCCAGGCGGCCGCGATCAGGCCGACGGTGACGTGCGCGCCGAGCAGCAGCCAGGCGGTGGCGGGGGCGGAGTGGGCGAGAAGGCCGCCGAGCCGGTCCGGATCGGTGCCGGCGACCCGGGCCAGCGGGGTGCCCACCCGGGTGCCGTTGCCGCACAGGACGTCCCAGCCGACCGCGGCCAGCGGGCCGGCGACCGGGCCGCCCGCGCGGCCGTAACAGACCTGCTGGCCGGTGGTGAAGACCGTGTCGGCCGCCAGCTCCAGCGGGATGAGCAGGGCGGCGATCCGCCCGAAGCCGCACTCGCGGCCCGCGAGGGCGTAGGCGAGGAGGAACACTGCGGCCGCGACGGCGGCCACCGTGTTGAACGGCAGCGGGGCCCGGGACAGCAGGACGTGCGACGCGGTGCTGAGCGTCACGACGACCGCCGTGAACAGCGCCGCGCGCACGGCTCTGAGTCGGGTCCCGGATATGTCCATAGCAGCAGAGAGTCTGGCACGTGCTCCTGTAAGGGACCCCTAAAGGGTCCCTGTGAGAGCGGACCGTTAGAGACCCGGGATCCGCCCGTTGCGGAACAGGTCGACGAAGGTCTGGTGGTCGGCGCGGGCTCGGGCGCCGTAGCTGTGCGCGAAGTCCACCAGCAGGGGTGCGAAGCCCTCCTCGTCGGCGGCGATGGCCGCGTCGATGGCCCGCTCGGTGGAGAACGGCACCAGGGACTCGCCGGAGGTGTCGTCCGCCGCCGCGTGCATCGTGGCCGTGGCCCGGCCGAGGTCGGCGACGACGCCCGCGATCTCCTCCGGGTCGTCGATGTCGCCCCAGTCCAGGTCGACCGCGTAAGGCGAGACCTCGGCGACGAGCTGGCCGGCGCCGCCCAGCTCGGTCCAGCCCAGCCACGGGTCGGCGTGCTGCTGCAGGGCGCGCTGGGAGATGACCGTGCGGTGCCCTTCGTGCTGGAAGTAGTCGCGGATCGCGGGGTCGGTGATGTGCCGGGAGACGGCCGGGGTCTGGGCCTGCTTGATGTAGATCACGACGTCGTTCTCCAGCGCGTCGCTGTGGCCCTCGAGCAGGATGTTGTACGACGGCAGGCCCGCCGAGCCGATGCCGATGCCGCGGCGGCCGACGACGTCCTTCACCCGGTAGGAGTCCGGGCGGGCCAGGGAGGTCTCCGGCAGGGTCTCCAGATAGCCGTCGAAGGCGGCGAGCACCTTGTAGCGGGTGGCCGCGTCCAGCTCGATGGAGCCGCCGCCGGGCGCGAAGCGGCGCTCGAAGTCGCGGATCTCCGTCATGGAGTCCAGCAGTCCGAAGCGGGTCAGCGAGCGGGCGTCGCGCAGGGCGTCCAGAAGCGGGCCCTGGGCGGTGTCCAGGGTGAAGGGCGGCACCTCGTCGCTCTTGGCGCCGGAGGCCAGCGCGCGGATGCGCTCGCGGTACGCGCCCGCGTACACCTCCACCAGCTCGGTGATCTGGTCGTCGCCGAGCGCCTTCGCGTACCCGATGAGGGCGATGGAGGCGGAGAGGCGCTTGAGGTCCCAGGTGAAGGGGCCGACGTACGCCTCGTCGAAGTCGTTGACGTTGAAGATCAGCCGGCCGTTGGCGTCCATGTACGTGCCGAAGTTCTCCGCGTGCAGGTCGCCGTGGATCCACACGCGCGAGGTGCGCTCGTCCAGGAACGGGCCGCCCCGCTTCTCGGCGTCGAGGTCGTGGTAAAAAAGCGCGGCCGTGCCGCGGTAGAACGCGAACGCGGAGGCCGCCATCTTCCGGAACTTCACGCGGAACGCGGCCGGGTCGGCGGCCAGGAGCTCGCCGAACGCGGTGTCGAAGACGGCGAGGATCTCCTCGCCGCGGTGCTCGTCGTTGAGCTGCGGGACCGACATCGCTGGGTGCCTCCTGGTGCATGACATGTACGACAGCGTTTCTGTCGTCTCCAACGGGCGGGGCCGTCCGGAAGTGCCCGCGACCCCGCTGTGAAGGTACGCGGGGGAGCGCCTCGAGTGTCAGTGGCGAGGCATAGACTTCGACGCTGACCCCCGGACTGTCCGCCGGCCCGTCGTCGACTGTTTTCCTTGGAGGCCAAGCCGTGTCAAAGCCGCCGTTCACGCACCTGCACGTCCACACCCAGTACTCGCTGCTGGACGGTGCCGCGCGGCTGAAGGACATGTTCAACGCGTGCAACGAGATGGGCATGACCCACATCGCCATGTCCGACCACGGCAACCTCCACGGGGCGTACGACTTCTTCCATTCCGCGAAGAAGGCCGGGGTCACCCCGATCATCGGGATCGAGGCGTATGTCGCGCCCGAGTCGCGGCGCAACAAGCGCAAGATCCAGTGGGGCCAGCCGCACCAGAAGCGGGACGACGTCTCCGGTTCGGGTGGTTACACCCACAAGACGATCTGGGCGGCGAACGCGACGGGTCTGCACAACCTCTTCCGGCTGTCCTCCGACGCGTACGCCGAGGGCTGGCTGCAGAAGTGGCCGCGCATGGACAAGGAGACCATCGCGCAGTGGTCCGAGGGGCTCATCGCGTCCACCGGCTGCCCCTCCGGCGAGCTCCAGACCCGGCTGCGCCTCGGCCAGTACGACGAGGCGCTGAAGGCGGCCGCCGACTACCAGGACATCTTCGGCAAGGACCGCTACTTCCTGGAGCTGATGGACCACGGCATCGACATCGAGCACCGGGTCCGCGACGGCCTGCTGGAGATCGGCAAGAAGCTCGGTATCCCGCCCCTGGTGACGAACGACTCGCACTACACGTACGCGCACGAGGCGACCGCGCACGACGCGCTGCTGTGCATCCAGACCGGCAAGAACCTCTCCGACCCCGACCGCTTCAAGTTCGACGGCACCGGCTACTACCTGAAGTCCACGGAGGAGATGTACGCCATCGACTCCTCGGACGCCTGGCAGGAGGGCTGCGCCAACACCCTCCTGGTGGCCGAGCAGATCGACACCTCCGGCATGTTCGAGGCCAAGAACCTCATGCCGAAGTTCGACATCCCCGACGGCTACACCGAGATCACCTGGTTCAAGGAGGAGGTCCGCCGGGGCATGGACCGCCGCTTCCCCGGCGGCGTACCCGAGGACCGCCAGAAGCAGGTCGAGTACGAGATGGACGTCATCATCCAGATGGGGTTCCCGGGCTACTTCCTCGTCGTCGCCGACTTCATCATGTGGGCCAAGAACAACGGCATCGCGGTCGGCCCCGGCCGAGGCTCCGCGGCCGGCTCGATCGTCGCGTACGCCATGGGCATCACCGACCTCGACCCGATCCCGCACGGCCTGATCTTCGAGCGGTTCCTCAACCCCGAGCGTGTCTCCATGCCGGATGTCGACATCGACTTCGACGAGCGCAGGCGCGTCGAGGTGATCCGGTACGTGACCGAGAAGTACGGCTCCGACAAGGTCGCCATGATCGGCACGTACGGAAAGATCAAGGCGAAGAACGCCATCAAGGACTCCGCGCGCGTGCTGGGCTACCCGTACGCGATGGGTGACCGCCTCACCAAGGCGATGCCCGCCGACGTCCTCGGCAAGGGCATCGACCTCAACGGCATCACCGACCCCTCGCACCCCCGCTACAGCGAGGCCGGCGAGATCCGCGCGATGTACGAGAACGAGCCGGACGTCAAGAAGGTCATCGACACCGCCAAGGGCGTCGAGGGCCTGGTGCGGCAGATGGGCGTGCACGCCGCCGGCGTCATCATGTCCAGCGAGCCCATCGTCGACCACGCCCCGATCTGGGTGCGGCACACGGACGGCGTGACCATCACGCAGTGGGACTACCCGCAGTGCGAGTCGCTCGGCCTGCTGAAGATGGACTTCCTGGGCCTGCGCAACCTGACGATCATGGACGACGCCGTCAAGATGGTGAAGTCCAACAAGGGCGTCGAACTCGACCTGCTGGCCCTCCCGCTCGACGATCCGACCACCTTCGAACTGCTCCAGCGCGGCGACACCCTCGGCGTCTTCCAGTTCGACGGCGGCCCCATGCGCTCGCTGCTTCGGCTGATGAAGCCCGACAACTTCGAAGACATCTCCGCCGTGTCCGCGCTCTACCGCCCGGGCCCGATGGGCATGGACTCGCACACCAACTACGCGCTCCGCAAGAACAAGCTCCAGGAGATCACCCCGATCCACAAGGAGCTGGAGGAGCCGCTCGAAGAGGTCCTGGCCGTCACCTACGGCCTGATCGTCTACCAGGAGCAGGTGCAGAAGGCCGCCCAGATCATCGCCGGGTACTCGCTCGGCGAGGCCGACATCCTGCGCCGGGTGATGGGCAAGAAGAAGCCCGACGAACTGGCGAAGAACTTCGTCCTCTTCCAGAAGGGCGCCCGGGACAAGGGCTACAGCGACGAGGCGATCCAGGCCCTGTGGGACGTGCTGGTCCCGTTCGCCGGCTACGCGTTCAACAAGGCCCACTCCGCCGCGTACGGACTGGTCTCCTACTGGACCGCGTACCTCAAGGCGAACTACCCGGCCGAGTACATGGCCGCGCTGCTCACCTCGGTCAAGGACGACAAGGACAAGTCCGCGATCTATCTGAACGAGTGCCGGCGCATGGGCATCAAGGTCCTGCCGCCGAACGTCAACGAGTCGGTGCACAACTTCGCCGCCCAGGGCGACGACGTGATCCTCTTCGGCCTCGAGGCCGTCCGCAACGTCGGTACGAACGTGGTCGAGTCGATCATCAGGAGCCGCAAGGCCAAGGGGAAGTACGCCTCCTTCCCCGACTACCTCGACAAGGTCGAGGCGGTGGCCTGCAACAAGCGCACCACGGAATCGCTGATCAAGGCGGGCGCGTTCGACACCCTCGGGCACACCCGCAAGGGCCTCACCGCACAGTTCGAGCCGATGATCGACAATGTGGTGGCGGTCAAGCGCAAGGAGGCCGAGGGCCAGTTCGACCTCTTCGGCGGGATGGGCGAGGAGGAGACCAGCGAGCCCGGTTTCGGCCTCGACGTCGAGTTCACCACCGACGAGTGGGACAAGACCTATCTGCTCGCCCAGGAGCGGGAGATGCTCGGTCTGTATGTCTCCGACCATCCGCTGTTCGGTCTGGAGCACGTGCTGTCCGACAAGGCCGACGCGGGCATCGCCCAGCTCACCGGGGGTGAGCACGCGGACGGCGCGGTGGTCACCATCGGCGGCATCATCTCGGGTCTGCAGCGCAAGATGACCAAGCAGGGCAACGCCTGGGCGATCGCCACCGTGGAGGACCTCGCGGGCTCCATCGAGTGCATGTTCTTCCCGGCGACCTACCAGCTCGTGTCGACCCAACTGGTCGAGGACGCCGTCGTCTTCGTCAAGGGCCGCCTCGACAAGCGCGAGGACGTGCCGCGGCTCGTCGCGATGGAGCTGGCGGTCCCGGACCTGTCCAACGCGGGCACCAACGCCCCGGTGATCCTCACCATCCCGGCCACCAGGGTCACTCCGCCGATGGTCAGCAGGCTCAACGAGATCCTCACCCATCACAAGGGTGACAGCGAGGTCCGGATCAAGCTCCAGGGGCCGACCAAGACGACCGTCCTGCGTCTGGACCGGCACCGGGTCAAGCCCGATCCGGCGCTGTTCGGCGACCTGAAGGTGCTGCTCGGGCCGTCCTGTCTGGCGGGCTGAGACCGGCGCGAGCATGAGGGGCGCATCCGGAACCGGATGCGCCCCTCGGTGTGCCCGGGCTGCAACAGCCCGTCACCCGGATGTCAGTTGTGGCCGAATCGCTTCTGCCGGCCCTTGCGCGCCACGTCCGCGGGCGTCACCTGGGAGATGCGCTGCTCGGCCTGTTCCTGCATCGAGGAGTGCTGGGCCTGCTGCTGACCACGCTCGGACTGCGGCTGTTTACGGTCCTGCTTCTTGTTCTTGGCCATGGGGATCTGCCTCCTGCGGGGGATGTAGGGACCAGGGCCGGGACCAGATTCACATAGGCTGACTTAAGGCGCATTTCGGATAATTACCGTCTGTGACAGGAGTTCTCGGAGCGCATCGGACCGAAACGCCACGCCGAAGATCGAGTTCCGGCCGTTAACCCCCGCGCTGTCGGGCAGACTCGAAGGAACAGCCCGAAGCAAACCTCCTGGGAAGAGGGTGAGTCGTGTGGACCGCTGCATCGTCCTGGTGGACGCCGGGTATCTGCTGGGTGCCGCGGCGAGCCTCCTCGCCGGAGAGCCCTCGCGGTCCCGGATCACCGTCGACCACTCCGCTCTCGTCCAGGGTCTGCGCGAACAGGCCGAGTCCGACACCGAGCGGCCGCTGCTGCGCATCTACTGGTTCGACGGCGCCCCCGACCGCGTCCCCCAGCCCGAACACCGCAGGCTGCGCGTGATGCCCCGGGTCACCGTCCGCCTCGGCGCCCTGACCCGCAGCGACGGACGGTGGGCCCAGAAGGGCGTCGACGCCGCCATGCACGCCGAGCTGACCGAACTGGCCCGCAACCGCGCCTGCTCCGACGTCGTCCTCGTCACCGGTGACGGCGATCTGCTGCCGGGCATGATGGCCGCCAAGGAGCACGGCGTCGCCGTCCACCTGTGGGCCGTCCAGGCCGCCGACGGCGACTACAACCAGTCCGAGGACCTGGTCGCCGAGGCCGACGAACGGCGGGTCCTGGACCGTACGTGGATCACCAAGGCCGTCCGCGCGAAGGAACTCGGCGGGGTGTGCGCTCCGCCACCCGTGCCGCGGCCCGAGATCGCCGCGATCCTCTCCGCGCCGCTGCCCGACGCGGGGCTCGCCCCCGCCTCCGAGCGCCCCGAGGAGTCCGAGCACACCTCCGCGGCCGCCGACCGCGGCGGCGGCCAGGAGCGGGCCTCCGCGTCCAAGGGCGGCGTTCCCACCCCCAAGGATCTGGCCGCCCTGCGCGCACCCGGCGCCAACCCCGTGCAGCACCCCGCCACCGCGACCCTGCGCTGGTCCTCCGACAAGGGCTGGGTCGACCGGCCCGGCGCCGTCGCCGAGCCGCCCGAGGTCGCCGCGATGCCGACGCTGGCCCAGCTGACCACGGCGGAGCAGCGGTGGGCGGACCGCGAGGAGGACATCACCACCGTCGGCGGCGACCCCTACGAGGTGGGGCAGGTCTTCGCCCGCCGCTGGATGGAGCGCCTCGGCGACCAGAGCCGTCTGCAGAAGCTGTCCGGCATGTATCCGCGCATCCCGCACCGCATCGACGGCGAGCTGCTCAGGTACGCGGCCCGCTTCGGGCTCCTCGCACACAAGGACGACCAGATCGACGAGCACGACCGGTACGCCATCCGGGCGGGTTTCTGGCGCGAGATCGACGTACGGACGGCTGCCGAGCACGCGCCCGCCGGGGACTGAACCGGGCGTACGGGGCGCCCCCGACGGCGGGCGGGGCTCCTGGACCCCGTACCCTCGTGCCTTGTGAGTACGCGCGCGGAATCGGCCATCGGGCACGGGGACGAGGTCGTGTGTGCCGTGCGCGGACTGACCAAGACCTACCCGGCGGTACGTGGCCGGCGCGGTACCCCGGCGGCCCCCGAGGTGCGGGCCACCGACGACGTCCACCTCGACATCCGGCGCGGTGAGATCTTCGGGCTGCTCGGGCCGAACGGCGCCGGCAAGTCCACTCTCGTACGCCAGTTGACCGGGCTGATGCGGCCCGACACCGGCAGCGTGGAGATCCTCGGACACGACATCGTGCGCCACCCCGAGCGGGCCGCGCGGATTCTCGCCTACCTCGGGCAGGAGTCCACCGCCCTCGACGAGCTGACCGTGTCGCTGGCCGCCGAGACGACCGGCCGGCTGCGCGGCCTCGACGTACGGCGGGCCCGTGCGGAACGGGACGCCGTCCTGGAGGAGCTCGGACTCACCCCGATCGCCGGGCGGCCGCTGCGCAAGCTGTCCGGCGGACAGCGTCGGCTGGCGTGCTTCGCGACCGCGCTGGTGGGGGAGCGGCCGCTGCTGGTGCTGGACGAGCCGACCACCGGGATGGATCCGGTGGCGCGGCGGGCCGTGTGGGGTGCCGTCGACCGGCGGCGCGCCGAGCGGGGCACCACCGTCCTGCTGGTCACCCACAACGTCATCGAGGCGGAGACCGTGCTCGACCGGGTGGCCGTCCTCGACAGGGGCCGGGTCATCGCCTGCGACACGCCCGCCGGGCTCAAGGAGCAGGTCGCCGGCGAGGTACGGGTCGAGCTGGTGTGGCGGGAGCGGGCGCCGCTGGACGTGCCCGAGGTCGCCGCGCTGCGGGAGCGGGCCGAGGAGTCCGGGCGCCGCTGGACCCTGCGGCTGGGCCCCGAGGAGGCCCGCGCGATCGTCGCCACCGTCACCGGCGGGGCCGCCTTCGCCGCGCTGGACGACTTCACCCTGGCCACGCCGAGCCTGGAGGACGTCTACCTGGCACTGGGCGGGGCCGCCCGGCAGGGGCTGGTGCGGGCATGAGCGAGGGGGCCGTCCGGTGCGTATGGTCCGTATGGGACGGTGTGAGAGCCGTAGGGAAGAGGAGCAGCGCCACGTGAGTGTCGTACCCGCCGAGGTTCTGCCGGGCGGCGCCCGGGCCGTCGCACAGCCGGTCCGCGCGGCCGCCGAGCTGGCGCCGCGCGCGCGGCTGTGGCCGTCGCTCGTGGCCGTGTACCGGGCGCAGCTGTCCCGCGCGCGCGTGGCGCGGATCCCGCTGCTGTTCGTGGCGACCTTCCAGTCGGTCGGCATCCTGATCATGATGCGGGGTGTCGTGGACGGGGGGCGCGAGGCGGAGTCGGTGGTCGCCGGGTCGGCGGTGCTGGTCGTCGCGTTCGTGGCGCTCAACCTGCTCGCGCAGTACTTCGGGCAGTTGCGGGCCAGCGGGGGTCTCGACCACTACGCCACGCTGCCCGTGCCGCCCGCCGCGGTGGTGCTGGGCGCGGCGGGGGCTTATGCCTCGTTCACCGTGCCGGGGACCCTGGTGACGGCGGTGTTCGGCTGTGTGCTGTTCGGGCTGCCGCTGACGCATCTGTGGGTGCTCGCGGCCGTCATTCCGCTGGCGGGCGCCGCGCTGTCCGGGCTGGGGGCGGCCTTCGGGCTGCTCGCGTCGCGGCCGGAGCTGGCCACCGTGCTGGGGCAGCTCGGGATGTCGGCGGCGCTGCTGCTGGGGGTGCTGCCGCCGGACCGGATGCCGGAGGCGGTGCGGTTCGCCCGGGACCTGGTGCCGTCGACGTACGGCGTCGAGGCGTTCGCGCGCACCTTCGGGCCGGACCCGGACTGGGCGTACGTCCTCGGTGACCTCGCGGTGTGCGCCGGGGTGGGCGTCGTCTCACTGGCCGTCGCCACCTGGGCGTACCGTCGGGCCGCCGTCCGGTGACGCGCCGCACAGGCGGGCCTGGCACGATGTCAGGGTGACCGCACCGTTGACTCCGCCTCCGCCGCCGCACGAACCGTCTTCGCAGGAAGCCTGGCCGCCGCCGGGCGGGCCCCGGGCCGCCGGGTCCGGGGAGTCGGGGTACGGAGAACCCGCGTACGGACAGGACGGGCCCGGGATGAAGACCGAACTGCGGGAAGCCGCCGTGGTCACCGTGGCGGTCGCGGTGGCCGGGGTGCTGCTCGGGCTGTTGTGGAAGTGGCTGGCGCCCTCGGTGCCGCTGGTCGGGGACGTGGTGAACGGCGGCTGGGTCGTCTATCTCAAGGACAGCGAGGGCGAGCAGGCGATCGGGGTGGACGGGACGTTCACGCTGCTCGCGCTGGCGTTCGGGGCCCTGAGCGGCGCGGCGGTGTTCCTGTGGCGGCGGCGCGGGGGTGTGCCGCTGGTGGTGGCGCTCGGCGTCGGGGGGCTGCTGGCGTCGGTGGCGGCGTGGCGGCTCGGGGTGTGGCTGGGGCCGGGCTCCGACGTGCTGGCGCACGCCAAGGCCGCGGGCAAGGGCGTGACGTTCTCGGCGCCGCTCAAGCTGGGCGCGAAGGGGGCGTTGCTGGCGTGGTCGTTCGCCGCGCTGCTGGTCCATCTGGGGCTGATGGCGCTGTTCGGACCGCGGGACCCTGAAGAGGAACCGGCGGCGCCGGCGCCGAAGGATCCGTACGGGGCGCCGGTGGCGTAGACCCGTCGGGGGGCTGCCGCCCCCCGGGCGGTCAACCGCGGCCGATCGGTGCCAGTACCGCGCCGGTCAGGGTGGCCAGGTCCTTCGGGGCGAGTTCCACCTCCAGGCCGCGGCGGCCCGCCGAGACGCAGATCGTGGGGTGGGCGGTCGCCGAGTCGTCCAGGACCGTGGGGAGCCTCTTGCGCTGGCCCAGCGGGGAGATGCCGCCGCGGACATAGCCCGTGGTGCGTTCGGCCAGGGTGGGGTCGGCCATCGCGGCCCGCTTGCCGCCCACCGCCGAGGCCAGGGCCTTCAGGTCCAGGGAGCCGGCCACCGGGACCACCGCGACCGTGAGGGCCCCGTCGACGTCCGCCACCAGGGTCTTGAAGACGCGGTCGGGGGAGACGCCCATCGCCTCGGCCGCCTCCTCGCCGTAGGACGGGTGGCTCGGGTCGTGGTCGTAGGCGTGGACCGTGAAGTCCACGCCCGCGGCGGTGAGGGCGACCGTGGCGGGGGTGCCGCCGGGCTGCTGGGACTTCTTCGGCTTCTTGGGCATGAGCGCCTTCAGTTGAGACTCGTCGGGGCGCGGGTCAGGTCCGCCGCGGGCAGTGAGGGCAGGCTACGGATGATCGCCGTCTCCGTGCGCAGCAGTTTCAGTTCGTCGCGCAGGCGGGAGGCCGTGTCGGGGGCCTGCAGGAGACGCTGCTTCGTCGGCGTGTCCAGCATCAACGCCGCCGCCACCAGGTACGAGACGACGGACGGGTCGTCCGGGAGGTCCGCGCCGGTGCTCAGGGAGCGTTCGCGGGCGCCCGCCAGTCGCTTCTGGTACTGGCGGAAGGCCCGCAGGACGCCCTCGGCGAGCGCGCCCGCCTCGTCGCCGGGCTGTTCGGGGAGTTCCTCCAGCTCCGCGGTCAGGAAGGGGCCCGACGCGTCCACCGAGAGCAGGCGGACCCGGGTCGTGCCCGTCGCCAGCACCTCGAAGGTGCCGTCGGGGCGTTCGCGGATCGTCGCCGCGTCGGCGATGCAGCCGGTGCCGTGGAACGCCTTCAGCGGCTCCTCGCCGAAGCCGGCCGTCGGACCCCGTTCGGGCAGCGCCGTCCGGTCGGGCAGCCCGGGAGCGCTGGGCGCGACCTCGTGGCCGTCGCGGATGGCGACGACGGCGAACCGGCGCGGTTCGTCCTCGGGCGTCTTGAGCAGATCGCGCATCATGGCGCGATAGCGCTCCTCGAAGACGTTCAACGGAAGCACCAGACCCGGGAACAACACCGAGTTCAGGGGGAAGAGCGGCAGACGGACGGTGGTCACGGCGCAGAAGCCTAGTGGTCGTCCGGGTGCGCTCGGTCGTCGTGACCGTTCTGTGGATGCCGGGGCCGTCGCACGGGCTCTCCCAGGTACACGCTCTCGCGGACCGCGAGGAAGTGGCCGAGCGGGTCGTCGGAGAGGCGGCCCCACGGGAACGA
This sequence comes from Streptomyces sp. NPDC002588, assembly GCF_040295925.1. Taxonomy (NCBI): domain Bacteria; kingdom Bacillati; phylum Actinomycetota; class Actinomycetes; order Kitasatosporales; family Streptomycetaceae; genus Streptomyces; species Streptomyces sp. NPDC002588. The sequence goes on from NZ_JBEOWF010000025.1 coordinate 12,769, forward strand.
GGTGGCGAACGGGCCGATCAGGCGCAACTGGACGAGGGCGTCCTCGCGGCGGTCGAGGCGGACGAGGACGTACGCCAGCAGGTTGCGGATCTCCGCCGGCCAGGGGTCGAGGGACGGGAACCGGGCGGAGAGGGAGATCGCGCGGTCGGCGGCGTCCTCCAGCCGCTGCCGCGGTACCTCGGGGCCGCAGCCGTCGGTCAGGTAGGCGAACGCCGCCCGTACCGGCAGCGCCTGGACCAGTGAGCCCGCCGGGGCGTCCTGGGCGGCGCGGTCGGCGAAGTCGAAGCACTCGCGGTGGGAGCCGTGCCAGGACTCGGCGAGGTAGCGCTTGGCGGCGACGTGGCAGCCGTAGTGGTGCGGGGCGCGGCGGACCGCGGCCGCCCAGAGTTCGCCGAAGTACTTGTGGCCGGCCCGGGTCCCGCGCGCGTGATCCAGCGCGATCCGCCACGGGACCGGGTCGCGGTGGTCGCTCTGCGCGGCCGCCGTGATCAGCGGGCTCACCTCGCGCAGCAGCTCGGCACGGGCCGGTGACCCCCAGGCGCGCTCCACCGCGAGCTGGGCGGAGAGCAGGAGCACGTCGGGGTCGCGGGGGGCGGCGGCCCGCCAGTCGTCGAACCACTCGGAGCGGGAGCGGGCGAAGGAGGCGAGCCGGGTCACGTACCGGTCGCGGTACTCCCACTCGGCCCGCTCACGGGTGCGGGACAGCAGCTCGGCGGCAGCCTCGTAGGCGCCTTTGCCGGCCGCGACCAGCGCGGGGCCGAGCCGGTCGTCGGGGACGTCGAGAAGCACCTCGTCGTCGGCGGGGAGCCCGGCGCCGGGGTGGGGGGCGGCGGTCCGTGCCGTCCGGGAGAACCGGGAGGCACGGATGAAGGGGGGCAGCAGAGCCATGGTGCCGCCCATTGAAAAGGCGCAGGTCGGGATGCGCCAGAGGGTTCGCCCAACCTGCGGAAAGTTGTACGGGGCCGGGTCAAGGACCGGTAAAAGGTGACTGTCGGGCGACTGTGGGTGAGGGGTGCGGCCCAAGAGTCTCACACCGCCACAGCAGCCCACGGAATCACCTCCCGCCACAACAGCCCCACGGCTTCACCCCCGCCGCAGCAGTCTCGTCGCCCCCGCCGCCACCGTCGTCGCCAGGACCCAGCCCAGCAGGATCAGGGCCGTCGCCAGCCACTGCCAGCCGCCGCTGAGGCGCCACTGACCGACCTGGCCCAGGTCGATCACCGGCAGCAGCAGGTCGAGCGCGAACAGGGCCGGGTTCCAGGGCGGGTGCCCGTCACGGCTCACGGGAGGATGCGGGGCGTGCGCGAAGGCCAGGGAGCCCGCCGCCCACAGGACCGCCATCCACACCGCGGCCCGGCCCGGACGGTAGCCGTAGGCGACCGTCCAGTCCTGGGCGTACCCCACGAGTTTCGCCGCGGGCGGCAGGGTCTCCCGGCGGCGGCGCTGTTTGGCCAGCAGCACCTCCCGGGCGTCCTCGTCCTCCCCGCCGGCCCGCAGCACGCTCGCCAGCCGCTCGTACGGCTCCGGGGCGTACTCCGCGGTCGCCGCGGCCACCCACTCCAGCCGCTCGGCCAGCGGGAACGGACCCTGCGGCACCAGGTTCTCGTACACGAAGCCGCCCATGTGCAGATTGCCGGGGCCCGGCCAGGCGCTCGCCCGGTCCACCAGGTTGATCACGCGGGCACCGGACAGCACCACCTTGCCGCGCCCCGGCCGCTCCCCGAGGAAGCGCAGCTCGGGCGTCTGCACCCGGCGCAGCGACAGCTCCTGCTCCTCGGTGCACAGGAAACGGGCCCGCTCCAGGTCCACGGCGTCGCCGAACCGTCCGTCGTCCAGTCGCACCCCGCCCCGGCACTCGAACCGCCGGACACGCGTCCCGCGCGCGGGTGTGGCCCCGCTGAGCGCCTGCCCGCCGAGGCCGGCCGGCGTCAGGTACAGGGTGCGCCCCACGGTCAGCTGCGGGGCGTTCAGCGCGAGCCGGCCGTACGGGTTGGCCAGCCGGGCCCCGCGCAGACTCAGCGACACGCCGATCTTGGCGCTGCGCAGGCTCAGCTCGCCGTGCGACTCCAGCAGCTCGGCCTGGAGGTCCTGGCCGACCGTCAGGCCGTCGGCGGCGATCGAGCGGCCGGTGCGGTCGCGGTCGACGACGGCCTGGTTGAGCAGCAGGTCCGTGCCGATCTGGGCGTCGGCGAGGCGGACGCCGTGGTGGAAGCGGCAGCGGGGGAGGTGCAGATCGCCCTCGGTGTGCAGCCTCGCCGCCTCCAGGCGCGGCACCGAGCAGTCCACCATCCGCACGGTCGTGAAGTGCGCCTCCGGCAGCAGCACCTCCCGCTCGAACCGGCAGCGCTTCAGCTCGACGTACGGCACCACGGTGCCGCCCGCGAGGTCCAGGGTGCCGCTGATCCGCACACCGGCCAGCTTGAGGGAGGACACCCGGCCGGCCAGCGCGGGCGGCCCGTCCAGCAGCAGCCAGGCGACGATGCGGGCGCGCACGGTGCGTTCCCCGCCCCACGGGTGCCCGCCGTGCGGATCGTCGACGAGCGGGTCCCCGCCGCTCAGGTCGTACACGGTGCCGTTGCGGAAGGCCTGCCACATACCGGCCTCGGCGGCGGTCAGATCGTCCGGCAGGTCGCCGGCCCCGTCGGTCACCCCTGTCCCCCTCCGTCACTCACGCGGCTTCGCACGGCCGTTCTGCCCGCTGAACACCCCCCGAACGCCAGACGCGAGGGTGATCTTCCGGGTTCCGGCCACGTTCCGTATCAGCCACTGATACGCGCGGACGGTGCCGAATGCCGGTCTGAGAGAATTGGTCTGTGATCTCTCGAATCGATCTGCGCGGCGACGCCCTTCCCGAGGGCCCGGCCCTGCGTGACCTGCTGCCCCGAGCCGACTTCGACGTCTCGGCCGCCCTGGAGAAGGTGCGTCCGATCTGCGAGGCCGTGCATCATCGGGGCGACGCGGCGCTGATCGACTTCGCCGAGAGGTTCGACGGGGTGCGGCTGGAATCCGTACGGGTCCCCGCCCGGGCGATCTCCGACGCGCTGGAGCGCCTCGATCCGGCGGTGCGCGCGGCCCTGGAGGAGTCCGTCCGCCGCGCCCGTCTCGTCCACCGCGAGCAGCGCCGCACGACGCACACGACCCAGGTCGTGCCCGGCGGCTCGGTGACCGAGAAATGGGTACCGGTCGAGCGGGTCGGGCTGTACGCGCCCGGCGGGCGGTCCGTCTATCCGTCGTCCGTGGTCATGAACGTCGTGCCCGCGCAGGAGGCCGGCGTCGAGTCCATCGCGCTCGCCTCGCCCGCGCAGGCCGACTTCGACGGTCTGCCGCACCCGACGATCCTCGCCGCCTGCGCCCTGCTCGGCATCGACGAGGTGTACGCGGCCGGCGGCGCGACCGCCGTCGCGATGTTCGCGTACGGCACCGAGTCGTGCGCCCCCGTCAACATGGTCACCGGCCCCGGCAACATCTGGGTCGCCGCCGCCAAGCGCTACTTCACCGGAAAGATCGGCATCGACGCCGAGGCCGGCCCGACCGAGATCGCGGTCCTCGCCGACGGGACGGCCGATCCGGTGCACGTCGCCTCCGACCTGATCAGCCAGGCCGAGCACGACCCGCTGGCCGCCGCCGTGCTCGTCACGGACTCGGTGGAGCTCGCGGACGCGGTCGAGAAGGAGCTGGAGCCGCAGATCGCGGCGACCAGGCACATCGACGACCGGATCGTCCCGGCCCTCAAGGGCAGGCAGTCGGCGATCGTGCTCGTCGACGGCATCGACGAGGGGCTGCGGGTCGTCGACGCCTACGGCGCCGAACACCTGGAGATCCAGACGGCCGACGCCGCCGCCGTGGCCGACCGGGTCAGGAACGCCGGCGCGGTCTTCGTCGGACCCTGGGCGCCGGTCTCGCTCGGCGACTACGCGGCCGGCTCCAACCACGTGCTGCCCACCGGCGGCTGCGCCTGCCACTCCTCCGGGCTGTCCGTGCAGTCCTTCCTCCGGGGCATCCACATCGTCGACTACACGAAGGACGCGCTGGCCGAGGTCGCGCACCACGTGGTGACGCTGGCGGAGGCGGAGGACCTGCCCGCGCACGGCGCGGCGATCAAGGCGCGGTTCGACTGGAAGGTACCGGCGAGCAAGTGAGCTTCGGAATCGACGATCTTCCCGTACGGGACGAGCTGCGTGGCAAGTCCCCCTACGGCGCGCCCCAGTTGGACGTCCCCGTACGGCTGAACACCAACGAGAACCCGTACCCGCTGCCCGAGCCGCTGGTCGAACGGATCACGGAGCGGGTGCGCGAGGCCGCCCGGGACCTCAACCGGTACCCGGACCGGGACGCGGTCGAACTGCGCACCCGGCTCGCGGAGTACCTGACGGACACCTCCGGCCACCAGGTCGGCCTGGCGAACGTCTGGGCCGCCAACGGCTCCAACGAGGTCATCCAGCAGCTGCTGCAGACCTTCGGCGGGCCCGGCCGTACCGCGATCGGCTTCGAGCCGTCGTACTCGATGCACGGCCTCATCGCGCGCGGCACGGGCACCGGCTGGATCTCCGGCCCCCGCAACGAGGACTTCACCATCGACCTCGCCGCGGCCGAGAAGGCGCTCGCCGAGCACCGCCCGGACGTCGTCTTCATCACCACCCCCAACAACCCCACCGGTACCGCGGTCCCCGCGGAGACGGTCCTCGCGCTGTACGAGGCGGCGCAGGCGGCGGGGCCGTCGATGGTCGTGGTCGACGAGGCGTACATCGAGTTCAGCCACGGCGACTCGCTGCTGCCGCTGCTCGAAGGACGGCCGAATCTCGTCGTCTCCCGGACCATGTCGAAGGCGTTCGGCGCGGCCGGGCTGCGCCTCGGCTACCTCGCCGCGCACCCTGCCGTCGTGGACGCCGTACAGCTGGTGCGGCTGCCCTACCACCTGTCGGCCGTCACCCAGGCGACCGCGCTGGCCGCCCTGGAGCACACCGAGACGCTGCTGAAGTACGTCGAGCAGCTGAAGTCGGAGCGGGACCGGCTGGTGGGCGAACTGCGCGCGATCGGCTACGAGGTCACGGCGTCCGACGCCAACTTCGTGCAGTTCGGCCGGTTCGCCGACGCCCACGAGGTCTGGCAGCGGATCCTCGACCGGGGGGTGCTGGTCCGGGACAACGGAGTGCCCGGCTGGCTGCGGGTCACCGCCGGCACGCCCGAAGAGAACGACGCGTTCCTCGACGCGGTCCGTGAAGTCAAGAAGGAGAAGGACGTATGAGCCGCGTAGGACGCGTGGAGCGGACGACGAAGGAGACCTCGGTCCTCGTCGAGATCAACCTCGACGGCACCGGCAAGGTCGATGTGTCGACCGGCGTCGGCTTCTACGACCACATGCTCGACCAGCTCGGCCGGCACGGTCTGTTCGACCTGACCGTGAAGACCGACGGCGACCTGCACATCGACTCGCACCACACGATCGAGGACACCGCGCTCGCGCTCGGCGCCGCCTTCAAGCAGGCCCTCGGCGACAAGGTGGGGATCTACCGCTTCGGCAACTGCACGGTCCCGCTCGACGAGTCCCTCGCCCAGGTCACCGTCGACCTCTCCGGCCGCCCCTACCTCGTGCACACCGAGCCCGAGAACATGGCGCCGATGATCGGCGAGTACGACACCACGATGACCCGGCACATCCTGGAGTCCTTCGTCGCCCAGGCACAGATCGCGCTGCACGTGCACGTGCCCTACGGGCGCAACGCGCACCACATCGTGGAGTGCCAGTTCAAGGCGCTGGCCCGGGCCCTGCGCTACGCCTCCGAGCGCGACCCGCGCGCGGCCGGCATCCTCCCCTCGACGAAGGGCGCGCTGTAACCCCATGAACAGCCTGTCCACCATCCTGATCGTCGTCGGCCTGTTCCTGGTCGGGGGCATCTACTCGTTCGTCAAGCAGCAGATGCCGCGCAGCCTGATCGTGCTGCTCTCGATAGGCGCGGGGATGTGTCTCGTCGCCGGTGTGATGCGTCTGGGGGTGTGGAGTTGAGCAGCTCTTCCGGCAACACGAAGAAGGTCGTCGTCTTCGACTACGGCTTCGGCAACGTCCGCTCCGCCGAACGGGCCCTCGCGCGCACCGGGGCCGAGGTCGAGATCACACGTGACTTCGACCGGGCGATGAACGCCGACGGGCTGCTGGTGCCGGGCGTCGGAGCCTTCGCCGCCTGTATGAAGGGTCTGCGCGAGGCGCGCGGCGACTGGATCATCGACCGCCGGCTGTCCGGCGGCCGCCCGGTGATGGGCATCTGCGTCGGCATGCAGATCCTGTTCGCGCGCGGCATCGAGCACGGCGTCGAGACCGAGGGGCTGGACGAGTGGCCCGGCGCGGTGGAGCCGCTCCAGGCGGAGATCGTGCCCCACATGGGCTGGAACACCGTCGACGCCCCCGCCGGCTCCCAGCTCTTCGCGGGCCTGGACGCGGACGCCCGCTTCTACTTCGTGCACTCCTACGCCGTCCACGAGTGGTCCCTGGAGACGCACAACCAGGCGATGCGCGCGCCCAGGGTGACCTGGTCGACGCACGGCAAGCCCTTCGTGGCCGCCGTGGAGAACGGCGCCCTGTGGGCCACGCAGTTCCACCCCGAGAAGTCCGGCGACGCCGGAGCGCAGCTGCTCACCAACTGGATCGGAACCCTGTAGACCATGGCCAAGCTCGAACTGCTCCCCGCCGTCGACGTCCGCGCGGGCCAGGCCGTCCGACTCGTGCACGGCGAGTCCGGCACGGAGACCTCGTACGGCTCCCCGCTCGAGGCCGCCCTCGCCTGGCAGCGGGCGGGCGCCGAGTGGCTGCATCTGGTCGACCTGGACGCGGCGTTCGGGACCGGCGACAACCGGGCCCTGGTGCGCGAGGTCACCGAGGCGATGGACATCAAGGTGGAGCTGTCCGGCGGCATCCGCGACGACGAGACCCTCGCCGCGGCGCTGGCCACCGGCTGCACCCGGGTGAACCTCGGCACCGCCGCCCTCGAGACCCCCGAGTGGGTCGCCAAGGTCATCGCCGAGCACGGCGACAAGATCGCCGTCGGCCTCGACGTCAAGGGCACGACCCTGCGCGGGCGCGGCTGGACGCGGGACGGCGGCGACCTCTACGAGACGCTGGAGCGGCTCGACGGCGAGGGCTGCGCGCGGTACGTCGTCACCGACATCGCCAAGGACGGCACCCTCCAGGGCCCCAACCTCGAGCTGCTGAGGAACGTGTGCGCGGCGACCGACCGCCCGGTCGTGGCCTCCGGCGGCGTGTCCTCCCTGGACGACCTGCGGGCCATCGCCGAGCTGGTGCCCCTCGGTGTCGAGGGCTCCATCGTCGGGAAGGCGCTGTACGCGAAGGCGTTCACCCTGGAAGAGGCACTGGAGGCGGTGGCCAAGTGAGCGACGTACGGCGCGTCACGACCGGCGCACCCTGGGAGGAGAACTTCGGCTACTCCCGCGCGGTGGAACTGCCGAACGGCCTGGTGCTGGTGGCCGGCTGCACGTCGATAGTGGACGGCCAGATCGCCGGAGGCGGCCCGTACGAGCAGACCATCAACGCCTTCAACGTCGCCCTCGCCGCGCTGGGGCAGCTGGGTCTGGGGCGGGACGACGTCGTGCGCACGCGCATGTACATCACCCATGCCCGGGACGTGGACGACGTCGGACGCGCTCACAAGGAGCTGTTCGACTCCGTCCGGCCCGCCGCATCCATGATCATTGTCTCCGGCTTCGTGGACCCGAGTCTGGTCGTCGAGGTCGAGGTGGAGGCGTTCCGAGGGGAAGGCGCAGCATGACCCTTGCCGTACGAGTCATCCCCTGCCTGGACGTGGACAACGGCCGGGTCGTCAAGGGCGTGAACTTCCAGAACCTGCGTGACGCGGGCGACCCCGTCGAGATGGCCAAGGTGTACGACGCCGAGGGCGCCGACGAACTGACATTCCTGGACATCACCGCCTCGTCGGGGAACCGCGAGACCACCTACGACGTGGTGCGCCGCACCGCCGAGCAGGTCTTCATCCCGCTGACCGTCGGCGGCGGGGTACGCACCCCCGAGGACGTGGACAAGCTGCTGCGGGCGGGCGCCGACAAGGTGGGCGTCAACACGGCGGCCATCGCGCGTCCGGAGCTGATCCGGGAGATCGCCGAGCGGTTCGGCAGCCAGGTGCTGGTGCTGTCGGTCGACGCGCGGCGGACGCCTTCCGGGAGCTTCGAGGTGACGACGCACGGCGGCCGGCGCGGCACCGGCATCGACGCCGTCGAGTGGGCGCACCGGGCGGCCGAGCTGGGCGCCGGGGAGATCCTGCTGAACTCCATGGACGCGGACGGCACGAAGGACGGCTACGACCTGGAGATGATCGCCGCCGTCCGCGCGCACGTGACGGTTCCCGTGATCGCCTCCGGCGGCGCGGGCAAACTCGCCGACTTCCCGCCGGCCGTCGAGGCGGGCGCGGACGCGGTGCTGGCGGCGTCGGTGTTCCACTTCGGGGATCTGCGGATCGGGGAAGTGAAGCAGGCGCTGCGCGAGGCGGGACATCCCGTGCGGTGACCTTCTGAAGCGGTGAGGTGAGCCCCGGTCACCTGGTGGCCGGGGCTCAGCTGTGTCCAGATGCGAAAGGGAAGTTGCGCAAAATAGATTGCGCAACTTTTCTTTTGTATCTACGGTGGCGTCATGGTGAGCAAGGAGAACCGCAGGATCACCGACATGGGCACGCTGAAGGCGCTCGCCCATCCGTTGCGCATGAAGCTGTACCGGGCCCTGTACCTCGAACGCGTGGCCACCGCCTCACGGCTCGCCGAACTGGTCGACGAGGCCGTCTCACTGGTGAGCTACCACCTGCGCAAGCTCGCCGAACACGGGCTGATCGAAGAGGCCGAGCCGCAGAGCGAGGACGGGCGCGAGCGATGGTGGCGACCCGCGTCGGACGGCGTCAGCATCCACGACGAGGACTTCCAGGACGCGCCGGAGAAGGTGGCCGCGCACACCTCGGCGTCCAGGCTCTTCTACGCGCAGCGCAGCGAGCTGTACCACCGCCACCTCGACGAGCGGGCCCACTGGGGGGCCGAGTGGAACAGCGCCTCCTTCGACTCCGAGTACCTGTCGCGTCTGACCCCCGCCGAGCTGTCCGAACTGTCGAGGGAGCTGCACGACCTCTTGAAGAAGTACGACGAACAGGGGCGCGCCGCCGTGGCGGCCGGCGACACCCAGGGGCGCGAGAACGTCGCGCTGCACGTGTACGGATTCCCTTTCCGCGTCTGAGAGGACACCCCTCGTGCCCGTCGCACTCGTAGACCCGGCCGTCGGCACCGACCGGCCCGCCCACCGGGACGCCAACGTCCTTCGCTGGGTCGGCGCGTACGCGTCGTCGATGGCCGGCGACGGCGTCTACTACATCGCCCTGTCCTGGGCCTCCGTACAGGCCGGGTCCCCTGCGCAGGCCGCAATGGTGATGTCGGTCAGCGCGCTGCCGCGCGCGGTGCTGATGCTGGGCGGGGGAGTGGTCGCGGACCGGTTAGGTCCGCGCCGGGTCGTCATCGGCAGCGACGCCGTGCGCTGCGCGGCCGTCCTCGCGGTGGCCGGACTGCTGTTCCTCACCGGGCCGGGGCTGTGGCCGCTGGCCGTGCTCGCCCTGGTCTTCGGCGCCGTGGACGCCGTGTTCGTGCCCGCCGTCGGTGCGCTGCCCGCGCGTATCACCGGAAAGGGCCAGCTCGCCCGGGTACAGGGCATGCGAGGCCTCGCGTACCGGTTCGCCATCGTTGTCGGTGCTCCGCTCGGCGGTCTCGGCGTGGCGGTCGGCGGTGCGGCGGCCGCGTTCGGGCTCGCCGGGCTGCTGATCGCCGTGTCGCTGCCCTTGCTGATCTCGGTACGGGTCCGGGAGCTGCCCCGGGACGACACGGGCGCCGTCCGCACCACCACTGCTTGGCGCGATCTGCTGGCCGGGCTGCGGTACATCTGCCGGCACCGCGTGCTCGCCCCGCTGCTGCTGGCCATCGCCCTCGGCGACCTCGGCTTCGTCGGACCGCTCAACGTGGGCCTGACCCTGCTGGCCGACGAGCGGGGCTGGGGCGCGTCCGGCATGGGCTGGGTGCTCTCCGGCTTCGGTGCCGGCGCGGGCGCCGCCTCGCTGCTGCTGACCTTACGGGGACGGCTTCCGCACGCCGGACAGGTCGCCGGATGGACGATCCTGGCGGGGGCGCTCGCAGTCGGCGCCCTCGCCTCTGCGCCGACCGTCGCCGCGGCCGTCGGGACGGCCCTGCTGATCGGGCTGCTCGCCGGGCTCAGCGGTGCCATGGGCGGAGCCCTGCTGCAGACCCATGCCGACCCCGCCTTCCTCGGCCGTGTGACGGCCGTCTCCAGCCTGGTCAGTCTGGGCTTCGCTCCGCTCAGCATGCCGCTTTCCGCCGCCGCCATCGGGGCCTGGGGCACCGGCCCGGTCTTCGTGGTCAGTGCGGCGGTGTGCGGGCTCGGCGGGGTGGTGGTCCTGTGCGTGAAGGACCTGCGCCGCGCCGAACTCCCCCGCTGACCCGTCTCACCCCTTCGGCTGAGCCAGCTGCACCAGGTTGCCCACCGTGTCGTCAAGTACCGCCGTCACGACCGGCCCCTGCTCCCGTGGGGCCTGGGTGAACTCGACGCCCAGGCCGCGCAGCCGGTCGTACTCCGACTCGATGTCGTCGACGGAGAAGACGATGCAGGGCAGCCCCGCCTCCTTCAGGGCCGCGCGGTACGGCTCGGCGATGGGGCCCTGGCCGGGCTCCAGCAGGAGCTGGAGGTCCTGCTGGGCCCCCTCCCGCGCGCCGACCGTGACGAACAGCGTGCCGCCGCCCAGGTCCATGTGGAGACGGGTCTCGAAGCCCAGCACCTCGGTGTAGAAGGCGTGGGCCTTCGCGACGTCGTCGACGTACACGCTGGTCATGGCGACCTTGATCACGGCGGGGCCTTTCGGGGGCGCGGTCAGATCCCGAGCTGCTTTCCGCTGTGCAGCTTCTCGATGGCTTCCTTGTCGCCGTCCAGTTCCACCTTCGCGGCGCTCTGCCGGCCGTAGAGGAACAGCAGCAGTTCCGACGGCTCCCCGGTGACCGTCACGACCGGGACGCCGCGCTGGGCGACCACCGTACGGCCGTCCGCGCGGCGCAGCACGAGACCGGTGGGGGCACCGCGGCCCATCAGGCGCGCGGTGCGCTCCATACGGGACCACAGGGCGTCCTGGAAGACCGGATCGAGCTCACGGGGCGTCCAGTCGGGCTGGGCGCGCCGGACGTCCTCGGCGTGGACGTAGAACTCGATCGTGTTGGACGCCTCGTCGATCTGCTTCAGCTGGAACGGCGAGAACCGGGGCGGACCCGTACGGATCAGCTGGATCAGCTCCTCGTACGGCTTCGCGGCGAACTCCGCCATCACCTTGTCGAGACGGGAGGCCAGCTGCTTGATCAGAATGCCCCCGGCGGCGTCGGGGCGGCGCTCGCGCACCACCACGTGCGCGGCGAGATCCCGCGTCTCCCACCCGTCGCAGAGGGTCGGGGCGGCCGGACCGGCGGTTTCCAAGAGGTCGGCGAGAAGGAGCCGTTCACGCTTGGCGAAATTCGACATGCAGTCAGCGTACGACCGCCCACCGGGTCCGCCCAGTGGACACCGTCCCGTCACCGTCGGTGGCGCGCGGCACAATGGCTCCCATGACCAGCACGCCCCCGCCCAGCAACCTCAACCCTGACGTCGCCGCCCGCCTCAAGCGCAGCGCCGACGGGCTCCTCCCCGCGATCGCCCAGCAGTACGACACCGGAGAGGTGCTCATGCTCGGCTGGATGGACGACGAGGCGCTGCACCGCACGCTCACCACCGGCCGCTGCACCTACTGGTCGCGCAGCCGCCGGGAGTACTGGGTCAAGGGCGACACCTCCGGCCATTTCCAGTGGGTGAAGTCCGTCGCCCTCGACTGCGACGCGGACACCCTGCTGGTCAAGGTCGACCAGGTCGGCGCCGCCTGCCACACCGGGGCGCGCACCTGCTTCGACGCCGACGTACTCCTCAAGGACACCGAGGACACCGATCCCGTCAGGGACGCCGAGCCCGCCGTGACCGCCGATTCCGGCGCACCGGCCTCGGATCAGTAAGGTCTGCCGCCATGGACCTCGAGACGTTCCGCAAGCTGGCCACCGACCGCCGTGTCATCCCGGTCACCCGCAAGCTCCTCGCAGACGGCGACACCCCGGTCGCGCTCTACCGCAAGCTCGCCGCCGAGCGCCCCGGCACCTTCCTCCTGGAGTCCGCGGAGAACGGCCGTACAGCTTTTCGATGGTCTCGGTACTCCTTCGTGGGCGTCCGCTCCGCCGCGACCCTCACCGCGCGCGACGGGCAGGCCCACTGGCTCGGCTCGCCGCCGGTCGGCGTCCCCACCGACGGCGACCCCCTCGCCGCCCTGCGCGCCACCATCGACACCCTCCACACGCCCCACCAGGAGGGCCTGCCGCCCTTCACCGGCGGCATGGTCGGCTATCTCGGCTACGACATCGTGCGCCGCCTGGAGCGGATCGGCCCCGGCGAGCGGGACGACCTGAAGCTGCCCGAGCTGACCATGCTGCTCACCAGCGACCTCGCCGTCATGGACCACTGGGAGGGCTCGGTCCTGCTGATCGCCAACGCGATCAACCACAACGACCTCGACACGGGCGTGGACGAGTCGTACGCGGACGCGGTGGCCCGTCTGGACGCCATGGAGGCCGACCTCGCACGCCCGGTCGCCCAGCCGCCCGCCGTCCTGCCGCCCTCCGAACTCCCCGAATACACCGCCCTGTGGGGCGGCCCCGACTTCCGGCGGGCCGTCGAGGACATCAAGGAGCGCATCCGCGCCGGCGAGGCCTTCCAGGTCGTCCCCTCGCAGCGGTTCGAAACGCCGTGCACGGCGAGCGCGCTGGACGTGTACCGGGTGCTGAGGGCCACCAACCCCTCCCCCTACATGTACCTGTTCCGCTTCGACGGGTTCGACGTCGTCGGCTCCTCGCCGGAAGCCCTCGTCAAGGTCGAGGACGGGCAGGCCATGGTCCACCCCATCGCCGGCACCCGGCACCGCGGCGCCACCCCGCAGGAGGACCAGGCCCTCGCCGACGAACTGCTCGCCGACCCCAAGGAGCGCGCCGAGCACCTCATGCTCGTCGACCTGGGCCGCAACGACCTGGGGAGGGTCTGCGAGCCCGGCTCGGTCGAGGTCGTCGACTTCATGTCCGTCGAGCGGTACTCGCACGTCATGCACATCGTCTCGACGGTCACCGGCAAGGTCGCCCGCGGCCGCACCGCGTTCGACGTCCTCACCGCCTGCTTCCCCGCGGGCACCCTCTCCGGCGCCCCCAAGCCCCGCGCCATGCAGATCATCGACGAACTGGAGCCGTCCCGGCGCGGCCTGTACGGCGGCTGCGTGGGCTACCTGGACTTCGCGGGCGACTCCGACACCGCCATCGCCATCCGCACCGCCCTGCTGCGCGACGGCACGGCCTACGTCCAGGCGGGCGCGGGCATCGTCGCCGACTCCGACCCGGCCGCCGAGGACCAGGAGTGCCGCAACAAGGCCGCGGCGGTCCTGCGCGCGGTCCACACGGCCAACCGGCTCGCCGGGTAACCCCGCCCGCGCCGATGGGGCGTGTATCACGTGAGCCCCGGGTGACGGTTCGCCCGGGGTTCAGGCGATAGTGGTCCTCGTGACTGCTGTACCGCACTCCCGTTCCGTGTCCCCCGTCTCCGCCCGGTTCGGCCGGCTGAGCCTCGGCCTGGCGCTGCTGTTCGGCGCCATGGGCGCTGCCGTGGCCCTGCTGGCCACCCGTCAGCGCTGGTCGCAGGGCACGGCGACGGTGGCCGGCGGCGCCTTCCCGCTCACCGCGAAGGGCAGCGACGTCACGGGCGTCCCCGCGGCGCTCGCCATAGTGGGCCTCGCCGCGCTCGTCGCCGTCTTCGCCGTCCGCAGGGCCGGCCGCCTCGCGGTCTCCGCCCTCCTGGCGCTCTCCGGCGCCGGTATCGCCGCCGCGGCCCTGACCGGCGCCTCCGACGACTCCGCGCTCGACGAGCAGGCCGCGAAGGCCTCCGGCGACACCTCGGCCACCGTCGCCTCCTTCAGCCACACCGCCTGGCCCTACGTCGCGTTCGTCGGCGGCGTCCTGATCCTCCTCGCCGGCCTGCTCGCCCTGCGCTACGGCCGTGAGTGGCCCGCGATGTCCGGCCGCTACGAGCGGGACGGCACCCCCCGCCGGCGCCGCGTGGCACGGCCCGTCGATCCCGACCGGCCGGAGGAGATCTGGAAGGCCCTGGACCGCGGCGAGGACCCCACGGGTGCCGACCCGGCGTGACCGCCGCAGGGCACGAGAACGCGGCTCGGTTTCCGATGTGGTGAACCAGACGCGACCGGAAGCCACCCCCGCGTCCCGTACGCGCGCGCGTACGGGACAATGGACGACGAGCGTCCGGCTCGGACGGAAACATGGACAGCAACGAGGAGCAAGTCATGGCGGGCAGCAGCCACGGACACACCCCGGCCGCCTGGACCGGTGTCACCATCGCCTTCATCGGTTTCTGCGTGGCGGGCGCGTTCATGGTGATGGCCCAGCCGGTGGGCTTCTGGGCCGGCATGGTGATCGTGGCCCTCGGCGGTGTCGCCGGCGCCGCGATGCGCGCGGCGGGCCTGGGCCAGCCGAAGGACGTGCACCCCGTCCACGAGGTCGCGCCGAAGGCGACCGCCGAGCCGGCGAGCGTCGAGGGCTGAGTCCCCCGACGACCCCGAACGATCCCGCGTGAGGGGCGGCCGGTACGCACACCGGCCGCCCCTCACGCGCGTGTGCGCGCCGCGCCGGGCACAATGCGAGGCGTGAACGCCCACAGTCAGAGGGTGGCCGCCAGGGCGGCGCGGCTGGCCGTGCCCGCCGGGATCCTCGCCGCGGTCGCCGGGTCCTTCGCGTACGTCGGGGCCGTCGACCCCAACGAACCCGGCCACTATCCGGTCTGCCCCCTGCTGCGCTACACGGGCCTGTACTGCCCCGGCTGCGGCGGTCTGCGCAGCGCGCACGCCTTCGTGCACGGGGACCTGGCGACCGCTCTGCACGACAACGCCCTCGCCGTCGGCGCCTATCTGGGCTTCGCCGTCGTATGGGCCGTCTGGACGGTCCACGCGGCCCGCGGCCGCCCGCTGCGGATCGACCTCAGCCCCCTGCTCATGTGGTCGCTGGGCGCGTTGGTGCTGGTCTTCACGGTTGTCCGGAACTCGCCGTTCGGTGGCTGGCTGCACCCTTGATGGGGGGTGAATGTCCAGGTATTGGGACCGCCGTCCACCGGATGCGAGGGCTCCGCCTTCCTCCGGATACCATCGCAGTGACCACCGTTCTCCACTGGTTGCCCGGAAGGGGGCCGCTCGCGTGAGTGTGCTCGACGAGATCATCGACGGAGTCCGTGCCGACCTCGCGGAGCGGCAGGCGAGCGTCAGCCTCGACGAGCTCAAGGAGCGCGCGGCCAAGGCTCCCGCCGCGAAGGACGGGGTCGCCGCTCTCCGGGGCGACGGCGTCAAGGTGATCTGCGAGGTCAAGCGCTCCAGCCCGTCCAAGGGCGCGCTGGCCGCGATCGCCGACCCGGCGGGCCTGGCCGCGGACTACGAGGCGGGCGGCGCGGCCGTCATCTCCGTCCTCACCGAACAGCGCCGCTTCGGCGGCTCGCTCGCCGACCTGGAGGCCGTCCGCGCGCGCGTGGACATCCCGGTCCTGCGCAAGGACTTCATCGTCACCTCGTACCAGCTGTGGGAGGCCCGCGCCTACGGCGCCGACCTCGCGCTGCTGATCGTCGCGGCCCTGGACCAGCCGGCCCTGGAGTCGCTGATCGAGCGTGCCGTCTCCATCGGCCTCACCCCGCTCGTCGAGGTGCACGACGAGGAGGAGGTCGACCGCGCGGTGGACGCGGGCGCCAAGGTCATCGGTGTCAACGCGCGCAACCTGAAGACCCTGGAGGTGGACCGCTCCACCTTCGAGCGGCTCGCCCCCGAGATCCCCGACCACATCGTCAAGGTCGCCGAGTCCGGCGTCCGCGGCCCGCACGACCTGATCGCGTACGCCAACGCCGGCGCCGACGCGGTCCTGGTCGGCGAGTCCCTCGTGACCGGCCGCGACCCGAAGACGGCGGTCGCCGACCTGGTGGCGGCGGGCGAGCACCCGGCACTGCGGCACGGCCGGGGCTGATCTTTCGCTAGGCTTGCTCCGATGACTCCGACGAGCCCCGAGACGACCACGGACCGGTACGCGCGCCTCGCGCGCGGCTGCCGCCCCCGTGGCTGCCGCGCGCCCGCGCGCAGGGTGCACGGCCGCAGGGTCCGGTACGTCATCGGAGACGAACCCGGACAGGTCAACGGCATGCGATGGCAGCGCCCCCTCAGGGGCGCGGGGCTCTTTTCCACGTGCGGCTGCCGCCGCGCGGGCGCGACCGGCCACAGCGGGTCCGCAGCCGACTGATCACCCCCGCCCCACGGCGAACCGTGTTGTCCCACAACTCACCGTGAGGTTTCCGCATGCCCAGCGAGTTCTTCATCCCCGACCCCGAGGGTCAGGTTCCCAGCGCCGAGGGCTACTTCGGCGCGTTCGGCGGCAAGTTCATCCCGGAGGCCCTCGTCGCCGCCGTGGACGAGGTCGCCGTCGAGTACGACAAGGCCAAGCACGACCCGGAGTTCGCCCGCGAGCTCGACGACCTGCTCGTCCACTACACGGGACGGCCGAGCTCCCTCACCGAGGTCCCCCGCTTCGCCGAACACGCCGGTGGTGCCCGGGTGTTCCTCAAGCGCGAGGACCTCAACCACACCGGCTCCCACAAGATCAACAACGTGCTCGGCCAGGCCCTGCTCACCAAGCGCATGGGCAAGACCCGCGTCATCGCCGAGACCGGCGCGGGCCAGCACGGCGTGGCCACGGCCACCGCCTGCGCCCTCTTCGGCCTCGAGTGCACGATCTACATGGGTGAGATCGACACCCGGCGCCAGGCCCTGAACGTGGCCCGGATGCGCATGCTGGGTGCCGAGGTCGTCGCCGTGAAGTCCGGCAGCCGCACCCTGAAGGACGCCATCAACGAGGCGTTCCGCGACTGGGTCGCCAACGTCGACCACACCCACTACCTCTTCGGCACGGTCGCCGGCCCGCACCCCTTCCCGGCCATGGTCCGCGACTTCCACCGGGTGATCGGCGTCGAGGCCCGCCGCCAGCTCCTGGAGCGCGCCGGACGCCTGCCCGACGCGGCCGTCGCCTGCGTCGGCGGCGGTTCCAACGCCATCGGCCTGTTCCACGCCTTCATCCCGGACGCCTCCGTCCGGCTGATCGGCTGCGAGCCGGCCGGGCACGGCGTGGAGACCGGCGAGCACGCGGCCACGCTCACCGCGGGTGAGCCCGGCATCCTGCACGGTTCGCGCTCCTACGTCCTGCAGGACGACGAGGGGCAGATCACCGAGCCGTACTCCATCTCGGCGGGCCTGGACTACCCGGGCATCGGCCCCGAGCACTCCTACCTCAAGGACAGCGGCCGCGGCGAGTACCGCGCGGTCACCGACGACGCGGCCATGCAGGCGCTGCGGCTGCTCTCGCGCACCGAGGGCATCATCCCGGCCATCGAGTCCGCGCACGCCCTCGCCGGCGCCCTGGAGGTCGGCAGGGAGCTCGGCAAGGACGGGCTGATCGTGATCAACCTGTCCGGCCGCGGCGACAAGGACATGGACACCGCCGCCCGCTACTTCGGGCTGTACGACACCGACGCCGAGGTCGCCGCCAACGCGGCCGACACCGCCGAGATCGAGGGGGACGCCAAGTGAGCGGGAACATCCATCTGCTGTCCGACTCCCTCGCCGCCGCGAAGGCCGAGGGCCGCTCCGCGCTCATCGCCTACCTCCCGGCCGGGTTCCCGACCGTGGACGGCGGCATCGAGGCGATCAAGGCCGTCTTCGACGGCGGCGCGGACGTCGTCGAGGTCGGTCTGCCGCACAGCGACCCCGTCCTCGACGGCCCGGTCATCCAGACCGCCGACGACATCGCCCTGCGCGGCGGCGTCAGGATCGCGGACGTCATGCGCACGGTGAAGGAGGCCCACGAGGCCACCGGGAAGCCGGTGCTCGTCATGACGTACTGGAACCCCATCGACCGTTACGGCGTCGAGCGGTTCACCGCCGAGCTGGCCGAGGCGGGCGGCGCGGGCTGCATCCTGCCCGACCTGCCCGTGCAGGAGTCGGCGCTGTGGAGGGAACACGCCGAGAAGCACGGCCTCGCGACGGTCTTCGTCGTGGCGCCGAGCAGCAAGGACGAGCGGCTCGCGCGGATCACCGCGGCGGGCAGCGGTTTCGTCTACGCCGCCTCGTTGATGGGGGTCACCGGCACCCGCGAGTCGGTGGGCGCGCAGGCCCAGGACCTGGTCGAGCGCACCCGGGCCACCGGCAGCGGACTGCCCGTCTGCGTCGGCCTCGGTGTCTCCAACGCCGAGCAGGCCGCCGAGGTGGCCGGCTTCGCCGACGGAGTGATCGTCGGCTCGGCCTTCGTCAAGCGGATGCTGGACGCGCCGGACGACGCGGCCGGGATCGCGGCGGTCCGGGAACTCGCGGGCGATCTGGCCAAGGGCGTGCGCCGAACGGCGTAGCGGGGCCGCGAAGACCCGTCCGACAAGGACTGGGATATTTCGTACAACTCACTCGAACGGGTGGACCTGGGACCGGGGAGGCGCAATGCGTCTCCCCGGTTCGTTCTGGGGGTGTGAGCGAGAAGAACCGTGACGGAAAGCGCACCGCCCGGGAGCGGCTGGCGGCGGAGCGCGAGAAGCAGAAGGCCGCGGAGCGGCGGCGGCGCACACTGATCGTCGGCGCGAGCGTCGTCTGCGTGCTGGGCCTGGCCGCGGTGATCGGCGTCGTCGCCGCGAACTCCGGCAAGGACGAGGACAGCGCCAAGTCCGGCCCGGTCGTCGCCCCCTCGGGGGCACAGGGCAAGGACGCCCTGGCGATCCCGGTCGGCAAGCAGAGCGCCAAGTCCACGCTCACGGTGTGGGAGGACTTCCGCTGCCCCGCCTGCAAGGCCTTCGAGACGGCGTACAGACCGACGATCCACGAGCTGACCGACTCCGGCAAGCTCAAGGTCGAGTACCACCTGGCCACCCTCATCGACGGCAACATGGGCGGCAGCGGCTCGCGCAACGCGGCCAACGCGGCGGCCTGCGCCCAGGACGCCGGCAGGTTCACCGCGTACCACGACGTGCTGTACGAGAACCAGCCGGAGGAAACCGACGACGCCTACAGCAAGAACAGCAAGCTGATCGAACTGGCGGCCAAGGCCGACGGCCTCGACACCCCCGCGTTCCGCACCTGTGTCGAGAACGGCACGCACAACAGCTGGGTGGTGAAGTCCAACCAGGCCTTCCAGGGCGGCGGCTTCGGCGGCACCCCGACCGTGCTGTTCAACGGGAAGAACATCTACCAGGACCGGACGATGACACCGGCCAAGTTCAAGCAGATGGTGGAGGAGGCCGATCAGGGGTGAGTGATTCTCCCCGGCCCGTTATGGAGCCGTAGCCGGGCCGCCCGTCGTGGGCCCGGTGCGGCAGGGTAGCGTCGACCTTGCCATGGAACTTGCCTACATTCCCAGCCCGTCGCGCGGTGTGCTGCACCTTGGCCCCATCCCGCTGCGCGGCTACGCGTTCTGCATCATCATCGGCGTCTTCGTCGCGGTCTGGCTCGGCAACAAGCGCTGGATCGCCCGCGGCGGGCGGGCCGGCACGGTGGCCGACATCTCGGTCTGGGCAGTGCCCTTCGGGCTGGTCGGAGGCCGGCTCTACCACGTGATCACGGACTACGAGCTCTACTTCACCGAGGGCCGTGACTGGGTGGACGCCTTCAAGGTCTGGCAGGGCGGCCTGGGCATCTGGGGCGCGATCGCCCTCGGCGCCGTGGGCGCGTGGATCGGCTGCCGCCGCAGAGGCATCGCGCTGCCCGCCTACGCCGACGCCATCGCTCCCGGTATCGCCCTCGCGCAGGCCATCGGCCGCTGGGGCAACTGGTTCAACCAGGAGCTGTACGGCAAGCCGACCGACCTGCCCTGGGCCCTGCACATCACGTCCTCCGCGGACGGCCGGGTGCCGGGCTACTACCACCCGACGTTCCTCTACGAGTCGCTGTGGTGCATCGGCGTCGCGCTCCTCGTCATCTGGGCGGACCGCCGCTTCAAGCTGGGGCACGGCAGGGCGTTCGCGCTGTACGTCGCCGCGTACTGCGCGGGGCGCGGCTGGATCGAGTACATGCGCATCGACGACGCCCACCACATCCTGGGCGTCCGGCTCAACGTGTGGACCGCGATCATCGTGGGCCTGCTCGCGGTGACGTACATCGTGGTGTCGGCGAAGAAGCGGCCGGGCCGGGAAGAGGTCGTCGAGCCCGATGCCTCCGGCGGTGACGCCGGTGGCGAGAAGGCCGAGGGCGAGTCGGCGGAATCGTCGGAGCCCGCGCCTGCGAAGGACGAGGCCGAGGCCGAGAAGGAAGCCAAGGCCGAAGCCGGGACCGAAGCCAAGGCAGACACCAAAGCCGAGACCGAAGCCGAGACCAAGTCCGCGGACGAGACCGAGCTCGAAGCAAAGGTCGAGGTCAAGGACGAGGCAGAGTCGGCGGGCAAGAAGAGCTGACGGCTGTTGACATGACGTCGAGGGCGTCCGGGGTTCGCCCGGGCGCCCTCGACGTGTGTGGAGGATCAGAGGCGGTGCGCCAGTGACAGGGTGCGCTGGGCCGCCGCCACCACGGCCGCGTCGATGAAGCGGCCGTCCGGCAGGGCCTGGGCGCCCTGTTCGGCGACCGCCGCCTTGACGATCGTCTCCGCCTCGTCCAGTTCCTGCTCGGTGGGCAGATAGGCGCGCTCGATGATCGGGAGCTGGCGTGGGTGGATCGCGGCGCGGCCCAGGAAACCGAGGGTGCGGCCGTGGGCACAGGACGCGGCGAGGCCGTTCAGGTCCCGGGTGTCGGGGTGGACGGACTGCGGCGGCGGGGCGAGGCCCGCGGCCCGGGCGGCGACGATCACCCGGGAGCGGGACCAGTCCAGACCCGCGTCGGCGCGGATACCCAGGTCGGCGCGGAGGTCGGCCTCACCGAGGGCGATGCCCCGCAGGGCGGGGTGCGCGGAGGCGATGGCGTAGGCCTGTTCGACGCCGAGGGCGCTCTCCAGGAGGGCATACAGCGGGGGTGCTCCGCCGTCGGCCGGGGCGGTGGTCTCGGCGATGCGGATGATCTGCTGCGGGGAGGTGGCTTTCGGCAGGCGCAGGCCGCGGACGCCGGGCAGGGCGGCCACCGCCTGGAGGTCGGCGGAGGCCAGGGGCCCGTCGAGGGCGTTCACCCGGACGTGGACCGGCACCGGCTGGGGCTCGGAGAGGCGCTCGGCGGTGGCCTTGCGGGCGTAGGCCTTGCGGTCGGGGGCGACCGCGTCCTCCAGGTCGATGATGACGACGTCGGCGCCGGAGACGAGGGCCTTGCTGACGGTGTGGGGCCGGTCGCCGGGGGCGTACAGCCAGGTCAGGGCGGTCCGCACGGTCATACGGCCCCCTCCGCGCGCAGGGCCGTCACCTCGGCCGCCGTCAGCCCCAGTTCCGTCAGGACCTCGTCCGTGTCGGCTCCGTGCGGGCGGCCGGACCAGCGGATCGCGCCGGGGGTCGAGGAGAGCCGGAAGAGGACGTTCTGCATGCGGATCCGGCCGAGTTCGGGGTCGTCGACGGCGGTGACCGTGCCGAGGGCCTGGTACTGGGGGTCGGCCATCACGTCCCGTACGTCCTGGACCGGGGCGACGGCGGCCTCCGCCTTCTCGAACGCGGCGAGCACCTCGGTGCGGGGACGGGCGGCGATCCAGGTGCCGACGGCCGCGTCGAGGACGTCGGCGTGGGCGGCTCGTTCGGCGCCCGTCGCGAACCAGGGCTCGTCGATCAGGTCGGGGCGGCCGACCAGGCGCATCACGCGTTCCGCGATCGACTGGGCGGAGGTCGAGACGGCGACCCAGGTGCCGTCGGCCGTGCGGTAGGTGTTGCGCGGGGCGTTGTTGGCGGAGCGGTTTCCGGTGCGCCGCTGGACGTATCCCAGCTGGTCGTACCAGAGGGGCTGCGGGCCGAGGACCGCGAGCATCGGCTCGATGATCGCCATGTCCACGACCTGGCCGGCGCCGGTGCGGTCGCGGGCGGCGAGGGCGGTCAGGACGGCGTAGGCCGTGGCCAGGCCGGTGATGGAGTCGGCGAGGCCGAAGGGCGGCAGCGTCGGGGGTGCGTCCGGTTCGCCGGTGACCGCGGCGAAGCCGCTCATCGCCTCGGCGAGGGTGCCGAAACCGGGCCGGTGGGCGTAGGGGCCGAACTGGCCGAAGGCGGTGACCCGGGTGAGGATCAGGCGGGGGTTGACGGTGGACAGCTCCTCCCAGCCCAGGTCCCACTTCTCCAGGGTGCCCGGGCGGAAGTTCTCGATGATCACGTCGGCGCCGGCGGCGAGGCGCAGGAGGACGGCGCGGCCGCCGGGGCGGGAAAGGTCCAGGGTGATCGCGCGCTTGTTGCGGCCGAGGTGCTTCCACCACAGTCCGATGCCGTCCTTGGCGGGGCCGTGCCCGCGGGAGGGGTCGGGTTTCGCGGGGTGCTCGACCTTGACGACCTCGGCGCCGAAGTCGCCGAGCAGGGTGGCCGCGAGGGGACCGGCGAAGAGGGTGGCCAGGTCGAGGACGCGCAGGCCGTGCAGGGGGGTCGTGGGGCTGGTCGTCTCGGTCATGAGGTGTGCTGCTTCTCGATCTCGGAGCGGTACGGCATCGAGGCGGAGGCGCCCGGCCGCTGGACCGAGAGGGCCGCCGCGGCCGCCGCCCAGGCCAGGGCCTCCCGTACGGGACGGTCCTCGCCGAGCGCCACAGCCAGCGCGCCGACGAAGGTGTCGCCCGCGCCGGTGGAGTCGACGGCGGTGACCTGCGGGGCGGGGACGGTCAGGGGTTCCGCGCCGCGCGTCGCGTAGAGGCTGCCGGCCGCGCCGAGGGTGACGACGACCTCCGGGACACTGTTCAGCAGGGCGGCGGCCGCCTCGCGGGGGTCGGTGTGGCCGGTGAGGGCGGTGGCCTCGTGCTCGTTGGGCACCAACAGGTCGGTGGCGGCGAGGAGTCCGGGCGGGAGCGGCTGGGCGGGGGCCGGGGTGAGGATCGTGCGGACGCCGTGGGCGCGGGCCGCGCGGGCTCCCGCGACGACGGCGGGCAGGGGGATCTCCAGCTGGAGGAGGAGCACGTCGGCGGAGGCGATGAGGCCCTCGTCGCCGGGGGCGAGGTGGTCGACGGTGGCGTTGGCGCCGGGGACGACGACGATCGAGTTGCCGCCCTCGTCGTCCACGACGATGTGCGCGGTGCCGGAGGGGAACTCGACGGTGCGCAGATGGTCGGTGTTCACACCGCCGTGCTCCAGGGCGGAGCGCAGACGGGCGCCGAAGGAGTCGTTGCCGACCGCGCCGATCATCGAGACGGTACCGCCGGCGTGGGAGGCGGCGACCGCCTGGTTGGCTCCCTTGCCGCCGGGGACCGTACGGAACTCCCGTCCCGTCACGGTCTCCCCGCGCTGCGGGGCCTTCTCGACGTAGGCGACCAGGTCCATGTTCGTGCTGCCGAGCACGACGATGTCGGTCATGGGCGTGATGCCTCCCGGTGGGTGAGGGACCAGGTGAGATGGGCGAGGGTGTCGAAGCCGGTGCCGTCGAAGCCGGCGACGGAGGTGGCGAGGCGGTTGCGGAGAGGTGCCGTCCAGCGGGCGGGGAGGGCGGCGGGGTCGCCGGTGAGGAGGGCGGCGATGCCGCCGGCCGTCGCGCCGTTCGAGTCGGTGTCCCAGCCGCCGGACACGGCGCGCGCGATGGAGCCGGTGAAGTCGCCGTTCGCGTGGGTGAGGGCGGCGGCGACCAGGGCGGTGTTGGGGACGGCGTGCACCCAGTGGGTGCCCTTGTGGGTGGTGTGGAGTTCGTCCACGACCGTGTCGAAGTCCGCCGGGGATTCCGCGAGCTGGAGGGCGTGGGTGACCGCTTTCGCGAGGCGGGAGCGGGGTGGGACCACGGTGAGGCCGGTGCGCAGGCAGCTGTGGACGTCATGGGCGCCGGTGGCCGCGGTCGCGATGGTGGCCGCCGTGAACATCGCGGCGTAGACGCCGTTGGCGGTGTGGGTGAGGGTGGCGTCGCGGTGGGCCTGTTCGGCCGCGGCGGCCGGGTCGCCGGGGTTGGTCCAGCCGTGGACGTCGGCGCGGATGACGGCGCCGATCCATTCGCGGAACGGGTTGCGGTGGCGGGCGGTGTGCGGGGGTTCGATGCCGGAGAGGAGGTTGCGGTAGGCGACGCGTTCGGCGGTGAAGGTGCGGCCCGCGGGGAGTTCGTCGAGCCACAGTCCCGCCACGTCGTCGGTGGTGAAGTTCCGCCCGTGACGCCCGAGCAGGAGGAGGTTGAGGAGGGGGTAGTTGAGGTCGTCGTCCTCCGGCATGCCGTCGATGTTCTCGGCGAGGGAGGTGGCTGCCGAGCGGCGGTTCCAGGGGTGGGCGGCGAGGAGCGCGCCGGGGACTCCGCGGGCCGTGAAGTAGCTGTTCGGGGGCCAGTTGCCGACGGCCCTGGCGAGGGCCCTGATGGCGTCCAGAGGAAGTTTCTCGACGGGTTTGCCCAGGAGGCAGCCTGCCGCTCTGCCCACCCAGGCCGCCTCCAGGGCTGACTGCGTGGGGGCTGGGCGGACAGGGGCCCGGCGAGGCCAGTCGGCGCAGCGCTCCCTGATGCCCTCCAGGTCCGTGGGCTCGTCGTCGGCCAGTCTGCCGGGGAGGTCCGCGAGTTCGTCCAGGAGGTCTTCGGCCAGTTGGCGCAGGTAGCGGGTGGCGCGCTCGGGGGAGGCGCCCGCCCGGTCCGGGGCCTCCGGGCCTCCCGCCGCTCGCCAGCGGGCCGCGATCGCCCAGGGCTCCCGGCCGTCCTCCGCCGCCTGGCGGAGTTCGTGGCCCAGGAGGTCTTCCGGCTGGACCCAGGTCAGGCGGAGCATTCCGGGCCTCCGGGAAGGGTGTCTGCGAGAAGGGTGCTGAAGGCCGTCTCGTGGGACCGGCGTCGGCGGGTGTCCTGGGCGAAGACGTGGCGGGTGACCTCCGCGAGGGCGCGGGGCGGTGCCCAGAGGTCCAGGCGGCTCGCCTCGGCCACCCGCTTCGACCAGTCGTCCGGGACGGGGGAGCCCAGGGCACCGGCGATCGCACCCGCCATCGTCGCGATGGAGTCGCAGTCGCGGCCGTAGTTCACCGCGCCGAGGACCGCCCGGCGGTAGTCGCCGTCGGCCACGACCAACATGCCCAGCGCGATGGGGAGTTCCTCGATCGCGTGCAGGCGGGAGGGACGGCGGGCGGCCAGGGAGGGCTGCCGGTAGTCGGGGCCCACGGTGTCGTAGGGGGCCACGGCCGAGCGGAGCGGGCGCAGCGCCGACTCGAACTCCCGGTGGCGGGCCGCCTCTTCGCAGACCTTCTCGATCGCCTCGCGGGTGCCGTCCTTCGCCAGGGACAGGCAGGCCGACACGACGGACCGCGGTGTCGCGTCCGGTGCGCAGGCCGCCGCGACCGCCGCCGCGAACACTCCCGCCGCCTCACGGCCGTACGACGACTGGTGGGCGCCCGCGATGTCCAGGGCCTCGGCGTAGGCTCCCGCCGGGTTGGCCGCGTTGACCAGGCCGACCGGCGCCATGTACATCGCCGCGCCGCAGTTGACGATGTTGCCGACGCCGGCCTCCCGGGGATCGGCATGGCCGTAGTGGAGGCGGGCGACGAGCCATTTCTCCGCGAGGAAGATCCGGTGGAGGGGGAGGGCCTCCTGCTCCAGTTCCGGGATCCAGCGGGGGGTGGTCATCAGGTCCGGGACCAGGTGCTCGGCGATGGTGTACGCGTCCAGGTGGTCCCGGACTTCCGCGTAGACCCTGATCAGCGCATGCGTCATCAAGGTGTCGTCGGTGACGTGGCCGTCGCCCTTGTGGTACGGGGCGAGGGGGCGGGCGGTGCGCCAGGCGTCGCCGTTCCAGGGGCCGACGATGCCGCGGACGCGGCCGCCGTGGCGTTCGGCGATCTGGTCGGGGGAGTAGCCCTCGACGGGGCCGCCGAGGGCGTCGCCGACCGCCGCGCCCACGAGGGCCCCGGTGATCCGTTCCTCGAGAGTGCTTTCTGAGTCTTTGGGCGTCATGCCCCGAATCATCCTCCTGGTGGGGCCGGTTGTGCGGCTTCCAGGAGTCCGGCGAGTTCCACCAGGTCGGTGCCGGTGAGGCGGGGGAGGACGCAGCCGGGGAGAGGGCGGCAGGTGTCCCGCCAGGCGGCGGGGATCGTCGCGCCGCCGCCCAGCGCGCCGGTCAGCGCGCCCGCGAGGGCCGGGGCCGAGTCCGCGACGCGGGAGAGGCAGGCGGCCGCCGGGACCGCTTCGGAGATACGGCCGCGGGAGGCGGTGACGAGGGCGAGGGCCACCGGGACCGTCTCGGCGGCCGCGATGCCGTAGCTGTAGACGTGGTCGACGATCTGGTGTTCCAGGAGCGGGACCAGGGCGAAGGCGCTCTCCGTGCCGCGCGCGAGTTCGAGGGCGTGGCGGGCGTTGCGGCCGATCTCGGTGTGGTCGGGGAGTTCGGCGAGAGCCGCGGTCACGCAGGCGTCGGGGCGTGTGCCGACGAGGGCCAGCGCGACGGCCGCCGCCATCGCCCGGGCGCCGTGCACGCCGTCGCCGTCCTGGGTGTAGCGGGCGTCGAACTCGGCGAGCTCGGCGGCGCGTCCGGGGTCGCCGGGGTGGGCCACCGCGAGCACGCAGGCGCGTACGCAGGCGGCGTCGTCGAAGTAGTGGGGGTTGTCGTGACCGGTGGCCGGGGGACGCAGGCCCGCGGCGAGGTTGCCGAGGCCGGCCCGGACGGAGATACGGGCGCGCAGGGGGAGGACCGCGGACTCGATCTCGGGGGCGCGGTCCGCCGCCGCGGCGACCTCGCCGGCGAGGGCGTTCCAGGTGAGGTCGATGGCGGCACGCATACGGCGTTCCCGGCTGAGGTCGCCGAGGGCGGTGTCGTCTCCGGCCCGCAGGACCGCCTCCGCGGCGAACGCCGCCCATTCGGCGTCGTCGGAGGGGCCGAGGCGGAGGGGCTCGGGGGGTTGGTTGAGGGCGATGGGGACGGGGAGGGTGGTGGTGGCGTTGTGCTCGGCGAAGGTGTCGAGCTCGCGGGTGAGGCGGCGGGTCCACTCGGGCATGCGGGCGGCGCGGTGGCGGGCGGCGGGCCAGCCGGCGGCGTCGCCCGCGGCGAGCCCGAGGAGGAGACCCTCGATGCGGCGCGGGTGGGCGGTAGGTGCCCCGGCCTCGACGGCCTGGGGTGTGCGGGGCTCCGCCGTCACCGCCGCGCCGGTCGTCGCCCCCTCGCCCAACGGTCCCGGTGGTCTCATGTGTGTGCCTCCGCCATGTCGTTCGGGTGCTCTCGGCGCAGCAGTTCCGACACCGACTCCGGTACCACCAGGCCCTCTCCCCACTTGCCGCCCTCCTCAGGCACCAGTAGCTCCGCCACGTCCAGCACGTGGTGGCCGGCCATGGAGGGGAGGCAGCTTCCCCTGGCCGGGCCGATCGCCGCCGCCCAGGCGGCGGGGACGGCCGCGACGCCCCGGGTCGCCCCGGCCAGCGCGCCCGCCAGCGCCGCGGTCGTGTCGGCGTCGCGGCCCATGTTGACGGCCGTGAGGACCGCCTCGGCGAAGTCGCCGTCCGCCGCCGCGTACGCCCCGAAGGCGAGGGCCACGGCCTCGGGGGCGAGGTCGGTCCACGGATAGCCGCCGATGACGACGGCGGAGCGGACCGCGCGTTCGCCGCGGTGGGCCACCGCCACCGCGCGCCGCAGGGAGCGAGCCGTCCAGGAGTCCTCCGGGACCACGGCCAGGGCGGAGGCGACCACGGCGATCGTGGACGCGCCCCCCATCGCCGCCGCGACCCCCGCCGCGACGGCCTGGCCGCCGTAGATGCCCTCGCCCTCGTGGCTCACCGAACCGTCGACGGCGACGAGGCGGGCCGCCTCCGCCGGGCGGCCCGCGGCGAAGACACCGAAGGGTGCCGCCCGCATCGCGAGGCCGTCGCTCCATGCGTGCCGGTGCTGGGCGGAGATGGGTGCGGCCAGGCCCCGGCGGAGGTTCTCCAGGGTGCCGCGTTCGCTGAAGCCGGCGCCGCGGAAGGGGCCCTCGTCGCGGTCGGCGATCCACTGGTGCCAGGCCGTCTCCACGTGGGTGGGGGTCAGCGCCGATCCGTGGCGGGCCAGGAGCAGGCCCGAGAAGATCGTGTATTCCGTGTCGTCCGTGCCGGCCGGGGTGTCCGTCACGTAGCCCGTGATGCGGCCCCAGCGGGCGCGGATCTCGGACGGCTTCATGTTCTCGGCCGGTGCGCCCAGCGCGTCGCCCACGGCGAGGCCGAGCAGGGCGCCGCGGGCCCGTTCGCGGATCGATGCCAGATGCGATGCCATGCGCGATATGTCCCACCATCGGCGGTTGACCTGAGCCTGGGACGCCCTTATGTCACCCGGTCGACATTTGTGCGGCCCCCCGATCGAATGAGCGATCGAGGGGAAACGTGCAGGTTAGGGCATCCTCGCCTTGCTGGCGGGCGGGGACTGGTGAGCGTACTTTGTTTGTTGTCATAGATTAGAACAGATCTAAAGTTAGCTTTGCCTTGGCTTTCTTCGCCTCGGCTGTCTGGGGGATCCCGTGGCCATCATCGAACTCGAGGCGCCGCTGCACGAGGCGCACCGTGACAACCACACGCACCGTGACATCAACGGCGGCTGGCTGCGGCCCGCCGTCTTCGGCGCCATGGACGGCCTCGTGTCCAACCTCGCCCTGATGACCGGCGTGGCCGGCGGGGCGGTGAGCCCGCAGACCGTCGTGCTGACCGGGCTGGCCGGGCTCGCCGCCGGCGCCTTCTCCATGGCCGCCGGTGAGTACACCTCCGTCGCCTCGCAGCGTGAACTCGTCGAGGCCGAGCTGGACGTCGAACGCCGGGAGCTGCGGAAGCACCCGAAGGACGAGGAGGCCGAGCTGGCTGCGCTGTACCAGGCGCGCGGGGTCGAGCCGGAGCTCGCGCGGCAGGTCGCGCAGCAGCTCTCCCGTGATCCCGAGCAGGCCCTCGAGATCCACGCCCGTGAAGAGCTGGGCATCGACCCGTCCGACCTGCCTTCGCCGCTGGTCGCCGCCGTGTCCAGCTTCGGGGCGTTCGCGCTCGGCGCGCTGCTGCCCGTCCTGCCGTATCTGCTCGGTGCGAGCACCCTGTGGCCGGCCGTGCTGCTGGCGCTGTTCGGGCTGTTCGCGTGCGGTGCCGTGGTGGCCCGGGTGACTGCGCGGACCTGGTGGTTCAGCGGTCTGAGGCAGCTCGCGCTCGGTGGGGCCGCGGCCGGTGTGACGTACGCCCTGGGCAGTTTCTTCGGTACCGCCGTAGGATAGTCCGGCCGCTATTTATGCGTGCGGCCGCATAAATAGCCGTTACCGACTGGTTTCGAGTGCTTAACCAGTGGGCATGAGCCGTAAGCGCTGCGGGCAACGAGGCCTGCGGCGCGCTCGCGGGGTGGGTGAAGGCGCCCGCTCCGCCGTCCGGGCCGACGGATGCCGATCTGATCGATCTCGTCCCGTTCGGTCCCCCATACATTTCAGCCACGCTCGCGGTACCCCTGCCGCGGGCCGATGGCGTCCGCATGCTGGAACGCAGTATCCGGTTCCCGAGAACCGCTCCATCATGTAACCTGCACGAAATTTTGCGCTCACGCAGAGGGCCAGCGTCGTCCCTTGCATGCCGCTCCCTCAGGCCTCAAGGGCCCGGGGGGACCTTCAGCCACTTGAGACGACGACGGGAGAGCCGATGCGTACGCCGCGCCAGCCGTCCCAGCATTCCGCGAATGGCCAGAACTGGTCCTTCATGGATGCTCGCCCTGCTGCGCAGGGTATGTACGACCCCCGCAACGAGCACGACGCCTGTGGCGTCGGCTTCGTGGCCAACCTCACCGGCGAGGCGAGCCACACGCTGGTCGAGCAGGCGCTCACCGTTCTGCGCAACCTCGAACACCGTGGCGCCACCGGCTCCGAGCCGGACTCCGGCGACGGCGCGGGCATCCTCACCCAGGTCCCCGACGCGTTCTTCCGCGAGGTGGCCGGTTTCGAGCTGCCCGAGGCCGGCGGGTACGCCGTCGGTATCGCCTTCCTCCCCGAGGACGGCATGCAGGACACCGTCTCGCGGATCGATACGATCGCCGCGGACGAGGGCCTCACCGTCCTCGGCTGGCGCGAGGTCCCCGTCGCGCCCGAGCTGCTCGGCGCCACCGCCCGCTCCACCATGCCGGCCTTCCGGCAGATATTCGTGACGGACGGTTCCAGCCAGGGCATCGCCCTCGACCGCAAGGCGTTCGTGCTGCGCAAGCGCGCCGAGCGCGAGGCCGGCGTGTACTTCCCGTCGCTGTCCGCGCGGACGATCGTCTACAAGGGCATGCTGACCACCGGCCAGCTCGAGCCCTTCTTCCCGGACCTGTCCGACCGCCGCTTCGCCTCGGCCGTGTCGCTCGTCCACTCGCGTTTCTCCACGAACACCTTCCCGTCGTGGCCGCTCGCGCACCCGTACCGCTTCGTCGCGCACAACGGTGAGATCAACACCGTCAAGGGCAACCGCAACTGGATGGCGGCCCGCGAGTCCCAGATCGTCTCCGACGTCTTCGGCGACCAGGACACGATCGACCGCGTCTTCCCGATCTGCACCCCGGAAGCCTCCGACTCGGCCTCCTTCGACGAGGTGCTCGAGCTGCTCCACCTCGGCGGCCGCTCGCTGCCGCACTCCGTGCTGATGATGATCCCGGAGGCGTGGGAGAACCACGACTCCATGGACCCGGCCCGCCGCGCCTTCTACCAGTTCCACTCCACGATGATGGAGCCCTGGGACGGCCCGGCCTGCGTCACCTTCACCGACGGCACCCAGGTCGGCGCGGTCCTCGACCGCAACGGTCTGCGCCCCGGCCGCTACTGGGTCACCGACGAGGGCCTCGTCGTCCTCGGCTCCGAGGTCGGCGTCCTCGACATCGACCCCGCCAGGGTCGTCCGCAAGGGCCGCCTCCAGCCCGGCCGGATGTTCCTCGTCGACACCGCCGAGCACCGCATCATCGAGGACGACGAGATCAAGGCGGAGCTCGCCGCGGCGGCGCCCTACGCCGAGTGGCTCGAGGCCGGCGAGATCGAACTGGGCGACCTGCCCGAGCGCGAGCACATCGTGCACACCCACGCCTCCGTCACCCGCCGCCAGCAGACCTTCGGCTACACCGAGGAGGAGCTGCGCGTCATCCTCGCGCCGATGGCCAAGGCCGGCGCCGAGCCGATCGGCTCGATGGGCACCGACTCGCCGATCGCCGCGCTGTCCTCCCGCCCGCGCCTGCTGTTCGACTACTTCACCCAGCTGTTCGCGCAGGTCACCAACCCTCCGCTGGACGCGATCCGGGAGGAGCTGGTCACCTCCCTGCGCTCGTCGCTCGGTCCCGAGGGCAACATCCTCGAGCCGACGGCCGCCTCCTGTCGCAGCGTCACCCTGCCCTTCCCGGTGATCGACAACGACGAGCTGGCCAAGCTCATCCACATCAACGCCGACGGCGACATGCCCGGCTTCAAGGCCGCCACCCTGTCGGGCCTGTACCGGGTGCACGGCGGCGGTGACGCGCTGGCCGCCCGGCTCGAGGAGATCTGCACCGAGGCCGACGCCGCGATAGACAACGGCGCCCGCCTGATCGTCCTGTCGGACCGGCACTCGGACGCCGAGCACGCGCCGATCCCGTCGCTGCTGCTCACCGCGGCCGTCCACCACCACCTCATCCGCACCAAGCAGCGCACCCAGGTCGGTCTGCTGGTCGAGGCCGGTGACGTCCGCGAGGTCCACCACGTCGCCCTGCTGATCGGTTTCGGCGCCGCCGCCGTCAACCCGTACCTGGCGATGGAGTCCGTCGAGGACCTGCTGCGCGCGGGCACCTTCCTGAACGGCCTCGAGCCCGAGCAGGCCATCCGCAACCTGATCTACGCCCTCGGCAAGGGCGTGCTGAAGGTCATGTCCAAGATGGGCATCT
Organism: Streptomyces sp. NPDC002588; assembly: GCF_040295925.1. Taxonomy (NCBI): domain Bacteria; kingdom Bacillati; phylum Actinomycetota; class Actinomycetes; order Kitasatosporales; family Streptomycetaceae; genus Streptomyces; species Streptomyces sp. NPDC002588. Next base: position 44,830 of record NZ_JBEOWF010000025.1, read on the forward strand.
CCACCGTCGCCTCCTACCGCGGCGCCCAGGTCTTCGAGGCCGTCGGTCTCGACGACGCCTTCGTCGCCAAGTACTTCAGCGGCACCGCCACCAAGATCGGCGGTGTGGGCATCGACGTCGTCGCCAAGGAGGTCGCCGCCCGCCACGCCAAGGCCTACCCGGCGTCCGGCATCGCGCCGGCCCACCGCGCGCTGGAGATCGGCGGCGAGTACCAGTGGCGCCGCGAGGGCGAGCCGCATCTGTTCGACCCGGAGACGGTCTTCCGCCTCCAGCACTCGACGCGCACGGGCCGCTTCGACATCTTCAAGAAGTACACGGACCGCGTGAACGAGCAGTCCGAGCGGCTGATGACCCTCCGCGGGCTCTTCGGCTTCAAGTCGGACCGCCCGTCGATCTCCGTCGACGAGGTCGAGCCGGTCTCCGAGATCGTCAAGCGCTTCTCCACCGGCGCCATGTCGTACGGCTCCATCTCCAAGGAGGCGCACGAAACCCTCGCCATCGCCATGAACCAGCTGGGCGGCAAGTCCAACACCGGTGAGGGCGGCGAGGACGCGGACCGCCTGTACGACCCGGCGCGCCGTTCCGCGATCAAGCAGGTCGCCTCCGGCCGCTTCGGCGTGACGAGCGAGTACCTGGTCAACGCGGACGACATCCAGATCAAGATGGCCCAGGGCGCAAAGCCCGGCGAGGGCGGCCAGCTGCCCGGCCACAAGGTCTACCCGTGGGTCGCCAAGACCCGGCACTCCACCCCCGGTGTCGGTCTGATCTCCCCGCCGCCGCACCACGACATCTACTCCATCGAGGACCTGGCCCAGCTGATCCACGACCTGAAGAACGCGAACCCGCAGGCGCGGATCCACGTGAAGCTGGTCTCGGAGGTCGGCGTCGGCACGGTCGCCGCGGGTGTGTCGAAGGCGCACGCGGACGTCGTGCTCATCTCCGGCCACGACGGCGGTACGGGTGCCTCGCCGCTCACCTCGCTGAAGCACGCGGGCGGCCCCTGGGAGCTCGGTCTCGCCGAGACCCAGCAGACCCTGCTGCTCAACGGGCTGCGCGACCGGATCGTCGTCCAGACGGACGGACAGCTCAAGACCGGCCGTGACGTGATCATCGCCGCGCTGCTCGGCGCCGAGGAGTTCGGTTTCGCGACCGCGCCGCTCGTCGTCTCCGGCTGCGTCATGATGCGCGTCTGCCACCTGGACACCTGCCCGGTCGGCATCGCCACCCAGAACCCGGTGCTGCGCGACCGCTTCTCCGGCAAGGCCGAGTACGTGGTGAACTTCTTCCGGTTCATAGCCGAAGAGGTCCGCGAGCTCCTCGCCGAGCTGGGCTTCCGCTCGATCGAGGAGGCCGTCGGCCACGCCGAGGTCCTCGACGTCGAGCGGGCCGTCGACCACTGGAAGGCGCAGGGCCTGGACCTCGCCCCGCTGTTCTACGTGCCCGAGCTGCCCGAGGGCGCGGCCCTGCACCGGGTCATCGCCCAGGACCACGGCCTGGAGAAGGCGCTCGACAACGAGCTGATCAAGCTCGCCGCCGACGCCCTCGCCGCGGACTCCCAGGCGGACGCCCAGCCGGTGCGCGCCCAGGTCTCGATCCGCAACATCAACCGCACGGTCGGCACCATGCTCGGCCACGAGGTGACGAAGAAGTTCGGTGGCGCGGGCCTGCCCGAGGACACCATCGACATCACCTTCACGGGCAGCGCGGGCCAGTCCTTCGGCGCCTTCCTCCCGCGCGGCGTCACGCTGCGCCTGGAGGGCGACGCCAACGACTACGTCGGCAAGGGCCTCTCCGGCGGCCGGGTCATCGTCCGTCCCGACCGGGGCGCCGACCACCTCGCCGAGTTCTCGACGATCGCGGGCAACACCATCGCCTACGGCGCGACCGGCGGTGAGCTGTTCCTGCGCGGCCGCACCGGTGAGCGGTTCTGCGTCCGCAACTCCGGCGCGCTGGTCGTCTCCGAGGGCGTGGGCGACCACGGCTGCGAGTACATGACCGGCGGCCACGCGGTGGTCCTCGGCTCGACGGGCCGCAACTTCGCGGCCGGCATGTCCGGCGGTATCGCCTACGTGATCGACCTCGACCGCGACAACGTCAACGTCGGCAACCTGGACGCCGTGGAGGCGCTCGACGACGCCGACAAGCAGTGGCTGCACGACGTGGTGCGCCGCCACGCCGAGGAGACCGGTTCCACGGTCGCCGAGAAGCTGCTCGCCGACTGGGACGCGTCCGCGGAGCGCTTCAGCAAGATCATCCCCAGCACGTACAAGGCAGTGCTCGCCGCCAAGGACGCCGCCGAGCAGGCGGGACTCTCCGAGTCCGAGATCACCGAGAAGATGATGGAGGCGGCGATCAATGGCTGACCCGAAGGGCTTCCTGAACCACGGCCGTGAGGTCGCCAAGTCCCGTCCCGTCGACGTGCGGCTCAAGGACTGGAACGAGGTCTACGTCCCCGGCTCGCTGCTGCCGATCATCAGCAAGCAGGCCAGCCGGTGCATGGACTGCGGCATCCCGTTCTGCCACAACGGCTGTCCGCTGGGGAACCTGATCCCCGAGTGGAACGACTACGCCTACCGCGAGAACTGGTCGGCCGCGTCGGAGCGGCTGCACGCCACGAACAACTTCCCGGAGTTCACCGGCCGTCTGTGCCCGGCGCCCTGCGAGTCGGCGTGCGTGCTGGGCATCAACCAGCCCGCCGTGACCATCAAGAACGTCGAGGTCTCGATCATCGACAAGGCGTGGGACAGCGGCGACGTCGCCCCGCAGGCGCCCGAGCGCCTGTCCGGCAAGACCGTCGCGGTCATCGGCTCGGGCCCGGCGGGCCTGGCCGCCGCCCAGCAGCTCACCCGGGCCGGCCACACCGTCGCCGTCTACGAGCGCGCGGACCGCGTCGGAGGCCTCCTCCGGTACGGCATCCCCGAGTTCAAGATGGAGAAGCGGCACATCAACCGCCGTATCGAGCAGATGCGCGCGGAGGGCACCCGCTTCCGCACCGGTATCGAGATCGGCCGCGACCTCAAGGCGACCGACCTGAAGAAGCGGTACGACGCGATCGTCATCGCCGCCGGCGCCACGACCGCCCGCGACCTCCCCGTCCCGGGGCGGGAGCTGAAGGGCGTGTACCAGGCGATGGAGTACCTGCCCTTGGCGAACAAGGTGCAGGAGGGCGACTACGTCACCGCCCCGGTCTCGGCCGAGGGCAAGCACGTCGTCGTCATCGGCGGCGGCGACACCGGCGCGGACTGCGTGGGCACCGCCCACCGTCAGGGCGCGGCCTCCGTCACCCAGCTGGAGATCATGCCCCGCCCGGGCGACGAGCGGAACGCGGTCGCCCAGCCGTGGCCGACCTTCCCGATGCTCTACAAGATCACCTCGGCGCACGAGGAGGGCGGCGAGCGGGTCTACTCCGTCTCCACCACCCACTTCGAGGGCGACGAGGACGGCAACGTCCAGTGGCTGCACCTCACCGAGGTCGAGTTCATCGAGGGCAGGCTGACCCCGAAGCCGGGCACGGAGCGCAAGATCCCCGCCCAGCTGGTCACTCTGGCCATGGGTTTCACGGGCACCGACCGCGAGAACGGCCTGGTCGAGCAGTTCGGCCTGGACCTCGACGAGCGCGGCAACATCGCCCGCGACGCCGACTTCCAGACCAACGTGCCGGGCGTCTTCGTCGCCGGTGACGCGGGCCGCGGCCAGTCGCTCATCGTGTGGGCGATCGCCGAGGGCCGCTCGGCCGCCCGCGGCTGCGACCGGTTCCTGACCGGCGCCAGCGAACTGCCGGCGCCGATCCGTCCGACGGACCGGGCTCTCATGGTCTGACCCCGGAAGGGTCCGACCCCCAAGAACGTCCCGTACAACGGCGTACGGAACTGAAGGCGGCGCCTGTCTGTCTGTCCCCGACCGGACACCTGGCAGGCGCCGCCGCATGCCCTCAGCCGTTCTCGTCGGGCCACACCTGGATGTGGTCCTCCTCCAGTTCCAGCAGCACGCGGTCCTCCATGCCGAGGGCCGTCGTGTACTCGGCCGGCAGCTGGAGCCGCCCGGCGCGGTCCAGCATCGCGTACTCCCGGGCCACCAGGGACTCCTGGCCCTCGTCGTCGACCTCCGTGCGGCGCAGCACCTCCGTCGAGGTGCGCCCGTCGCGGATGGCGACCGTGCGGCGGACCTCGCCCGCCACCGCCTGGTCGTGCGTGACGACGACGATCGTCGTGCCCAGCTCCTCGTTGGCCCGGCGGAACGCCGCGAAGACCTCCGCACCCGTAGCCGAGTCCAGTTCGCCGGTCGGTTCGTCGGCGAGCAGCACCGCGGGCGAGTTGGCGAGCGAGACGGCGATGGCGACGCGCTGCTGCTGACCGCCCGACATCTGCCGCGGCAGCCGGTCCCGGCAGTCGGCGACCCCGAGCAGCGCCAGCAGTTCCTCCACCCGCCCGGACCGCTTCCCGCGCCGCCCGCCCGCCAACTGCATGGGCAGCGCGACGTTCTGGGCCGCCGTCAGATACGGCAGCAGGTTGCGTGCCGTCTGCTGCCAGACGAAACCGACCACCTCACGGCGGTAGCGCAACCGCGCCTTGGCGTCCATCGCCAGCAGATCGCGGCCCGCGACCCGCGCGGCGCCCGCGGTGGGCACGTCCAGGCCCGCGAGGATGTTCATCAGCGTCGACTTGCCGCTGCCGGACGCCCCGACCAGGGCCATCAACTCGCCCTCCCGCACCAGCAGATCGAGGCCCTGCAGCGCCTGCACCTCCACGGCGTCGCCACTGCCCCCACCGGCTGCGCGACCGGCGAAGATCCGCACCAGCCGGTCGCAGGCGATCAGGGCGTCGTGCCCGTACGCGGCCCGGTCGCGGTGCGCCGCCGCACGCCGCTCCAGCTCCGCCAGGGGTGTCCCCGAGGCCGTGTCGCTCATCGCATGTCTCCCGCCCTGAGATGGCTGATCGGTGTCCGGCGCCCCGCCCACCAGGCCTGTGCGACGGCCACCGCGCCCGCCAGCAGGACCGTCGCCGCGGCGGGCAGGACCAGCGACCACCCGTCGGCCCGCAGCGTCGCGCCCTCCGTCGCGCCGGCCCCCGCCAGGGCCAGCCGGTCCAGGTCGATGCCCGGGGCGAGCAGCGCGACCGTCGCCCAGCCGACGGCGACGCCCCCGCCGGCCGCGAGCAGCGCCTGCGGCAGCGCCTCCAGACCGAGCAGCCCACGGCCCTGCCGGGTGGTCAGGCCCAGGGTGCGCAGCCGGGCCAGCAGCGCGGCCCGTTCCGGCGCGGACCGCAGCAGGGAGAGCACCAGGGCGAGTACGGCGTACCCCGCGCCCGCGGCGACGGCCCAGCCGTAGATCCGCCCGGCGCCCCGCTGCAACGGCGCGTCGGACAGCGCCGCGCGTTCCTCGCCGCGCAGGGTCACGGTGACGTTCTTCCCGGCGCCGCGCAGCGCCTTCGCGTCCAGCCCGGTCCCCGTGGCCAGCAGCACGGTGGGCCCGCCGGAGTCCGCCAGCCGCGCGACGTCGAGCAGCAGGAAGTCGCCGTCGGGGACGGCGGGGGTGCGCGGCCGTACGGCGGTGATCCGCACCGTCACCGGCCCTTCCGGAGTGTCGATCCGGTGCGGCCCGCGCCCCAGCCGCTCGACGACCCCGGGAGAGGCGACCGCGCCCCCGTCCTTCAGCGCGCCGGCCGGAAACGCCCCGAGCCCCGTCTCCCGGGCCAGCCGGGCGTAGGAGTCCGGCTCGACGCCGGCCAGGGTCAGGGCGTTCCCCTCGGAGCCGCCGTAGGTGGCCCGCTCCACGCGCAGCCCCGTCACCTCCCGCACGCCCGCCGCGTCCCGCACCGCCCTGACCGCCGCCGTCGGCAGCGGCTTCCCGTCGGTCGATGCGAGGCGGGCGTCCGCGCCGGTCGCGAGCAGGGCGGCCCGGTCCCGGGCGTCGGCGACCCCCGCCAGCACGGAGCCCCCGAACGCCGCCGTCGTGAGCGCCGTCAGCAGGGCCAGCAGCGGCAGGGCGGCGACCGCCGCCGGGGCACGCCCGGCGCGGGCCAGCGACAGGAACCCGACCGGCCCGCGCAGCCGCGCCGCCGGCCTCGCCGCCCAGCGCAGCGGCAGCGGGTACAGCCGTACGAGGACCAGCGCGGCGACCAGTCCGACCAGCACCGGAGCGGCGCTCACCAGCAGGTCGCCCGCGTCGGCCGCGCCACGCCGGCGCAGGGCGGCCACCGAGGCGGCCGCCAGCACGAGCAGGGTCAGCTCGGCGACGGTGCGGCGACCGCCGGGCCGGGCGTCGGCGAGGTCGTCGCGCTCCTGGTGCGCCCGCGGCCGGCGGTGCGCCACGACCGCCCGCACCGGGAGCGCCGTGCAGGCGAGCAGCGCCACGGCCGCCGCGCCCAGCCCGGAGGGCAGCAGCCGGGCGCCGTCCACCGTGAGCACGGCGAGCAGCAGACCGCAGCCGGCGGCGGGCAGCGCCACCACCGCCGTCTCGGCCAGCAGCCGTGCGGCGATGCCGCGCAGGGAGCCGCCCCGGGCCCGCAGCAGGGCGAGTTCGGTGTCCCGGCGGGCGGCGGCCAGACCGCCGGCCATGACCAGGACGACGACGGCGACCGCCGCGATCCCCACGGCGGCGACGGCGACGACCGGCGCGATCGCCGCACGGGTCGCCGAGTACGAGCCGACGACCTGCTCCAGTCCGGTCGAGAGGTGTGCGGTGGGACCGGCGGCCTCCCGCATCCGCAGCAGACCCGGTCCGCCTTCGAGGGAGGCGACCCCTTCGACGAGCCCCGGCGCGTCCCGCGCGGTCAGCCCCGAGGTGGCGGGCGCGAACCGCCAGTACCGCTCCGGCTCCCCCTGGCTGCCGAGCAGCACGGGAGCCGCGTCCGGCGCCAGCAGCAGACCGGCCTCCCAGTAGAACACCGGCGGGGTGTCCGGGATGTAGGCCAGGGCGGGGGTGCGCAGCACCGGCTCCGCGGACCAGTAACTCCCTTGCGGGCGCCGGGGTTCGACGATCCCGGTGATCCGCACGGTCAGGGCGCCGTCCGGGAAGCCGGAGAGGGTGAGGGCGGAGCCCGCCTCGAGCCGCAGCGTCCGCGCGGTCCGCGTCGTCACGGCGGCCTCGACCTCCCTGGTGCGCTGGGTCACCGGTGCGTCGGCGACGGGCAGCCGCCCCTGCCGTACCGTCACGTGCGCGGGGAGTCCCGACTGGGCGGCCAGTGTGAACCGGGGCGGCACGCCGTCGGGCCGGGGCAGGAAGGAGTCCTCGGCCTCCAGGCTCTTCACGGTGTGCACGCCGTACGCGGACTCGTCGGCGTCCGCCCGCAGCGGCGCGGGCAGCAGGGCCTGCGCCGCGTCCCGGACCGCCGACAGCGCCTCCGGACGCACCGCGTCCTCGCGGGCGTCCTGCGCGAACTCGAGCCCGGGCTGCGGCGCGGTCAGCTCCAGCACCGTGGAGTCCGGGGGAGCGGCGGCGAGCGCCTCGCGCAGCCCGTGGGTCTCGTACGACTCGACGGCCCGGGGCAGCAGGGCCGCCAGGAACGCCGTGACCAGCACCAGCACCCCGAGGGCGGCGGCGGCCACCGGCGCGGCCCGCAGCCGGGTGCGCACCCAGGGCGCGCCGGAGTCGTGCCGGGCCATGTCAGTCCTCCCCCTGGTGGCGCAGCGCGACCGCGGGTTCGGCGCGGCGCAGCGCCGACGCGCCGGTGATCAGCAGGAGCGGGACGGCGACCCCCGCGAGCAGCAGGGCCACCCGGGACACCGGCAGTTCCACCAGGACGGGCGGGTCCGGGCGGGTGGCGTCGGAGGTCAGCACGATCAGCGGGACCACGGCCCGGGTCAGCACGGTCCCGAGCCCGAGCCCGGCCAGCAGCCCGGCCCCGGCCAGCAGGCTCTGCTCCGTCGCGACCAGCCGGGCGAGGTCCCGGCGCGGCGCGCCCAGGGCGCGCAGCACGGCGAACTCCGCGGACCGCTCCCGCCGCGCCCCGGCGGCGCTCACCGCGAAGCCCCCGGCGGCGAGCGCCACGGCGGCCACCGCCACCGCGGTCAGTGCCGCACGCGGCCCGGCCCCGAGGGGGTCGTGCACCGACCCGGCCGCGATCTCGTCGCGGACGAGCACCTGGTCCGGCTCGACGTCCGGGCGGGCCCGCAGCGCCCGGGCCACCTCGGCGGCCCTTCCCGGGGCGGCGCTCACCCACCACTCGTTCGGGGTGAGGGGCGCGCTCGCCAGCCGGGCCAGTGCCGCGTTCACCGCCCGCAGATCCAGCAGCAGCGCCCCGCCGTCCCCGTCCCCCGTCGTCGGCAGCTCCGCCACGACCCCGGTGATCCGCACCGGCAGCCGCTCCCCGGACAGCGGCACGTCGACGCTGTCGCCGGGCTTCGCCCCCGCCGACCGCAGGAACTGCCGGGTGGCGACGGCCGCGAGGGTGCCGGCAGCCGTCGCCCCCTCGGTGTCGACCCGGACGGTGTACTCCGTCGGCGTGGGGGACTCGGCGGGGGTGACGCCGGTGCCGTAGGCGACGGACAGCGGCGCGGTCCCCGACACCGTCGGCTCCAGGTCCGTACTCGCGGCGGTCTCGCCGTCCTTGGCCACGGTCCAGCCGCCCTGCCAGCGCAGCCCTGCGGGCGCCGGCACCGGGTGCGCCGAGCCGTCGGAGGCGAAGATGCGTTCCACGGTGAACCGGTGTGCCTCGGGGCGGTCGACCGGGGCCGTGCCGTCGAGCTGAAGCCCGGTCAGCCGGAGCGGCCCGGCCGGGGCGGCACGCCGGCCGGTCGCCGTCACGTCCAGGTCGAGGGCGACCCGGTGCGTCCGGCCGTCCGACGGGATCCGCCCGACGGCCGTCCGGTAGGAGATGCCGAAGCGGTCCTCGACGACCACGGTGAGCCGCGGCGCGAGGTCGGCCCCGGAGTCCTCCGGCCCGGTGATCCGTACGTCCAGGGCGAGCCGCCGGGTGCCGTCGGGCAGCCGTACGGCCCGGTCGGCGTCCGGGGCCGGCGGGGCGAGGGGACGCAGCAGCGCCGTCACGGGCGGGTCGGCGAGGTCGCGGCGCAGCAGCAGCCGTTCGTCCGCGTGCGCGGTGTCGAGGGCGAGCACCGTCGCCGTACGGCCGCCGGAGAGGCCGAGGGCGGAGCGGTTCGCGGGGGCCGTGTCCCGGGCGCCGGGGAGGTCGGCGTAGCTTCCCGTCTCGCCGGGGCCGCCCGGGCGGTCGTCCAGCACCCGGACCGAGGCGCCCGTCCGGAAGTCCGCCTGGTCGTCCTGCGAACGGTCCCAGGACGCGCCGTGCCCGATCGCCAGCATGCCGGTCGACACGGCGACGACCAGCAGCAGCACCGGTCCGGCCCCGCGCAGCGGACGGCGGCTGAACTGCCAGCCCGCCAGCGCCCCCGGCAGTCCCCGCCCGCGCGCGGACCACCGCTCCGCGAGCCATGCCGCGAGCGGCAGCAGCCGCAGCGTCAGCACCGTGCCCGCGAGCAGCGCCAGCGCCGGCGCCACGACCAGCAGCGGGTCGATGCCCAGGCTGCCGACGCCGTCGCGGCTGAGGCCGCCGGTCTGCCGGTCGAGCTGCCAGTACGCGACCCCCGCGACCAGCAGGAGCCCGATGTCGGCCCCGGCGCGCACCGGTGCGGCCGAGGTCGCGGCCCGCACCTGGCGCAGCCGCACCGGTCCGCTCGCCGTCGCGGCCAGCGCGGGCGCGACGACCGCCGCCGCGCAGGCCGCCGCGACCCCGGCCGCCACCAGCCAGACCCGGCCCGGCGCGGCGGCGTCCAGCCGCAGCCCGGCCTGCTCCAGCGAGGACCAGCGGGTCAGCAGCCGGGCCAGCGGGCCGGACAGCAGCGCGGCGCACACGGCGGCCGGTACGGCCAGCAGCAGCGCCTCCAGCGCGGCGAGGCCCGCGATCCGCCCGCGTGAACCGCCCCTGGCCCGCAGCAGTTCGGTCTCGCCGGCCCGCTCGGCGTCGAGCAGTCGCGCCACCAGCAGCAGCGCGTACCCGGCGAGCAGCACCAGTTGCACGGAGACGATCAGCAAGGTGGACCGGGACACCAGCAGGGCCCGCGCGGTCCGGTCGAGCACGTCGGGCAGTTCGGTGCGCACCGAGGCGCTCTCGCCGAGCGTCCGGCCCAGTTCCCCGGCCGCCCGCACGTTCGCCGCGCGCAGGCGGGCGATGCCGTCGGTGGTGAGCGTCCGGTAGTCGGCCGTCGCCACCCAGCTGGTGCCGTCGACGGGGACCCGGCCCGAGGCGAACACGGACGGGTCGGCCAGCAGGGGGCCGTACGTGGTGAAGACGACCGTGTGCACACCGTGGCCGCCGAGTTCGTCCGCCTCCCAGTACGGGTCGGCGGTGTCGGCCGCCCGGTAGACGCCGGTCACCTCGACGGTCAGGGGCCGTTCGCTCAGCCGGTCGGTGAGCTCGACCCGCGCTCCGGGCCGCAGCCCCAGCGGGCCGGCCGCCGCCTCGGGCAGCGCGACCGGCACCGGCGCGGTGCGGGCCGCGGGGGCCGGGCCGGGCAGGGTGCCCGAGACCAGTCGGATCCGGGAGCGGTCCAGGGCGGCGAGGCGGGTGAGGTCGGGCTGGGCCGCCCGGGCGGAGCCTGGCAGCGCGTACGCGGTCGAGCGTTCCAGCGTCCGCACGGTCACCGGCAGCCCGCCGAACGCCTCCCGCGCGTCACGGGTCACGGCCCGCGCCGCTTCGTCCGGCGGTACGTCCGCCTCGACGACGAGTGCCGCGGAGGCCGCCGCCCGGCCGCTCAGCGTGGAGCGCAGGGCCGCGTCGCCGACGGAACCGGAGAAGGCGGCGAGAGCGGCGAGCACGGATGTGGTCAGCAGCACCGCCAGCAGGGCGGCCCCGAGCAGCAGCCGGTGCGCGCGCACGCGCAGCAGCAAGAAGCCCGTCACTCTTCCCCCTGCTTCCCCCCGAATTCCCCAACTCGGCATGCATATCACGGAGTTACGGGGCAGGTACATGCGTTCGATGGGGGATCGTGTGGCTCTTGACGGTGCGGACCGCAGCGGATGAGATGCAGCGATGACGGAGAACACCGCCGCCCTGGCCGCCGGCCCCGCCGGCCCCGATGCGGAGCCGATGCTGCGGGTCGAGAACCTGCACCACTCCTACGGCACCGGGGCCGCCGCCGTACACGCGCTGCGCGGGGTCTCCTTCAGCGTCCGGCGCGGCGAACTGGTCGCCCTCAAGGGCCGTTCCGGCTCCGGCAAGACGACGCTGCTCCACCTCGTCGGCGGACTGGACTCGCCGCAGAGCGGCCGGGTCGTCCTGGACGGCACCGAGCTGTCCGGGCTGGGCGAGAGCGGGCTGCTGGAACTGCGCCGCGACCGGATCGGCTTCGTCTTCCAGTCCTTCGGGCTCATCCCCATCCTCACCGCGGCGGAGAACGTGGGCGTGCCGCTGCGGCTGCGCAGGACCGAGCCGCGCGAACGCGACGAGCGGGTGGCCATGTTGCTCGCCCTGGTGGGACTCGCCGGTCACGAGGCCCAGCGGCCGGCGGAGCTGTCCGGCGGGCAGCAGCAGCGGGTCGCGATCGCCCGGGCCCTCGCCAACCGGCCCGCCCTGCTGCTCGCCGACGAGCCGACCGGGCAGCTCGACGCCGCCACCGGTCTGGCGGTGATGGAACTGCTGCGGGCCGTCGTCCGCAGCGAGAACGTCACGGCCCTGGTCGCCACCCACGACCCGCAGCTCCTGGGCCTGGCCGACCGGGTGCTGGAACTGAGCGACGGAGTGGTCGTCGAGCGCCGCTGATCAGGTGAGCGCGTTCACCTTGGCCCACACGCACACCACCAACACCACCAGCAGGACCGCACACACGCCCGCCTGGATCCAGGGCCGACGGGCGTCGCGGGGCGCGTAGGCGTACGCCAGCGTCACCACACCGCCCGCCAGCAGCCCGCCCAGGTGCCCCTGCCAGGAGGTGAGGCCGGCGGAGATCACCAGCCACAGCAGCAGGCCCGCCATGAAACGGTTGACCTGGCCCATGTCGGCGCCCAGCCGGCGGGCCAGGACGTAGTAGGCGGCGCCGACCCCGAAGATCGCGCCGGACGCGCCGACCGTGGGGGTGGTGGGAGCGATCAGCAGCACCAGTACCGAACCACCGAGCGCCGACAGCAGATAGAGGGCGAGGTAGCGGACCCGGCCCAGCTGGGCCTCCACCACCCGGCCCAGGTTCCACAGCGACACCATGTTCATCACGATGTGCAGGATCCCGAACGTGCCCTGGGTGGGCGGCAGATGGAGGAACGCGCCGGTCAGCAGGCGGTACCACTCGCCGTGCGCGACGCCCTCCGGGAGGTAGCCCCGTGGCACGGTGCCGAGCATGTCGAACCGGTTGAGCACGTTCTCGTCCACCAGCTCGGCGGCATACGCGAGCACGTTGAGCCCGATCAGCGCGTACGTCACCAACGGCACCGCCGACACCCGGCCGCCCACGACGGTCCGGGCCTGGCGGACCGACCGCGCGCCCTCCCGCACGCACTCCGGGCACTGATGGCCGACGGCCGCCTCACGCATGCAGTCCGGGCAGATGAACCGCTCGCAGCGGGTGCAGCGGACGTAGGACTCCACCTTGGGGTGGCGGTAGCAGGTGGTGACGGTGGATTCGGACTCCACGACCGGCTCCTCGGGAATTTCTCGGCAAGAGCGAACAAAATAGCGAACGCCGGTGCGTGTGGGAGGGTGGGGGTCATGGTCGCGATCAGTCTCAGCAAGGTGGAGCAGACCGCTCCCGCGCTGGTGAACCTCTACAAGAGCGCCGGGGTGTCCCTCACGAAGCACGGCCTCGAGGGACAGCGGGCCGCCGTCTACCTCGTCGTCGACTACTCGGGGTCGATGAAGCCGTACTACCAGGACGGGAGCGTGCAGGCGCTCGCCGACCGGGTGCTGGGGCTGTCGGCGCACCTGGACGACGACGGCCGGGTCCCGGTCGTCTTCTTCTCCACCGACATCGACGCGGTCACCGACATCGCCCTCGCCGACCACCGGGGCCGCGTGGAGCGGATCGTGGCCGGGCTCGGGCACATGGGCCGGACCAGCTACCACCTGGCGATGGACGCCGTCATCGACCACTACCTGGAGAGCGGCTCGCGGGACCCGGCGCTCGTCGTCTTCCAGACGGATGGCGGCCCGGTCAACAAGCTCGCCGCCGAGCGCTACCTCTGCAAGGCGTCGCGGCTGCCGCTGTTCTGGCAGTTCGTCGGCTTCGGCGACCGCGGCAGCAAGCAGTTCGACTTCCTGCGAGGGCTCGACGAACTGCCCGTGCCGGCCAAGCGGGCCGTCGACAACGCCGGTTTCTTCCACGCCGGTTCGGAACCGGGCAAGGTGCCGGACGGTGAGCTGTACGACCGGCTGGTGGGGGAGTTCCCGAAGTGGCTGGTGGCGGCGCGGGCCGCCGGGATCGTCCGGCCGTAGGCCCAGCGGGGGCCGTAGGTCCTACAGCGCGCGGAGCCGTTCGGCGAAGCGCTCTCCGATGCGGCGGTGGGTGGCCGCGTCCGGATGGAGACCGTCGGGCAGGGGCAGTTCGGCGGCGTCCGCCTCGCCGTAGAGGTCACAGCCGTCGACGTAGTGCAGATGCGGGTCGTCGGCCGAGCGCTGCGCCACGATGCGGGACAGTTCCTCGCGGATGACGCGCAGGGTCAGTTTGCCGGCGGCGACCTCGGCCGGATCGCCCATGGGGTGGAACCACAGCCGCCCCTCGGAGACGTTGGCGAAGTCCAGGGCGGTCGGGCCGGGTGTGTCCTCGTGCATCGGGCACAGGATCGGTGAGACGACCACCAGGGGCGCGGCCGGGTGGCCTTCGCGGATCGTGTCGAGGAAGCCGTGGACGGCGGGGCCGAAGGCGCGCAGTCGCATCAGGTCGGTGTTGACCACGTTGATGCCCAGCTTGACGCTGATCAGATCGGCGGGCGTGTCCCGCAGGGCACGGGCGGTGAACGGGTCGAGCAGGGCGCTGCCGCCCAGGCCCAGGTTGATCAGCTCCATGTCGTTGAGACGGGCGGCCAGCGCGGGCCAGACGCCCGTCGGGCTCGCCGCGTCGGAGCCGTGGCTGATCGAGCTGCCGTGGTGCAGCCACACCCTGCGGCCACTGGGCGGCGCGGGTTCGACGGGGGCGTCGGTGCGCAGGGCCACGAGTTCGGTGGTCTCGTTGTGCGGGAGCCAGATCTCGATGTCCTTGACGCCCTCGGGCAGCGCGGGGAAGCGGACGGTGCCGGGTCCTCCGGGGCGGAGGTCGGTGGTGCCGGCGGCCATGTCGATGGTCAGGGTGCGGCCGCCGCCCGTCACGCCGCCCTGCCCGGCCGGGCGCCCGTCCACGACCAGGTCGTACACACCGTCCGGGCGCGGCGGTGCGCCGACGTAGGCGCGCCGGGTGGGCAGCGCCTCCAGCTCGACGGCGGTGGCGGCGGTGCGGAAGGCCAGCCGTACTCCCGAGGGCTGGGACTCCGCCATGAGCAGCTGGCCGTCGGAGCACTGGGCGCGGGCCCTTGCCGGCAGCCGGTGGGGCAGCACACCGTGCTCGGTGCGCTCGACCTCCAGGGCGCCGCGCAGGAGCCCTGCCGTGACGGGGGTGGTGATCGGGGGGCGTGCGGTGGTCATTGCCTCAGGCTCCGGTGGGTGAGGGGGCGGGCCAGTTGCGCAGCAGCGCGTCGAGGGCGTCCAGCATGCGGGTCCAGGTCTCCTCCGAGTCGGGGAGACTGTGGCTGAACCCGCCGCCGAGCTCCAGGCTGACGTAGCCGTGGAAGAAGCTGCCGAGCAGCCGCACGGCGTGCGTCTGGTCCGGTTCGGACAGGTCGTAGCCGCGCAGGATGGCCCGCGTCAGCTGGGCGTGCCGGATCCCCGCGCTGGCGGCCGCCGTCTCGGGGTCGAGCCGCAGCCGGGTGGCGGCGGAGCGGCCGGGGTGCTCGCGCGCGTAGTCGCGGTACACGTTCGCCAGCGCGGCCAGGGCGTCCCGTCCGGCCCGGCCGGCCACGGCGTCGCCGGCCCGGTCGGCGAGCTCCTCCAGGGAGAGCAGCGCGATCCGGGTCTTCAGGTCCTGGGAGCTCTTCACGTGCGAGTAGAGGCTCGCCACCTTGACGTCGAACCGTCTGGCCAGCGCCGAGACGGTCACCTGGTCGAAGCCGACCTCGTCGGCGAGCTCCGCGCCCGCCCGGGTCAGACGCTCCGGCGTCAGCCCTGCTCGCACCATGGTGGTCCTCCCCGGCCAGTTGACTAAAACCAGTATGCGTTTGCCTAAAGGATTTAGGCAAATTAGCCTCGGTTTTATGAAGCCGCTGACCGAGCGCGAGATCCGCGCCGCCTTCGTCAACTGCACCAAGGGCGAGGCGAAACGCCTGTCCGTGCCGCGCGACCTGGCCGACCGGCCCTGGGACGACCTGGACCACCTCGGCTGGCGCGACCCGCAGGCCCCCGACCGCGCCTACCTCGTCACCGAGCTCGACGGCCGGCCGACGGCCCTCGCGCTGCGGGCCTCCGCCTCGGCCGTCGGGCAGGCGCGGCGCAGCATGTGCTCGATATGCCTGACCACCCACTCCGGTGGTGTCTCCCTGCTCGTCGCGCCGAAGGCGGGCCGGGCCGGCCAGCAGGGCAACTCGGTCGGCGCCTACATGTGCAGCGACCTCGCCTGCTCGCTCTATGTGCGCGGCCTGCGCGACGCGGGCATCGGCGCCCGGCTGCCGGAGACGATCACCCTGGAGGAGAAGATCCGGCGGACGGTGGGCAACCTGGCCGCCTTCATCGCCAAGGTCACCGGCTGACGCTCAGCCGGGGGCCGCCAGGACCGCCGCCCTGCACTCGTCAGGCGTCCCCCACGCCGTACGCAGGGCGCGCGCCTTGGTCAGCCAGAGCGACAGGTCGTACTCCGCCGTGTACCCGATCGCGCCGTGCAGCTGGAGCGCGGTCCGGGCGGTCGCGTACGCCGCCTCGCAGGCGCTGACCTTCGCCGCCGCGACATCCGCCGGATCCATGGTCACGGCGGCGGCCAGGACCAGCGGCCGGGCGAACTCCAGCGCGATCTTCGCGTCCGCCAGCCGGTGCTTGACCGCCTGGAACGAGCCGATGGGGACCCCGAACTGGGTGCGCTGCCCGGCATACGCCACCGTCCGGTCGAGCAGGGCCAGCCCCACCCCGAGGGCCTGCGCCGCGGTGGCGAGCCGGGCCCAGCGCAGCGCCCGCTCCCCGGGCGGGTCCGCGGAGAGCAGCTCACCACCGGGCTGGAGCCGGGTGAGCCGGCGGGCGGGGTCGAGGGAGGGGCGGACGGGACCGTGGCCGGGGGCGAGGCGCAGACCGTCGGCGGCCAGGGAGAGCCGTACCGCCGCCGCGTCGCCGTCGAGCGCGTACGACCCCTCGTACGCCACCGTGGCCATCGACTCGCCCGAGGCCAGGGCGGGCAGGAACCGCTTGGCGGGACCGGGTTCGGTGAGCAGGGCCGCAGCCGTGACCGTCTCCACCAGCGGCCCCGGTACCGCGTGCCGCCCCAACTCCACGAAGGCGACCGCGAGCTCCACGGGCCGCGGCCCCAGCCCCTCGTACGCCTCCGGCACCGCCAGCGCGAAGACCCCGGCCTCCGCGACGCGGGACCACAGCGCCCGCCCGCCCGTGTGCTCGCCGCGGGCCCAGTCCCGTACGACCCCCGGAGTGCCGGCGGCCGTCAGCAGCGCGTCCAGGGAGTCGGCGAACGCCCGCTGTTCGGTGTCGAGGAGGAAGCGCATCAGCGGCGTCCCTTCGGCAGGCCGAGCAGACGCTCGGCGACGATGTCGCGCTGGATCTCGTTGGTCCCCGCGTAGATCGGGCCGGCCAGGGCGAACACATACCGTTCCGCCCAGTCGGTGTCGGCCGCCTCGCCCTCCTCGCCGAGCAGGTCGAGCGCCGTCTCGTGCAGCGCGATGTCGTACTCGGACCAGAAGACCTTGTTCAGGCTGGACTCGGGGCCGAGCCGCTCGCCCGCCAGGAAGCGGGAGGCGGCCGCGTAGGTGAAGAGCTGGTACGCGCGGGCGCCGATGAGGGCGTCGGCGACGCGCGCGCCGGTGTCCTGCGGGCTGCCCTGTGCCCGCCAGAGGGCGTGCAGACGCTCGGCGCCCGCGAGGAAGCGGCCGGGGGAGCGGAGGGTGAGCCCGCGTTCGTTGGCCGCCGTCGACATCGCGATCCGCCAGCCCTCGCCCGGTTCCCCGATCACGTCCTCGTCGGGCACGAACACCTCGTCCAGGAACAGTTCGGCGAAGGCCGGCTTCCCGTCGAGACGGCCGATCGGGCGGACGGTGACCCCCGGTGCGCGCAGGTCGAACATGACGTAGGTGAGTCCCTGATGGGGCTTCGGGGCCCCGGGATCGCTGCGGAACAGACCGAAGGCACGATCGGCGAAGGCCGCGCGGGAGGACCAGGTCTTCTGGCCGCTCAGCCGCCAGCCGCCGTCCGTACGGACCGCCTTGGAGCGCAGGGACGCCAGGTCCGACCCGGCCTCCGTCTCCGACCAGGCCTGCGCCCAGACCACCTCGCCCGTCGCCATGGGCGGCAGCACGCGCGCCCGCTGCTCCTCCGCGCCGTGCTCCAGGAGCATCGGGGCGAGGAGGCTGACGCCGTTCTGGTTGACGCGGCCCGGGGCGCCCGCCGCGTAGTACTCCTCCTCGAACAGCAGCCAGCGGATCAGGCCGCAGTCCCGGCCGCCGAACCGGGCCGGCCAGTCCACCACCGACCAGCCGCCCGAGGCCAGTTCGGCCTCCCACGCGCGATGCGCGGCGAAGCCCTCCGCCGTCTCGAGGGAGGGCAGGGGAGCGCGCGGTACATGCGCCGCGAGCCAGGCGCGCGCCTCGGCGCGGAAGTCGTCCTCCGCCTGCGTGAAGGCGAGATCCATGAGCACCCATCCTTCCCTAACAAGTGTTTGGTAGGTTAGCGTGGCCCCATGACAGGCGTCGAGAGTCCGGCATACGTGCCCGGACACGGACTGCTGAAGGACCGCACCGCCGTCGTCACCGCGGCGGCCGGCGCGGGCATCGGCGGGGCGACCGCGCGCCGCTTCCTCGAGGAGGGTGCGCGCGTGCTGATAAGCGACGCGCACGCGCGCCGGCTCAAGGAGTACGAGGCCGAGCTGGCCCGCGAGTTCCCGGGCGCCGTGACCGCGCTGCCCTGCGACGTCACCGACGAGACCCAGGTCCGGTCCCTGTTCGACACGGCCGTCCGGGAACACGGCCGGCTGGACGTCGTCGTCAACAACGCCGGGCTCGGCGGGACCGCGGACCTCGTGGACATGACCGACGAGCAGTGGGCGCGCGTGCTCGACGTGACGCTGAACGGCACCTTCCGCTGCACCCGGGCCGCCCTGCGGCTGATGCGGGAGACCGGCGGCGGGGTCGTCGTCAACAACGCCTCCGTCGTCGGCTGGCGCGCACAGGCCGGGCAGGCGCACTACGCGGCCGCGAAGGCGGGGGTGATGGCGCTGACCCGGTGCGCGGCGATCGAGGCCGCCGCGTACGGAGTGCGGGTCAACGCCGTGTCGCCGAGCCTCGCCATGCACCCCCACCTGGTGAAGGTCACCACCCCCGAACTGCTCCAGGACCTCACCGCCCGCGAAGCCTTCGGGCGCTACGCCGAACCCTGGGAGGTGGCCAACGTGATCGTGTTCCTCGCGTCCGGCTACTCCTCGTACATGACCGGAGAGGTCGTGTCCGTCAGCAGTCAGCGCGCCTGAGGGCGGAGGCGACAATGTGCCCGTGCCTACCAACAAGAAGCCCCAGGTGACCGCCGCGGAGCCCGGCGCGGCCACCGCTCCCGACCGCCGCGGCGAACTCCTCAACACCGCCGCCGAGGTCTTCGCCGAGCAGGGCTACAACGCCACCACCGTCCGCAAGATCGCCGACGAGGCGGGCATGCTCGCGGGCAGCCTCTACTACCACTTCGATTCCAAGGAGTCGATGCTCGAGGAGATCCTGCGCACCTTCCTCGACGAGCTGTGGGACGGGTACGACACCGTGCTGGCCGCCGGGACCGGCCCCCGCGAGACCCTCGAGGCCCTCGTCACCGAGTCCTTCCGGGAGATCGACCGGCACCGCGCCGCCGTCGCGATCTACCAGAAGGAGAGCAGACAACTCGTCGCGCAGGAACGCTTCGGGTTCCTCGCCGACTCGCAGCGCAGGTTCGAGAAGGCGTGGCTGTCCACCCTGGAGCGCGGGGTGGAGAGCGGGACCTTCCGCGCCGATCTCGACATCCGCCTCACCTACCGGTTCGTCCGCGACACCGTCTGGGTCGCCGCGTCCTGGTACCGGCCCGGTGGACAGCACAGCCCCGAGGAGATCGCCCGGCAGTACCTGTCGATGGTCCTGGACGGGATCGCCGTACGCGAATGACCGCTGATCACGCTGATTTCAGGGAGTTGCCATGGCCGAGGCCTACATCGTCGAAGCGGTACGCACGCCGGTGGGGCGGCGCAAGGGAGGGCTCGCCGGAGTGCATCCGGCGGACCTCGGCGCCCATGTGCTGAAGGAACTGGTCGGGCGCGCGGGCGTCGACCCGGCGGCCGTCGAGGACGTCGTCTTCGGCTGCCTGGACACCGTCGGGCCGCAGGCCGGGGACATCGCGCGCACCTGCTGGCTGGCCGCAGGACTGCCCGAGGAGGTGCCGGGCGTGACCGTGGACCGCCAGTGCGGGTCCTCGCAGCAGGCCGTGCACTTCGCCGCGCAGGCCGTGCTCTCCGGCACCCAGGACCTGGTCGTCGCGGGCGGCGTGCAGAACATGTCGCAGATACCCATCGCCTTCGCCACCCGCCAGGCCGCCGAGCCGCTCGGCTTCACCCAGGGCCCCTTCGCGGGCAGCGAGGGCTGGCGCCGGCGCTACGGCGACCGGCCCGTGAACCAGTTCGCCGGCGCGGAGATGATCGCCGCCAAGTGGGGCATCTCCCGCCAGGACCAGGAGGAGTTCGCGCTGCGCTCGCACGCGCGGGCGGTCCGCGCCATCGACGAGGGCCGGTTCGGGAAGGAGACCGTGGCGTACGGCGCCGTCACCGTCGACGAGGGGCCGCGCCGGGACACCTCCCTGGAGAAGATGGCCGCCCTGAAGCCCGTCATCGACGGCGGGACCGTCACCGCCGCCTGCTCCTCGCAGGTCTCCGACGGCGCGGCCGCCCTGCTGCTCGCCTCCGAGCGGGCGGTGCGCGAGCACGGGCTGACCCCCCGCGCGCGCGTGCACCACCTCTCCGTGCGCGGCGAGGACCCCATCCGGATGCTGACCGCGCCCATCCCCGCCACCGCCCACGCCCTGAAGAAGACCGGACTCACCCTCGACGACATCGACCTCGTCGAGATCAACGAGGCCTTCGCACCCGTCGTCCTCGCCTGGCTGAAGGAGACGGGCGCCGACCCGGAGAAGGTCAACGTCAACGGCGGTGCGATCGCCCTCGGCCACCCGCTCGGCGCGACCGGCGCCAAGCTGATGACGACCCTCCTGCACGAACTGGAACGGACGGGCGGCCGCTACGGCCTCCAGACCATGTGCGAGGGCGGCGGCCAGGCGAACGTGACGATCATCGAGAGGCTGTGAGACGGTCCCTGGTCTCCTCCGCCTCCTTCATGATCCGATCCACCAGTTCCGCGCAGGACGGCAGGTCGTCGATCACCCCGGCGACCTGCCCGGACGCCATCACCCCGAGATCGGTACGGCCCTCCACCATCGCCGACCTCAGCAGCATCGGCGTGTTCGCGGCCAGCAGCACCTGGCTCCAGGACAGCTCCTTGCCGTGCCGCATGGCCAGCCCGTCGCGGACCAGCTGTCGCCAGGTCAGCCCGGACAGCTTCCGGAAGCCTGCCGCCCGGCGCACCGCGTGCAGCAGCGCTCTCGCCCGGCCGGAGTCCTCCAGCGCCGTCACGAGGTCGGTGCGCAGCATGCGGTGCGGCAGGCCGTCCACCGCCCGGGTGACGGTGACGTCCCGCACCGTCGCCGCCAGATAGCGCGCCTTCACCGCGTCCGGCACGGTGGAGTCCGAGGTCAGCAGGAACCGGGTGCCCATCGCGATCCCCGCCGCCCCGTACGCCAGCGCCGCGACCAGGCCCCGCCCGTCGAAGAAGCCGCCGGCCGCCACGACCGGGATGTCCACGGCGTCCACCACCTGCGGCAGCAGCACCGTCGACGCAACTTCACCGGTGTGCCCGCCGCCCTCCCCGCCCTGCACGACCACCGCGTCCGCGCCCCACGCCGCGACCTTCTCCGCGTGCCGGCGCGCGCCGACCGAGGGGATCACCACGACACCGGCCGCCTTGAGCTCGGCGATCAGCTCCCGGGAGGGCGCCAGCGCGAACGACGCGACCCGCACCCCCTCCTCGACGATGATCCGCACCCGGTCCCCGGCGTCCGCCGCGTCCGCGCGCAGATTCACCCCGAACGGCTCCGACGTACGCGACCTGACCTCCCGCACGGCCTCCCGCAGCCCGTCGACGGTCATCGTGGCGGAGCCCAGGACGCCCAGCGCCCCCGCCTCCGCCACCGCGGAGACCAGCCGCGGCCCCGCCACCCATCCCATCCCGGTCTGCACGATCGGATGCCGGACCCCGGTCAGCCGGGTGAGCGCGGTCGGGGTCACCCGGCGACCTCCCTCGACCGCGTGTCCCCGGGATCGAGCACCTCGCGGATCAACTCGAGCTCCGCGGCCGTCGGTTCACGCGTGTACGGCACCTCCTCGGGGATCTCCAGCGCGAACCCGGTCGCCTCCCGGACCTGCTCCGCCGTCACCCCGGGATGCAGCGACGCCAGCCGCATCGAGCGGTCAGGGGTGGCGAAGTCGAGGACCCCGAGGTCGGTGACGACCCGCGCCAGACGGTGGAAACGGGCGCCGTCCGCATGGTCGTACCCCACCCCGCACACCACGTCGACGCGCTCCACGAAGACCCGCCGGGAGTGCTTCGGTATCCAGTAACTCGTCGGATGGTTGAGGGTGTTGACGGGCGCCCCGCGCACCCCGAGCAACTGCCGCTTCGGCCGCGCCCAGTCGCCGATGCAGGCGATGTTCTGGTTGCCGTGGCGGTCGAGCTGGCTCGCGCCCATCATCACGTGCCGCCGCCCGCCCGCGGCCAGCGCCAGGTGCTGCCGGTAGGGCAGCCAGCCCTCGACCGTGCCGTCGGCGTCGACGAGCAGCGCCTCGCCGTCGGTCAGCAGCAGGTCGGGCGCGAAGGTGCGCCGGGCCAGCCGCGCCCCGACCGACGGGATCAGCCCCATCGGGCTCGCCAGGATCTCGCCCGCGCCGCGCCAGGCCTCGGCGCAGGCGACCACGCAGTACTCGGCAC
The DNA here is from genome assembly GCF_040295925.1 of Streptomyces sp. NPDC002588. NCBI lineage: Bacteria > Bacillati > Actinomycetota > Actinomycetes > Kitasatosporales > Streptomycetaceae > Streptomyces > Streptomyces sp. NPDC002588. The sequence continues at coordinate 67,052 of NZ_JBEOWF010000025.1, forward strand.
GGCTGATCCCGTTCATGTCACCGCTCAGGTCACCGCTCACGGTGCCTCCCCGACCGCGGACTGGTACGCCTGTTCGTCGCCCGAGAGGTAACGCGCCGAGAACTCCGGCCAGGGCGTGCTCGCGTACTCCTTCTGGAACGCCTCGTCCCGGCCGTAGTCCGGTACGCAGGAGGTGAAGTGCGCCCCGTTCGGCGCCTCGACGACACCCGTCACCGTGTGCCGCCTGATCAGCAGCGACTGCGGGGGTGCCTCCTTCGTCAGCTCCGCGGTGTCCACGATCCGCTCGCACGACACGTACGCCGACTCGGCCGCCTCGCAGAACAGGTCGTCGAAGTACGGGTCCGGGCCCAGATACTGACCGTTGCCCCGCCGGTCGGCCCGCCCCATGTGCACCAGCGCCGCGTCCAGCCGCAGGGCCGGCATCGCGACGAACGTCTCGCCGTCGTCGTACGGCGACGTCACCGTCCTCAGGCCCGGGTTGACCCGCATCACGTCCGACCCCAGCCCCGCGCGCACCGGCAGGAACGGCAGCCGGTGGGCGGCCGCCCGCAGCCCGGTCAGGAACATCGCCTCGTCGACCTCCATCAGCTCCAGGGAGCCGCTCTCGCGTGCCGCCCGGTAGTGCGGTTCGAGCGGGATCGAGTCCAGCGAGACGAACGCGGCGACCAGCCTGCGGATCCTCCCCGCGGCGGCCAGCATGCCGACGTCCGGGCCGCCGCACGAGACGACCGTGAGGTCGGTGACGTCGGAGCGCAGCAGCGCACGCACCAGTGCCATCGGTTTGCGGCGCGAACCCCATCCGCCGATCCCCAGGGTCATGCCGCTGCGCAGCCGGGAGACCACCTCCTCGGCGGTCATCGTCTTGTCGGTCACCTACGCGCCCTCCTTCCCGAACGTGTCCCGGACCCGGTCCGCCACCCCGCTGACGCTCGCCTCGTAGGTGAAGCCCTGTTCGAAGCGGTAGCTGCGGCGCACGTCGACCGGGTCGATGCCGTTGATGGCCGCCTTCGCCAGCCGCAGCAGCTCACCGTCCTTGGCGGCGATCTCCCGCGCCAGCTCCAGGGCCGCCGCGCGCAGCGCCTCGCGCGGCACCACCCGCCACACCGAGCCGTGCGCGTGCAGCTCGGCCGCCGTGACCGTGCGCGAGGTGTAGTACAGGGCACGCATCAGATGGCGGGGGACCAGCCGGGCCAGATGCGTGGCCGCGCCCAGGGCGCCGCGGTCCAGCTCCGGCAGGCCGAAGGTGGCGTCCTCGCTCGCCACCACCACGTCCGCGTTCCCCACCAGGCCGATGCCGCCGCCCAGGCAGAAGCCGTGCACCTCCGCCACCACCGGCACCTCGCAGTCGTACACCGCCGCGAACGCCTCGAAGCAGCCGCGGTTGGCGCCGACCAGCGCGCTCGGGCCCTCGGCCTGTATCTCCTTGATGTCCACGCCCGCGTTGAACCCCCGGCCCGCGGCGGCCAGCAGCACGCACCGTGTCCCGGGGTCGCGGCCCGCCGCGCGCACGGCGTCCGCCAGCGCGAACCAGCCCGTCACCGGCAGCGCGTTGACCGGCGGGAAGTCGACGGTGACGACGGAAATCCCTTTTTCCGGGGTCGAGGTGGAGACACCCATGGAAGCATCAGCTACCTTTCCACCAAACATTTGTTAGGTGCGAGGCTTCGAAGCTAGCAGCCGACGGAGACGAGCGGGAGAGCCTGTGGACAACTCGCTGCGCGGCAGGACCGTCGTCGTCACCGGCGGCACCCGGGGCGTCGGCGCGGGCATCGCGCGGGCCTTCGCCGAGGCCGGCGCCGACGTGCTCGCCTGCGCCCGCCGGCCACCCGACGCCCCGGTCCCGGGGACCGAGTTCGTGTCGCTGGACGTCCGCGACGCGGACGCCGTACGGCGGTTCTTCGCCGGCCTGCCCCGCCTCGACGTCCTCGTCAACAACGCGGGCGGCGCCCCCTACCGCCCCCTCACGCACGCCGACGCCGACCGGCACACCCGGGTGATCGAACTCAACCTCCTCGCGCCGCTGGCCGTGTCCCTCGCCGCCCACGACCACCTCCGGCGCGCCCGGGGCTCGGTCGTGATGATCGGCAGCGTCAGCGGCAGCCGCCCCTCGCCCGGCTCGGCCGCCTACGGCGCGGCCAAAGCCGGCCTGGAGCACCTCGCCCGGTCCATGGCCGTGGAGTGGGCCCCGGAGATCCGGGTGAACACCCTGGTCGTCGGCATGGTCCGCACCGAACTCGCCCACCTCCACTACGGCGGCGAGGACGGCGTCCAGGCCGTCGCCCGCACCGTCCCGCTCGGCCGGCTCGCGCTCCCCGCCGACGTGGGCGCGGCCGCCGTCTTCCTCGCCTCCGACGCGGCCGCGTACATCACCGGGGCGAGCCTGACCGTGCACGGGGGAGGGGAACGGCCCGCCTTCCTCGACGCCGCGACCGCCAACAAGGAGACCTGACATGAGCGGAATCAGCGAGGGACGGGTCGTCGTCGTCACCGGCGCGGGACGCGGCCTCGGACGCGCCCACGCGCTCGCCTTCGCGGCGCAGGGCGCGCGACTCGTCGTCAACGACCTCGGCGTCGGACTGGACGGCACCCCCGACGCGGACGGCCCCGCCGCCCGGGTCGCCGCCGAGATCCGCGCGGCGGGCGGCGAGGCCGTCGCACACGGCGGCGACATCGCCACCCCCGACGGCGCCGCCTCCCTCGTCACCACCGCCCTGGAGACCTACGGCCGGCTCGACACCCTCGTCAACAACGCCGGCTTCCTGCGCGACCGCATGCTGGTCAACCTGGACGAGGACGACTTCGACGCGGTCCTGCGCGTCCACCTCAAAGGCCACTTCCTGCCCCTCAAGCACGCCGCCGCGCACTGGCGCGCCGAGACCAAGGCCGGCCGCGCCCCCGCCGCCCGCGTCGTCAACACCAGCAGCGGCGCCGGACTGCTCGGCTCGGTCGGACAGGGCAACTACAGCGCCGCGAAGGCCGGGATCGTCGCCCTGACCCTCGTCGCGGCCGCCGAACTCGCCCGCTACGGCGTCCAGGTCAACGCCATCGCGCCCGCCGCCCGCACCCGGATGACCGAGAACACCTTCGCCGAGACCATGGCCGCCCCCGCCGCCGGCTTCGACCGGATGGCCCCGGAGAACGTCTCCCCCCTGGTCGTCTGGCTCGGCTCCGCCGCCGGCGAGGGCGTCACCGGACGCGTCTTCGAGGCGGAGGCCGGCCGGATCACCGTCATGGAGGGCTGGCGGCCCGGCCCCACCGCCGACAAAGGGGGCCGCTGGACCCCGTCGGAGGCGGGGGAGGCCGTACGGAAACTCCTGGCCGAGGCCGAGCCGCCGGGGGCGGTGTACGGGGCCTGACCGGTCCAGGAGGTCAGGTGTCGCACTCCAGCACCGTCCGGCACAACCCGCACCGCGCCCGCACCCGCCCCTTGACCGGCACCCTGATCCGCTGATGGCAGGTCGGACAGGGGAACGTCACCCGCAGCGGACCACCGGGATCGGGCGCGAACGCGTACGGCGAGTCCGGGGCGGCCGCCACCGGACGGTCGTCCTGGGCACGGTGCCGGTCGCGCGCGTACCGCCGCCGCCCCGCCCACCCCGCCGCCGTCAGCGGCGGCTGCCGCTCGTCATGGCGGGCCCGCTCCATACCCCGCACATACGCCGTGTACGCCTGCGCGCTGGTGAACCACGGCGACGGGTCCTCCCCGAACACCAGCGACCGCTTCGCCAGCACGTACCCGAACTCCTCCGGCGTCAGATATCCCAGCTTCTGCGAGGACGCCCCGTCCTCCCGGTAGGCGTCCAGCAGCAGCCAGCCCGCCCCCAGATACGTCGTCGCCGTGTCCGTGAGGATCTCGTTGTCCCGCGTCCCCGGGAACGACAGATCCATCCGGTGCAGGTAGACATGCATGATCTCGTGCGCCAGCGCCGCGCCGATGTCCCGCCGATGCGTGCGGAACCGGTCGTTCAGCTCGACGAAGTACTCCGGGCCCGCCGTCAGCTCCACGTTCGCCGCGTGCCGCATCTCCCGGAACGCCACGATCATCCGGGCGTCCGGCAGCCGGTAGTGCCGCACCAGCTCCCGCGCCACCCGCTGCGCCCCCAGATGCAGGTCGTCGGTGTCGCCGAACGCCACGTCCACCGGGGGCACACTGGCCGAGAACTGGTGGATCGTGTCGTACGACAACCGCCGGTACAACGCGGTGACGGCCGCCCGCACCGTCTCCAGGTGCGGATAACCGTGCTCGACAGGTCCGCCGTCCGCCACGCCCGCACCCCCAGGAGGCCGTGCACCCAGTACACCCGGTTCCACTGTACGAGGACACGGCGCACTAGGGTGATCGCCCATGACCACCAGCAACACCCCAGGCCCCGGCGACGGCGAGGTCGACCCCGCCGTCCGCGAGGAGCTCGCCCGGCTGCGCGACAGCATCGACAACATCGACGCGGCCGTCGTCCACATGCTCGCCGAACGCTTCAAGGCCACCCAGCAGGTCGGCCACCTCAAAGCCCGCCACCGGCTGCCGCCCGCCGACCCGGCCCGCGAGGCCCGCCAGATCGAACGGCTGCGCACCCTCGCCGAGAACGCCCGGCTCGACCCCGCCTTCGCCGAGAAGTTCCTCAACTTCATCATCGCCGAGGTGATCCGCCACCACGAGCGCATCGCCGAGGACACGAGCGAGGCGAAGACCCCCACCGCGGGCTGACCGACGGGAGCCTCCGGCGCGGGAACGGGCAAAGGGCGCGTACCGGTCCGCCCCTGTGCCCGGCCTGCGGGATCAGGCAGCATGTCGTGCATGTCCGTACTGACGCGCGACGAAGCGCTAAGCCGTGCCCAGCTCCTCGACGTCCACCGCTACACCATCGAGCTCGACCTGACCGCCGGCGACGAGACCTTCGGCTCCCGCACCGCCATCCGGTTCACCGCGCGCACCGATGGGGACACCTTCGTCGAGGTCAAGCCCGCCGAACTGCGCTCCGTCACCCTCGACGGCCGGCCCATCGACCCCGAGTCCCTGGACGGCAACCGCATCCCCCTGAAGGGACTCGGCGCGGGCGAACACGAACTGCGCGTCGACGCGGACATGCGCTACTCCCGCACCGGCGAAGGCATGCACCGCTTCACCGACCCCACCGACGGCGAAACGTACCTCTACACCCAGCTCTTCATGGACGACGTCCAGCGGGTCTTCGCCGCCTTCGACCAACCCGACCTCAAAGCCGTCTTCGAGCTGACCGTCACCGCCCCCGAAAGCTGGACCGTCCTCGCCAACGGCATCACAGAGCACCTCGGCGAGGGCCGCTGGCAGGCCGCGCCCACCCCCCTGATCTCCACCTACCTCGTCGCCGTCGCCGCCGGCCCCTGGCACTCCGTACGCACCGAACACCGCGGCCTGCCCTTCGGCATCCACTGCCGCCGCTCCCTCGCCCCCCACCTCGACGCCGACACCGACGAACTCCTCGACATCACGCGCGCGTGCTTCGACCGCTACCACGAGAAGTTCGAGGAGCCCTACCCCTTCGACTCCTACGACCAGGCGTTCGTCCCCGAGTTCAACGCCGGCGCCATGGAGAACCCCGGACTCGTCACCTTCCGCGACGAGTTCGTCTACCGCTCCGCCGTCACCGACACCGAACGCCAGACCCGCGCCATGGTCATCGCCCACGAGATGGCCCACATGTGGTTCGGCGACCTGGTCACCCTCCGCTGGTGGGACGACATCTGGCTCAACGAGTCCTTCGCCGAGTACATGGGCTACCAGACCCTCACCGAAGCCACCCGCTTCACCGACACCTGGACCGAGTTCGGCCTCGTCCGCAAGGCCTGGGGCTACGACGCCGACCAGCGTCCCTCCACCCACCCCGTCGCCCCCGACGCCGTCCCCGACACCGCCTCGGCCCTCCTCAACTTCGACGGCATCTCCTACGCCAAGGGCGCCTCCGCCCTGCGCCAACTCGTCACCTGGCTCGGCGAGAAGGACTTCCTCGCCGGCATCAACACCCACATCGCCCGGCACCGGTTCGCCAACGCCACCCTCGCCGACTTCATCGACTCCCTCGCCTCCGGCACCGAACGCGACGTCCACGCCTGGGCCGACGCCTGGCTGCGCACCACCGGAGTCGACACCCTCACCCCCACCGTCACCGGCGACAACGGCGATCGCGCCCTCACCGTCGAACACACCGGCAGCCGCCCCCACCGCATCGCCGTCGGCCTCTACGACCAGGACCCCGCCGACGACGGAGGCCGCCTCGTCCTGCGCGAACGACTCCACCTCGACATCCCGCAACAGGCACCCCAGCCCCTCGGCAAACGACCCGCCCTGCTCCTCCTCAACGACCGCGACCTCACCTACGCCAAGATCCGCTTCGACGCCCCGTCCTCCGAAGGCGTCACCCGCGCCCTCTCCGGCCTGCCCGACCCCCTCACCCGCGCGGTCGTCTGGAACTCCCTGCGCGACGCCGTCCGCGACGGCGAACTCGCCCCCACCGCCTACCTCGACATCGCCCGCGCCCACCTTCCGCGCGAAACGGACCTCGCCCTCACCCAGGCCGTCCTCGCCTTCGCCACCACCCACATCGCGGGCCGCTACCTCACCCCCGCGGAGCGCCCCGCCGCCCTCGCCACCCTCTCCTCCCTCTGCCGCGACCTCATCCGCCGCACCGAGGACGGCGACCACCCCGGCCTGCGCCTCATCGCCGTACGCCACTTCATCAACGTCGCCGCCCACCCCGAGACCATCGCCGCCTGGCTCGCCGACGGCACCGTCCCCGGCGGCCCCGAACTCGACCCCGACCTGCGCTGGCGCGTCCTCGCCCGGCTCGCCGTCCTCGGCGCCGTCGACGAGACCGCCATCGCCGCCGAACTGGACCGCGACCCCTCCGCCACCGGCCAGGAAGGCGCCGCCCGCTGCCGCGCCGCCCTCCCCGACGCGGACGCCAAGGAGCGGGCCTGGTCCGCCATGTTCGCCACCGACGACCTCTCCAACTACCTCTTCACCGCCACCGCCCAGGGCTTCTGGCAGCCCGAACAGGCCGACCTGGTGGCCGCGTACGTGCCCCGCTACTACCAGGACGCCCCCGCCGTCGCCGCCCGCCGCGGCCCCGCCATCGCCGACGCCGTCGGCCAGTGGGGATTCCCCGCGCACGCCGTCGACACCGACAACCTCCGCCTCGGCGAGACCTGCCTGAGCGAAGCCGACCCGACCCCCTCACTGCGCCGCAAGCTCATCGACCAACTCGACGACCTGGCACGCGCCCTGAAGATCCGCTCCGCACCCGGCGACGCCTGACCGGCACCCCGGCCCCGACGATCGGTACCCCCTTTCGGGTACCGATCGTTGCTCTTTTCGGGCGTGTCACCACATCCGCGTACAAGCTGGAAGCCCCACACTCCACTCCGCCCGACGCCCGCCCGGAGGCCCCCATGAGCACCCCGCCGCTCGCCTCAGGCCCCGAAGGCAAGGGCGCCCTGGGACCGCTGCTCGCCACCGTCCTCGACGCGCTCGACGCCGGGACGCGCGCGCGGGGCGGCCCGCTGCCGGCGGGCGGCCCGGCCGCGGTCGCCGCCCGGCTGAGGAAGGCCGTGGGGGACGCCCTGCCCGACCACGGCGACCCACAGGCACTGGCAGTCGTCGTCCGCGCCCTCGCGGAAGGCTCCGCCGACCCCGCCGACCCGCTCTGCGCCGCCCACCTGCACTGCCCGCCGCTCGCCGTCGCCACCGCCGCCGACCTCGCCGTCAGTGTCCTGAACCCCTCCCTGGACTCCTGGGACCAGGCACCGGCTGCCTCCGAACTGGAGGCCGTGGTCACCCGGGCGCTCGCGCGGCAGGCCGGTCTCACGGACGCCCTCGTCACCACCGGCGGCACCGAATCCAACCAGCTCGCCCTGCTCCTGGCCCGGGAGTCACTCGGCGGGAGCATGCGCCTGGTCCGCGGGGACAACGCCCACCACTCACTCGCCCGCGCCGCCTGGCTGCTCGGCCTGCCCGAACCCGTCGTCGTACCCGCCCCCACCGGCACCCTCGACCCCGCCGCCCTGGACGCCGCCCTCACCGCCCTCCCCGGCCCCCGCCCACCCGTCGTGGTCGCCGCCACCGCGGGCACGACCGACGCCGGACTCATCGACCCCCTCCCCGACATCGCCGCCCTCTGCCGCACTCACGGCGCCCGCCTCCACATCGACGCCGCCTACGGAGGCGGTCTGCTGTTCAGCGACCGCCACCGCCCCCGGCTCACCGGCCTCGACGCCGCCGACACCGTCACCCTCGACCTGCACAAACTCGGCTGGCAACCCGTCGCCGCCGGCCTACTCGCCGTACGCGACCCGGCCGACCTCGCCGCCCTCCACCACCAGGCGGACTACCTGAGCGCCGACGACGACACCGAAGCCGGCCTCCCCGACCTCCTCGGCCGATCCCTGCGCACCACCCGCCGCCCCGACATCCTCAAGATCGCCGTCACCCTCAAGACCCTCGGCCGCCACGGCCTCGGCACCCTCGTCGACCAGGTCTGCGACCACGCCCGCGCATTCGCCGCCCTGGTCCAGGACCACCCCACCCTCGAACTGCACGCCCCACCCACCATCAGCACCGTCCTCTTCCGCCCCAAGGGCGCCACCGACACCACCGTCGCCGAGATACGCCGCCGCCTCCTCACCGAGGGCCGCGCCGTCCTCGGCCGTGCCCGCATCGACGGCCGGCTCTGGCTCAAGACCACCTTCCTCAACCCCCACACCCGCCCCCGCGACCTGGCCGCCCTCCTGAAACTGGTGGAAGGAAACACCCCCGCATGAACACGCCCCCACACCCTGACACCGCCACCCCCCGCGACCTCGTCGGCATCGGCATCGGCCCCAGCAACCTCTCCCTCGCCGCCCTCGCCCATCCCCTCGCCGAACTCGACGCCGTCTTCTACGAACAACGCCCCCGCTTCGACTGGCACCCGGGCCTCCTCATCGACGGCGCCCGCATCCAGGTCCCCTTCCTCGCCGACCTCGTCACCCTCGCCGACCCCACCAGCCCCTGGACGTTCCTCAACTACCTCAGGACCCACCAACGCCTCTACCCCTTCTACGTCGCCGAGCGCTTCCACATCCAACGCGCCGAATACGACACCTACTGCCGCTGGGTCGCCGACAACCTCCCCGGACTCCGTTTCCGCCACCAGGTGGACGCCGTCCACTGGAACGGCGAACGCGACGTCTTCGAAGTCGACTTCACCCGACTCGACACCGACGGTGAAGCCGAAGCCGTCGGCCGCACCTACACGAAGAACGTCGTGCTGGGCATCGGCACCGAGCCCTACGTCCCGGATCCCCTGCGCCCCCTCGTCGACGCCCCCGGAGTCCCCGTCCTCCACGCGAACGACTACCTCGCCCACCGCGACAGCCTCCTCACCGCCGGCCACGTCACGGTCGTCGGTTCAGGACAGTCCGGCGCCGAAGTCTTCCTCGACCTCCTCAGAGGCCGCCCCGAAGGCCGCGAACAACTCCTGTGGATCGGCCGCACCGAGGCCTTCACCCCCATGGAGTACTCCAAGCTCGGCCTCGAACACTTCACTCCCGACTACACCCGCTACTTCCACGCCCTCGCCGAACCCGTCCGCGACCGGCTCGTCGCCGCCCAGTGGCAGCTCCACAAGGGCATCGACGCCGGCACCCTCGCAGCCATCCACGACGAGCTCTACCGCCGCACCCTGAACGGCGGCTGGCCCGACGCGGTCCTCACCCCCGGCGTCCAGGTCCGCACCGCCGGCCGCATCGCGACGACCCAGATCGAACTCCATGTGGAACACATCCAGCAGAACACCCGCTCGCGCCTCACCACCAACGCCGTCGTCCTCGCCACCGGCCACCGCGAACGCCCCCTCGACCGCATCCTCGCCGGCCTCGACCCCTACCTCCGCCGCGACAACAGCGAACGCCCCCGCATCGACGAACACTTCCGCCTCGTCCTCGACCCCTCCGTCACCGCCTCCGGACGCAACGTCTACATCCAGAACGCCGAACGCCACACCCACGGGATCGGCGCCCCCGACCTCGGCCTCGCCGCCCACCGCAGCGCCACCGTCCTCAACGCCCTCACCGGCAAGGACAACTACCCCCTCCCGACCCGCACCGCCTTCACCAGCTTCGGCCTGCAACAACAACGACAGCCCCAGATCCCACCCGCACGCCGCCCGATGACACTGACACCGCTGCGGGAGGGAATCTGAGGCCGCCATCTCACGAAAAGCCGACTAGAACACCGGCGTACCGTCCCGCGTGAGCTTCCAGTCCACCGAAGCGAAGTCCTTCGGATCCAGCACACCCTTCGCGGTCACCCACTCCGCGATCCGCGTCCGGATCTCCGTCGACTCCGACCACACCTCGGTGGCGGAGGCCACATGCGGGAACGCACCGCCGCCGTTCGCCCGGTAGTTGTTCACCGCGAACACGAACTGCTCGGCGTCGTCCAGCGCCGCACCGTTGTACGTCAGGTTCCTGATCCGCGAACCCGCCGCCTGCGCGATGTCGATCTCGTACGACAGCCCCGACACATAGTCGTAGTTGTAGTCCGGCCGGCTGTTCGCGTTCGTCAGCTTGTCGACGTCCACGACCGCGTCCGCCGCCGTCTGCACGAAGTACTCCGCCGAGTACTCCAGGTACGCCCTGATCTGCGCCCCCGTCAGCAGCTTCGCCACCAGCGTGTTGTCGTACACGTACAGACTCGACAGATCGCGGATCGTCACCTCGCCGGCCGGGATCTCCGACGTACGGGAGAACGGCGAAGCCTGCGCGATCACCGGCAGCGAGGCGTACGACGTACCCACCAGGGCCGCCTTCACCACGTCCTCCTGCACCTTCGTGATCAGGTCGATGATCGGGGCGTCCTTGTACCGCGCCTCCACCGTCGTCAGCGTCTCCGTCGCCGAACCGACCACCTGGTTGACGTACTCCACGACCTTCGCGTGCTCGTCGCTCAGCAGCTTGGTGATCTTCGGGTCGTCGGCCACCGTGTTGGAGTTCAGCACCTTCGACGAGACGGACTCGACGGCCCACCGCCCCTTCGCGAACACCAGCTCGATGTCGAAGAGCGACAACCGCTCCGCGTACGCCAGCGGCTCCGACAGCACCACCGTCTTCCCGGTCTTCGCGTTCGTCACCTTCAGCTCGGGAATCTCCACATGCGCGTGCCCGACCAGAATCGCGTCGATGCCCGGCACCTGCTGCGCCACCAGCGCCGCCGAGTTCTCGACGTACGGCAGCTGGTCACCGTACGACGACGTGCCCGACGAACCCGAGTGCGCCGACACCACCACGACATCCGCACCCAGCGACCGAAGCCTCGGCACCCACTTCGCCGCCTGCTCCTCGAGCCCCGGGAACGCCAGCTTGCCCTGCACGTACGCCTTGTCCCAGATGGCGATACCCGGGTTGGTGAGCCCGAGGACCGCCACCTTCACCGGCGGCGCACCCTTCACGCAGAACGTCTTGATCACATACGGGGGGAAGGCCGGCCTGAGCGTCTTCGCGTCCACCGCGTTGGCGCCCAGCAGCGGGAACCGCAGCTGCGACTCGAACTTCCGCAGCGTCTCGATGCCGTAGTTGAACTCGTGATTGCCCAGCGCCGCCGCGTCGTACCCGATCGCGTTCATCGCCTGCGCCATCGGATGCACCGGACCACCCTTCGCGGTGATCGGGTCCACCTTCGCGTAGTAGTACGTCAGCGGAGTGCCCTGGATCGTGTCGCCCGCGTCCAGCAGCAGCGTGTTCTCCCGCCCCTTCTCCGCACGCACCTGGTCGACCAGCGTCGAGATCCGCGCGAGCCCCTGAGCGTTGCCCGCGGTGTCCTTGTACTCCGCGTTCTTGAAGTAGTCCCAGTTGAAGACATGGCCATGCAGGTCGGTCGTCCCCATCACGGTCAGCGAGTACCGCTTCGGCTGCTTCGCGGGCTTCCCCGGCCTCTTCGCCTCGGCGGCCTGCGCCGCCGGAGCCGCAGCCGCGCCCGCGATCGCCACTCCCGCCCCGGTCACGGCGGACTTCTTCAGGAACTTCCGGCGGTTCAACGGCATGTCTCGTGCTCCTCGGGGAATGGTCAACGACGCGCGTAGACAAACGCGCGTAGATTCTGTCCCGGACATGACCGGCCGCAACAGGTCCGGGAGGTTTCGATCTGGTGACCAGAACGCTCAACTCCGCCCGGGGAAACGGGAAAGGCATGACAAGGTGGGGCGTATGACCTCACCTCGGATTCAGCCGCACGGCACCCCCGACACCCCCCTCCTCGCGGTCCGCGGCGAGGCCGAACTCGAGACCGACCCCGACCTCGCCCGCATCGGCATCACCGTCACCGCGCGAGGAAAGGACCGCCGCACCACCCTCGACGACCTCGCCCGGCGCAACACCACCGTCGTCGAACTGGTGAAGTCCTACGGCGACGCCGTGGAGGACGTCTCGACCGGCGCCGTGTCCATCACCCCCGAGTTCGGCCAGCACGGCCGGGGTGAACGCGTCCGCGCCTACCGGGGCCGCGTCCACCTCACCGCGGAGCTGACCGACTTCACCGCCCTCGGCGAGCTCGCCACCCGGCTGGCCGACCTCGACCTGACCGCGATCGACGGCCCCTGGTGGGCCCTGCGCACCGACTCGCCCGTGTACCGCCAGGCCCGGCAGCAGGCGGTGCGGGACGCCGTACAGCGGGCGAAGGAGTACGCGGAGGCGCTCGGCACGACCGTCGCCGCCCTGATCGAGCTGGCCGACACCGGCACCGGCTCGGCGGCCGGGCAGCCCCGGCCCGGCTTCGGCCGCCGTATGCGCCGGATGTCGGCGGCGGCCGTGGAGGAGGAGTCGGGGCCCGAACCCCTCGACCTGGAACCGCAGCGGATGCGGGTACAGGCTGAGGTGAGCGCGCAATTCACGATGGTTCCGCCGGCCCTGTGAATTCACTCGGCCGTGGAATTGCCGCGAGGTCGAGAGCGTTCACGGAACATAAGTGTGCTCATAAGAGCGACCCCCCGCACAATTCAACGCTTGTCAACTACCTTTCACCCAACGGTTGTTGAGCGGTCACGTCCCTCCAATTCGCTACCGATCGGTAAGACGTAGGCTCGATTCATGCGCCGAGCGAAAATCGTTTGTACCTTGGGCCCCGCCACCGACTCCTACGACCAGATCAAAGCCCTGGTCGATGCCGGAATGGACGTCGCCCGCTTCAACCTCAGCCACGGCAGCCACGCCGAACACGAGGAGCGCTACCACCGCGTCCGCAAGGCCGCCGACGAGACCGGCCGCAGCATCGGCCTTCTCGCCGACCTTCAAGGCCCGAAGATCCGCCTCGGCCACTTCGCGGAAGGGCCCGTACTCCTTGAACGCGGGGACGCCTTCACGATCACCGTGGAGGAGGGCGTCGCCGGTGACGGCACGGCCTGCGGCACCACCTACGCCGGCCTCGCGGACGACGTGACACCCGGAGAGCGCATCCTCGTCGACGACGGCAAGGTCTGCCTGGAGGTCACCGAGGTCGACGGCCCCCGCGTCCACACCCGGGTGGTGGAGGGCGGTGTCATCTCCGACCACAAGGGATTGAACCTGCCCGGGGTGGCCGTCTCCGTTCCCGCCCTGTCGAAGAAGGACGAGGAAGACCTGCGCTGGGCGCTCCGCACGGGCTTCGACGTCGTCGCGCTCTCCTTCGTCCGGACCGGGCGGGACGTCGTCGACGTCCACCGGATCATGGACGAGGAGGGACGGCGCCTCCCTGTCATCGCGAAGGTGGAGAAGCCGCAGGCGGTCGAGAGCATCGACGACATCGTGGCCGCGTTCGACGGGGTCATGGTGGCGCGGGGCGACCTGGGCGTCGAGATGCCGCTCGAGCAGGTCCCGATCGTCCAGAAGCGGGCGATCAAACTGGCGAAGCGGAACGCCAAGCCGGTGATCGTCGCGACGCAGATGCTCGACTCGATGATCGAGAACTCCCGCCCGACCCGCGCGGAGGCGTCGGACGTGGCCAATGCCGTCATCGACGGCGCGGACGCGGTGATGCTGTCGGGCGAGACGAGCGTCGGCAAGCACGCGGTGCAGACGGTCCGGACGATGGCGAAGATCGTGGCGGCGGCGGAGGAGGACATCCTCGCGAAGGGTCTGCCCGAACTGACGGAGGCGACCAAGCCGCGCACCCAGGGCGGCGCGGTCGCCCGCGCGGCGGCGGAGATCGGCGACTTCCTCGGCGCGAAGTTCCTGGTCGCCTTCACCCAGAGCGGCGACACGGTCCGCCGCCTCTCCCGCTACCACTCGCCGATCCCGCTCCTCGCCTTCACCCCGGAACCGGCGACGCGCTCGCAGCTGAGCCTCACGTGGGGTGTGGAGGCGTTCCTCGGCCCGCACGTGGACTCCACGGACGCGATGGTCGACCAGGTGGACGAACTGCTGCTGAAGTACGGGCGGTGCGAGAAGGGGGACGTGGTGGTGATCACGGCCGGCTCCCCGCCCGGCGTCTCGGGCTCGACGAACCTGGTCCGGGTGCACCACATCGGGGAGGACGACAGCCCAAGGTAGGGCCAGGGGCGAATTGCGGCGCGCGCGAGTGCCCGCTTGCGCGTACCGACGTCGCACATACGATCACTCTGTGAGAGTGATCGCCGCGACCCGCAGCAAAAAGCGGATGTTCACGAGAAGAGGAACATCCGCTTTTCTGTGGTGACCTTGGCATCCAAGGAAAAGTGCCCCGAGTCGGATTCGAACCGACGCTGTATGGGTTTTGAATCCATGGCCTCTACCGCTGGGCTACCGGGGCCCCTTCGAAACGAAGGTCAGCGGTCACCCGCTGTGTCACTACCTTACCGCAGCTGGGTACGCTCTTGTCAGCAGTACCCCTGCCCTGAACGAGGAGCCCCCGTGACCGCCCCCGAGTCGCCCCAGCCTGCAGACGCGCCCGACGACGACAAGTCGCACGTGCCTCCGCTGACGACCCGTGTCGTCATCGCCGAGGACGAGGCCCTGATCCGGCTCGATCTCAAAGAGATGCTGGAGGAGGAGGGCTACAGCGTCGTCGGCGAGGCCGGTGACGGCGAGCAGGCGATCGAGCTCGCCCGCGAGCACCAGCCGGACCTCGTGATCCTCGACGTGAAGATGCCGAAGATGGACGGCATCTCCGCCGCCGAGAAGATCGCGGAGGAGCGCATCGCGCCTGTGCTCATGCTCACCGCCTTCTCGCAGCGGGATCTCGTCGAGCGGGCCCGTGACGCCGGGGCCATGGCGTATCTCGTGAAGCCGTTCAGCAAGAGTGATGTCGTGCCGGCCATCGAGATGGCCGTCAGCCGGTTCACCGAGCTGAAGGAGCTGGAGAAGGAGGTCGCCGACCTCACGCTCCGGCTGGAGACGCGGAAGCTGGTCGACCGGGCGAAGTCCATCCTCCAGACGGAGTACGGGCTGACCGAGCCCGCCGCGTTCCGGTGGATCCAGAAGACGTCGATGGACCGGCGGATGTCCATGCAGCAGGTCGCCGAGGCGGTCATCCAGGACGCCGAGGAGAAGAAGTCGAACAAGGGGTGACCCCCATCGCACGTACGACGAGGCCCGCGCCCGGAGAAGGGGCGCGGGCCTCGTTGCCGTAGGAGGACCTTGGTGCTCAGTCCTCGCCGAGGTACGCCTTGCGGACCGACTCGTCGTGGAGGAGGTCCTGGCCGCTGCCGGAGAGGACGATCTTGCCGATCTCCATGACGTGGCCGTGGTCGGCCAGGGACAGCGCCGCCTGGGCGTTCTGCTCGATGAGCAGGATGGTCATGCCCTGGGACTTCAGCTCGGCGATGGTGGCCATGATCTTCTGCATCATGATGGGGGACAGGCCCATGGAGGGCTCGTCCAGCATGAGCAGCTTCGGCTGGGACATGAGGGCGCGGCCCATGGCCAGCATCTGCTGCTCGCCGCCCGAGAGGGTGCCCGCGGCCTGCTTGCGGCGCTCTCCGAGGATGGGGAAGAGGTCGTAGGCGCGCTGGATGTCCTTCTCGATGCCCGCCTTGTCGCTGCGGAGGAAGGCGCCGAGGCGGAGGTTGTCCTCGATCGTCATGCGGGGGAAGATGTGCCGGCCCTCGGGGGAGTGGGCGAGTCCCAGCGAGACGATGTTGTGGGCGGGGATCTTCTTCAACGACTTGCCGTTGAACTTGATCTGGCCGCCGACGGGCTTGAGGAGTCCGGAGAGCGTGCGCAGGGTCGTCGTCTTGCCGGCGCCGTTGGTGCCGATGAGGGTGACGACCTCGCCGGCCTCGACCTTGAAGGAGATGCCCTTGACGGCTTCGATCTTGCCGTAGGCGACCCGGAGGTCCTCTACTTCGAGCAGTGCGGTCATCGGTCGTTCTCCTTGCCGGGCACGGCGTCCGTCGGGGTGTCGGCGTTCGCCTCGGCGGCCTCGACCTCGGCGGCCTCCGCGTCACCGGGGGCGCCCTCGAAGGGTTCGCCGAGGTAGGCGGCGACGACGCGTTCGTCGCCCTGGACGGTGGCGCTGTCGCCCTCGACGAGCTTCTCGCCCTGGACGAGGACGGCGACGCGGTCGCAGAGGTTGAAGATGAAGCGCATGTCGTGCTCGATGACGAGGACGGCTATGCCCTTGTCGCGGATGGCGAAGACGAGTTCCTCGGTGGTCCGCGTCTCCTGGGGGTTCATGCCGGCCGTCGGTTCGTCCAGCAGGAGCAGGCCCGGCTCGCTGGCCAGCGCGCGGGCGATCTCCAGTTTGCGCTGTTCGCCGTAGGGGAGGTTGCGGGCGAGGTGTTCGGCCTTCTTCTCGAGCCCGACGAACTCCAGGAGTTCCATGGCGCGTTCGCGGGAGGCGGCCTCGGCCTTGTGGAAGCCGGGTCCGCGCAGGACGGCCGACCAGAAGCCTTCCTTCGTCCGGGTGTGACGGCCCACCAGGACGTTTTCCAGGACCGTCATGTTGGCGAACAGGCGGATGTTCTGGAAGGTGCGGGCGATGCCGGCGGCCGTGACCTTGAAGGACTTGGGCGGCAGGACGTTGCCCTTGTAGCGGACCTCTCCCTCGGTGGGGATGTAGAGGCCGGTGAGGCAGTTGAAGAAGGTCGTCTTGCCGGCGCCGTTGGGGCCGATGAGGCCGACGATCTCCCCGGCGTTGACGTGGAGGTCGACGTTGCGGACGGCGGTGAGGCCGCCGAAGCGCATGGTGACGCCGCGTGCGTCGAGGACCTTTTCGCCGGTCGGGGCGACCTTGGTGGTGGTGTCGGTGGTCATGGTGGTCAGGCCCCTGCCTTCGTCAGGACGGTGGGCGCTTCCGCTTCCTCGTGGAACTCGAGCTGGCGGCGCCGGTTGGGGATCATGCCCTCCGGACGGAAGCGCATCAGCAGGATGAGTGCGACGCCGAAGGCGAAGAGCTGGTAGTCGCCCAGGAACTGGAGCTTGTTGGGGATGAGGAAGAGCAGTGAGGCACCGATGAGGGGGCCGCCGATGGTGCCCATGCCACCGAGGACGACGGCGGCGAGGAGGAAGGCGGAGTTGGGCGGGATGGGACCGGCGAACAGGTACTGCTCGGGGGTGACGGTGTAGGTCACGTGGGCCTGGACGGTGCCGGCGAGGCCGGCCAGGGAGGCGCCGACGGCGAAGGCGATGAGCTTCACGCGGAAGCCGTTGATGCCCATGGCGAGGGCGGCGGTCTCGTCCTCGCGGATGGCGACCCAGGCGCGGCCGATGCGGGAGTCGCCGCTGCGTCGGAACACGGTCACGACGATGACGGTGATGATCAGCATCAGGAAGAAGTAGTTGGCGAAGCGCCCGATGGATCGGCCGAAGACGTCGTGGACGGTGCCGAAGTCGAACCCGAGGATGTTCAGGTTGGGGATGGAGGAGATGCCGTTGGAGCCGTTGGTGATGTCGGGTCCGGAGGTGCCGTCGAGGTTGTTGGCGGTGATCCGGAAGATCTCTCCGAAGCCCAGGGTGACGATGGCGAGGTAGTCACCGCGCAGTCGCAGGGTCGGGGCGCCGATGAGGACGCCGAAGACCAGGGAGGCGGCGGCGCCGACGAGGGCGGCCGCCCAGAACGGGAAGTGCACGTCGAAGGGCGAGCTGGGGGATCCGGAGACCATGGCTGCGGCGTAGGCGCCGACGCCGAGGAAGGCGACGTAGCCGAGGTCGAGCAGGCCGGCGAGGCCGACGACGATGTTCAGGCCGAGGGCGACGGTGGCGAAGATGAGGATGTAGACGCCGAGGGTCGCGTACTGGTCGTCGGTCTGGGTGAAGGGGAACAGGGCCGCCGCGATGAACGCGCCGCAGATGGTGATGTTCTGGTGCCGGGCGGCGATCTGGCTGGCCTGGGCGACGAGGCCCGCCTTGGTGACGGCGGCGAAGCCGAAGCCGGCGGTGATCAGGAAGCCCACGAACAGTTCGTCGTACTCGGTGCCGATGCCGTAGGTGAAGACGGTGAGGGCGAGGGCGAGGACGGCGACGATGATCAGGATCTCGACGTAGGAGGGCAGGTTGCCGACGGGGCGCGGGGTGCCGGAGGCGAAGGCGGCCTTGACGGTCTGCCACTGGTGGCTGAGCTTGTGCTTGGTGTGCTCCCACGACGTGTCGTCGGGGTCGATCGGGTCGGGCTCGGGGTGCTCGAACGGGAGGGCCAGGGCGCCGAGGAAGGCGGCGAGGCTGGCCAGGGCGACGATGTAGCCGCCGGGTTCGAGGTTGACGACGCCGCCGAGGTCGGAGCTGATCGCGATGACGGTGTACCAGCTGGTGGCGAAGGTGGCGAGGGCGGCGAACTTGATGGCGCCGCCGGCGCCGGCGGGGGCGAGCCAGCCGAGGCCCTTGATGCCGTAGGAGGAGAGGGCGAAGAGGGTGGTGAGGGCCGCGCCGATGAGGACGAGGACCTGCAGGCCGCCGGGGTAGCCGTAGACGGTGAGGTCGCCGGGGAAGGCGGCGGTCCAGGTCCAGGCGAGGAAGGTGGAGACGAGGGTGAGGATCGCGCCGCCGGTGGCGAGGGCGCGGCCGAGGTTCTCCGGGATGCCGATGAGGCCGGCCGGGGCGGCGGCGGTGCTGCTGGGGGCTTCGGGTGTGGTGGTCTGTGTCGTCATCGGTGTCACGCCCTGTCCGCGACGCGCTCGCCGAGCAGGCCCTGGGGCCGGAACAGCAGCACGAGGATGAGGAGTACGAAGGCCCAGACGTCGGCCCAGGAGTTGCTGCCGAACTTGTCCATACCGGGGATGTCGGCGATGTAGGCGGTGGCCAGGGTTTCGGCGATGCCGAGGACGACGCCGCCGATCATGGCTCCGTAGATGTTGCCGATGCCCCCGAGGACGGCCGCGGTGAAGGCCTTGAGACCGAGGAGGAAGCCCATGGTGAAGGAGATCTGGCCGTACTTGAGGCCGTAGGCGACGGCTCCGACGGCGGCGAAGGTGGCGCCGAGGGCGAACGCGATCACGATGATGCGGTCGGTGTTGACGCCCATGAGGCGGGCGGTGTCCGGGTCCTGGGCGGTGGCCTGCATGCCGCGTCCGGTGCGGGTCTTCATGACGAAGTAGGCGAGGAAGGCCATGCTGAGCGGGGCGGCGATGAGCAGGAAGATGTCGCCGGTCTGGATGGTGACGCTGCCGATGTCGAAGGGGCCGCCGTCGATCTGGGGGAAGACGCGGGCGGACTTGGCCTCGGGGTACCAGGCCCAGACGGCCTGCTGGAGGCCGAGGGAGAGACCGATGGCGGTGATGAGGGGTGCGAGGCGTGGCGCGTTGCGGAGGGGGCGGTAGGCGAACCGTTCCGCTCCTACGGCGATGGTGACGGAGACGAGGACGGCGCCCACGAGCATGAGCGGCAGGGCGATCGCCATGGATGTGCCGTCGGGCAGTATGTACACATAGACCGTGAGAGCGCCGAACGCTCCGGTCATGAAGATCTCGCCGTGGGCGAAGTTGATGAGCTGGACGATGCCATAGACCATTGTGTAGCCGATGGCGACCAGGCCGTACATGGATCCCAGTAGCAGGCCGTTGACCAGCTGCTGCGGCAGTTCGTTCACCGCATGTCCTCCGAGACGGTTCGGATGTTTCGACGGGGGCCGGATGTGAGTCCGCGCGGGGCGCCAGTGGAACAGCGCCCCGCGCGGCTCAGAAGTGGTGCGGGTGGAGTGGTCAGCCGGTGTAGGTGCCGGTCTTGACGGGCGCCCAGGCACCGTCCTTGACGGCGTAGACGGTGAGCTGCTTGTTGGTGGCGTCACCGTACTCGTCGAAGGAGACCTTGCCGGTCACACCGTCGAAGGAGACGTTCTGCATGGCGGCCGTGATCTTGGCGCGGGCGTCGTCCGGCAGCTTGCCGCCGTTGTCCTCGACGACCTTCTTGACGGCCTCGATGATGGCCCACGCGGAGTCGTAGGCGTAGCCGCCGTAGGCGGAGTACGCGTCCTTGTAGCCGGCCGCCTTGTAGTCGGACACGAACTGCTTGGCGGAGTCGAGCTGCTCGACCGGGGCGCCGACGGAGGTCGACAGGTCACCGGTGGCGCTGGCGCCGGCGAGCGGGATGTAGTCCGCGGAGTTGATGCCGTCACCGCCGACCAGCGGGATCTTGGCGCCGGCGGCCTTGATCTGCTTGCTCAGCGGACCGGCCTGCGGGTACTCGCCGCCGTAGTAGACGACGTCGGCGCCGGAGTTCTTCACCTTGGTGGCGACCGCGGAGAAGTCCTTGCTGTCGGGGTTGATGTGCTCGGTGCCGACGACGGTGCCGCCGAGCTTCTTGAACTCGTCCGTGAAGGTGCCCGCGAGGCCGGCGCCGTAGGTCTTCTTGTCGTCGATGACGAAGACCTTCTTCTTCTTGGCGTCGTTGTAGACGTACTGGGCGGCGAACGGGCCCTGGATGGCGTCCGTGGTCGCGGTGCGGAAGTACGACTTGAACTGGCGGACCTTCTTGGTGCGCCAGTCGGCGCCCTGGGTCAGGTCCGGGCTGGTGTTGGCCGGGGAGACCTCGACCAGGCCGGCGTCGTTGAAGACCTTCTGCATGGACTGGGCGACGGAGGAGTTCAGCGGGCCGACGACGCCGAGGACGCTCTTGTCGGCGACCAGGGCGGTGGCGTTCTGCTGACCGGAGGAGGCCTGAGCCTGGTCGTCCTTGGAGACGATCTTGAAGGTGATGCCGTCGACGTACTTCTTCTTGTTGGCCGTTTTCGCGGCGAGGTCGGCCGAGTTCTTGATGCCGAGGCCCATGGCGGACAGGTCGCCGGTGAGCGGGGCGTCCACGCCGATGGTGACGGTGGTGCCGCCGCTGTCGGAGCCCTTGTCGTCACTGTCGCGCGAACCGCAGGCTGTGAGAGTGAGCGCTCCGGCGGACAGCGCGGCGGTGATGGCGATGAGCGAACGTTGACGCACGTTCCAGTCCTTTCCCTGGGCGGCCCTCCCCCCTGGAAGAGGCCGAGTCGAGCGCTGAGCCGAAGGGGTAATCCAGCCGCGCGGTGACTGGGCGTGACTCTAGGCGCGTGGAGGTAACGGGGAGGAGGGTCTGAACCATGCTGTGACGCTCTTGTTATGACACGAGGTAATGCAGAGCGGTACTTGGTGGGTGGAACAGGGGAATTCAGGTCGATTCGCCCTGTCCGCATACTGAGAACGCGCAGGACGAAGCCTGGTCGGTTCAGGTGTCTCGGGAGTTTTGGTCATGACGTGGAATCGTTGCTGCAGGCGACCTGTAGGGCCCGGGAGAGGTCCTGCGCATAGTGGGGACCCAGGATGAAACTCTGGACTTGTATTGCACGCGCATTACGTAGAGTTACGTCCAGGAAAGGCAGTCCGGCGTTCTCCGGCACTTTCCCGCATTCCGTCACATGCATGGTGATGACAAGCTTGCGGGCGGAACCGGCCGTTGTCCGGAATGGCGCCCGCGGTGCCGAGGTCAGGGAGATGCCCGCGTACGGCTGGGACACGCGGGTCACCGTGACCGGTGGGCCGGATTCCACGGTCAGCAGCACCTCGAAGGAGAGGGTGTGAGGCGGGGCGCCGGGCGGGACGGCGCGGCCGCCGAGGTAGGTGACGTCGACGACCTGGGCGGGGAACGGCGGTTGCGGAGTGGCTGGTTCGCGCTGGTGGGGGCGGGTCGCGTACAGCAGGCCGCCGACCGCGAGGAGGCAGACGGCGGTGAGGACGGCGATCGCGGTCCTGCGGTGGGCGGCGCAGCGGTGGGCGAGCGGGGCGAGGCGGGCGCGCACGCCGGTGGCCGGGGCGCGGGAGTCGGTGCCGGGGGAGTCACCCGCGCGCGTGTCCGCAGCGGGGCCGGCGGTGCCCCGCGCGTGTGTGCCGTCGTCGGGCGCTGCGGGGTACCACGCGCGTGTGCCGTCGCGGGAAGTCGTGCTGTCCCAGGCGTGCGTGCCCTCGCCGGGCTCGACCGGGCCGACGCCGCTCACTGCCGGAAACCTTCGCCCGGGCCGCCGGTGCGGTACCGGTCCGTGCGGGCCGCCCGAGCGGCGTCCGCGGCGCTCCGCAGGGGGGCCTCGCCGCAGGCGCGCACCAACACCCCCGTGAACAAGGCCGTTCCGAGCGGTCGCGCCACCGCCCGCCGAGCCCCTGCCGTTGTCATGCCCCGACGCTAGGGGGTGTCAGCCCGCCGCGCGAGCGTCGCGCAGAAGACAGGTCAGCCGTGCGGTGCACACCCGGCGGCCCTCCTCGTCGCTGATGACGATCTCGTACGTCGCCGTGGAGCCGCCCCGGTGCAAGGGCGTGGCCACGCCGGTGACGAGACCGGAGCGGACGCCGCGGTGGTGGGTGCAGTTGAGGTCGACGCCGACGGCGAGCTTGGAGCTGCCGCCGTGCAGCATCGAGCCGACGGAGCCGAGGGTCTCGGCCAGTACCGCGGAGGCGCCGCCGTGCAGCAGGCCGTAGGGCTGGGTGTTGCCCTCCACCGGCATCGTTCCGACGACCCGGTCCGCGGAGGCCTCGAGGATCTGCACCCCCATGCGGGTGCCGAGGTGGCCGGCGGAGAACAGGGCCACGAGGTCGACGCCGAGTGCGGCGTACTCGTCGATGACCTCTTGCGGGAACTTCACGTGCTGCTGCTCGCCCATGGGGCCCTGCTCCGTTCGTCGGTCACGTCGTGCGGGCGACGACGTGCGGATGACTGAGCAAACGCTCAGTCGGTCGACGATTGTTCCAGACGGACCACGACGGACTTGCTGGCCGGGGTGTTGCTGGTGTCGGCGGTGGCGTCCAGCGGCACCAGGACGTTCGTCTCCGGGTAGTACGCGGCCGCGCAGCCCCTGGCGGTCGGGTAGACCACCACGCGGAAGCCGGGAGCGCGTCGCTCCACGCCGTCCTGCCACTCGCTGACCAGGTCCACGTACGTGCCGTCCGCGAGCCCGGCCTCGCGCGCGTCCTCGGGGTTGACCAGCACCACCCGGCGGCCGTTCCTGATGCCCCGGTAGCGGTCGTCCAGGCCGTAGATCGTGGTGTTGTACTGGTCGTGCGAGCGCAGTGTCTGCAGGAGCAGGCGGCCCTCGGGCAGCTTCGGGTACTCGACCGGCGCGGCGGTGAAGTTGGCCTTGCCGGTGGCCGTCGGGAAGCGGCGCTCGTCGCGCGGGGCGTGCGGGAGGGTGAAGCCGCCGGGGCGGGCGACACGTGCGTTGAAGTCCTCGAAGCCGGGGACCACGCGCGCGATACGGTCGCGGATCGTGCCGTAGTCCTTCTCGAACTCCTCCCACGGCACCCTGCTGTCCTCGCCGAGCACCCGGCGGGCGAGCCGGCAGACGATGGCCGGCTCGGACAGCAGCCGGGTGCCGGCGGGGGCCAGGCGGCCGCGTGAGGCGTGCACCATGCCCATCGAGTCCTCCACGGTCACGAACTGCTCTCCGCCGCTCTGGACGTCGCGCTCGGTGCGGCCGAGCGTGGGCAGGATCAGGGCGCGGGCGCCCGTGACCACGTGCGAGCGGTTGAGCTTCGTGGACACGTGGACGGTCAGCCGGGCGCGGCGCATGGCCGCCTCGGTGACCTCGGTGTCGGGGGTGGCCGCGACGAAGTTGCCGCCCATGGCGAAGAACAGCTTCGCCTCGCCGTCACGCAGGGCGCGGATGGCCCGTACGACGTCGAAGCCGTGCTCGCGCGGGGGCGCGAACCCGAACTCCTTCTCCAGGGCGTCCAGGAAGGCCGGTGCGGGGCGTTCGAAGATGCCCATCGTCCGGTCGCCCTGGACGTTGCTGTGGCCGCGGACCGGGCACACGCCGGCACCCGGGCGGCCGATGTTGCCGCGCAGCAGAAGGAAGTTGACCACTTCGCGGATGGTCGGCACCGAGTGCTTGTGCTGGGTCAGCCCCATGGCCCAGCAGACGATGGTCCGCTTCGAGGCGAGCGCCATGCTCAGGGCTTTCTCTATCTCCGCGCGCGTGAGGCCGGTCGCGGTGAGCGTCTCGTCCCAGTCGGCGGCTTCGGCGGCCGCGGCGAACTCCTCGAAGCCATGGGTGTGTTCGGCGATGAAACGCTCGTCCGTGGCGTTGTCCGACTCGAGGATCAGTTTGTTGAGGAGGCGGAAGAGGGCCTGGTCGCCGCCGAGGCGGATCTGCAGGAACAGGTCGGTGAGCGGGGCGCCGGTGGTGAGTCCCTTGGCGGTCTGCGGGTTCTTGAAGCGTTCCAGGCCCGCTTCGGGGAGGGGGTTGACACTGATGATCTTCGCGCCGCCGGCCTTGGCCTTTTCGAGGGCCGAGAGCATGCGGGGGTGGTTCGTGCCCGGGTTCTGGCCCGCGACGATGATCAGGTCGGCCTGGTGGAGGTCGTCGAGGAGGACGCTGCCCTTGCCGATGCCGATGGTCTCCGACAGGGCCGAGCCGGAGGACTCGTGGCACATGTTGGAGCAGTCCGGCAGGTTGTTCGTGCCGAGCTCGCGGGCGAAGAGCTGGTACAGGAACGCGGCCTCGTTGCTGGTGCGGCCGGAGGTGTAGAAGACGGCCTCGTCGGGGGAGGCGAGAGCCGCGGTCTCCTCGGCGATGATGTCGAAGGCGCGGTCCCAGGTGACCGGCTCGTAGTGCTCGCCGCCCTCGGGCAGGTACATGGGGTGGGTGAGGCGGCCCTGCTGGCCGAGCCAGTAGCCGCTGCGGGTCGCCAGGCCGGCGACGGAGTGCTCGGCGAAGAACTCCGGGGTGACCCGGCGCAGGGTGGCCTCCTCGGCCACCGCTTTCGCGCCGTTCTCGCAGAACTCCGCGGTGTGGCGGTGCTCCGGCTCGGGCCAGGCGCACCCGGGGCAGTCGAAGCCGTCCTTCTGGTTGACGCGCAGGAGGGTGAGGGCGGTGCGCTTCACGCCCATCTGCTGCTGGGCGATGCGGAGGGTGTGGCCTATCGCGGTCAGGCCCGCCGCCTCGTGCTTCGGACCGGCGACCTGAGGAGCGTCCTGGACCGGGTCGGCCTTGGGGGGCTTGGTAGCCATCGCGCGCTCTCCTTAACGACCTGGCGTCCGTGTATCCGTGTATCCGTGTATCTCTGTGCAGCTCTGCTGCACTGTTTCCCAGATCCTCGCACGCCCGGGGTCCGTCGTGGGCGGCCCGTTCCTGGCCGTGGGGTCGAGTGTCAGTGGGGCGTGGCAGGATCGGGGGCGTGGCAGAGACAGCAGCGAAGAAGACCGACACCCCCTCCGGCGGCAGCCGGCCGCGCCTGATGCTCATGGACGGGCACTCGCTGGCCTACCGTGCGTTCTTCGCGCTGCCCGCGGAGAACTTCACCACCGCGACCGGACAGCCGACGAACGCGATCTACGGCTTCGCGTCGATGCTGGCCAACACCCTGCGTGACGAGGCGCCCACGCATTTCGCGGTCGCCTTCGACGTCTCCCGCAAGACCTGGCGGTCCGAGGAGTACACGGAGTACAAGGCGAACCGCTCCAAGACTCCCGACGAGTTCAAGGGGCAGGTCGAGCTGATCGGCGAGCTGCTGGACGCGATGCACGTGTCGCGGTTCGCGGTCGACGGGTTCGAGGCGGACGACGTCATCGCGACTCTTGCCACCGAGGCCGAGGCCGAGGGTTTCGAGGTGCTGATCGTCACCGGGGACCGGGACTCGTTCCAGCTGGTCAGCGAGCACACGACCGTGCTGTATCCGACGAAGGGCGTCTCGGAGCTGACCCGGTTCACCCCGGAGAAGGTCTTCGAGAAGTACGGGTTGACGCCTGCCCAGTACCCGGACTTCGCGGCGCTGCGCGGTGACCCGTCCGACAACCTGCCCGGTATTCCGGGCGTCGGTGAGAAGACGGCCGCGAAGTGGATCAACCAGTTCGGGTCGTTCGCGGAGCTGGTCGAGCGGGTCGAGGAGGTCAAGGGCAAGGCCGGGCAGAATCTGCGGGACCACCTGGAGGCCGTCAAGCTCAACCGCCGTCTCACGGAGATGGTGCGGACGGTCGAGCTGACCAAGGCGGTCGCCGAGCTGGAGCGGGCGCCGTACGACCGGACGGCCGTCGCGATGGTCCTCGACACCCTGGAGATCAGGAACCCCTCGCTGCGGGAGCGCCTGCTCGCCGTCGATCCGGGCGGGCAGGAGGCCGAGGCCACCCCGGTGGTCACCGGCGGGGTGGCGGTCGACGGCACCGTGCTGGGCACCGGTGAGCTGGCCGGCTGGCTCGGTGAGCACGGCGCGCAGACGCTCGGCGTCGCCACGGTCGACACCTGGGGCCTGGGCGCGGGCTCGGTCGCCGAGGTCGCGCTGGCCGCCGGCGGCGGAGCCGCCGCCTGGTTCGACCCGTCCCAGCTTGACGAGGACGACGAGCGGGCCTGGGCGGCCTGGCTTGCCGCCGAGGACCGGGCCAAGGTCCTGCACAACGCCAAGGGCGCGATGCGCGTCTTCGCGGAGCACGGATGGGCCGTGGCGGGGGTCTCGATGGACACCGCTCTCGCCGCGTACCTGGTCAAGCCGGGACGCCGTTCGTTCGATCTGGACGCACTGTCCCTGGAGTACCTGGGCCGGGAGCTGGCCCCGGCCGCCGCGGCCGACGGGCAGCTCGCCTTCGGGGCCGAAGACGGCGCCGAGGCCGAGGCGCTCATGGTGCAGGCCCGCGCGATCCTCGACCTCGGCGAGGCCTTCCGGGAGCGGCTGGAGGAGGTCGGCGCGGCGGATCTGCTGCAGGACATGGAGCTGCCCACCTCCGCGCTCCTCGCCCGCATGGAGCGCCATGGCATCGCGGCCGACCGGGCGCATCTGGAGGCCATGGAGCAGATGTTCGCCGGTGCCGTCCAGCAGGCGGTGAAGGAGGCCCACGCGGCTGCGGGGCACGAATTCAACCTGGGCTCTCCCAAGCAGCTCCAGGAGGTCCTCTTCGGCGAACTGGGCCTGCCCAGGACCAAGAAGACCAAGACCGGCTACACCACCGACGCCGACGCCCTGGCCTGGCTGGCCACCCAGACGGACAACGAACTGCCGGTCATCATGCTCCGCCACCGTGAGCAGGCGAAGCTCCGCGTGACCGTCGAGGGGCTCATCAAGACGATCGCCGCCGACGGCCGTATCCACACCACGTTCAACCAGACGGTCGCCGCGACCGGACGGCTCTCGTCCACAGACCCGAACCTGCAGAACATCCCGGTCCGTACCGACGAGGGACGGGCGATCCGGCGCGGCTTCGTGGTCGGAGAGGGCTTCGAGTCCCTGATGACCGCCGACTACAGCCAGATCGAGCTGCGGGTGATGGCCCACCTGTCGGAGGACGAGGGACTCATCCGGGCCTTCACCTCGGGCGAGGACCTGCACACCACGGCCGCCTCGCAGGTGTTCGGCGTCGAGCCCGCCGCGGTGGACGCGGAGATGCGCCGCAAGATCAAGGCCATGTCGTACGGCCTGGCGTACGGTCTGTCGGCGTTCGGTCTGTCGCAGCAGCTGAACATCGACGCGGGAGAGGCACGCGCCCTGATGGACGCGTACTTCGAGCGCTTCGGCGGGGTGCGGGACTATCTGCGCCGGGCCGTCGACGAGGCGCGGGCCACGGGCTACACGGCCACGCTGTTCGGGCGCCGCCGCTACCTCCCCGACCTCAACAGCGACAACCGCCAGCGCCGCGAGGCGGCGGAGCGCATGGCGCTCAACGCGCCCATCCAGGGCACGGCGGCCGACATCGTCAAGCTGGCCATGCTCAAGGTGGCCGGTGCGCTGCGGGCGGCGGACCTCACCTCGCGGATGCTGCTCCAGGTCCACGACGAAATCGTCCTCGAGATCGCCCCGGGCGAGCGTGAGGCCGTGGAGGAACTGGTCCGCCGTGAGATGGCCGGCGCGGTCCACCTCAGGGCCCCGCTGGACGTCTCGGTGGGCGCGGGCCCGGACTGGGAGTCCGCGGCGCACTAGGTGTATTGACCCGCAGCGTTGTTGGCACGGCTGATCGGTGGCTGGCCGCCGAGTGCGCGGATCCCGGGCCGGGGCGCGACGTATCGCTGTCCACGTCGTGCCGCCGGCGCCGCTCACCGGACGCGCTGACGGCTCCGCCCGACGCTGATCTCCGTCTGCGGCCCGCCGGCGGCGGACCGGGGCGCCGGACGCCGGACGCGCACGCCGACGGCGTACAGCACCAGGCCGAGCAGCAGGCCCGCGCCCGCACCGAAACAGACCGTCGGGACCAGTTCCCACGGCTTGGCGTGGCGCGGCCCCCAGTAGTCCCACCAGCGGGTCGCCCGCCGCACGGCACCCAGCAGCGCGCAGCCCAAGAGCAGTGCCCCGGCCCACCAGCGGTCCCGCGCCGACAACGACGGCACTCCGACCGGTTCGCCGGCGGGTACCCGGCGCAGGGCATGGACCACGAACGCGGCGACGACGACGGCGCCCACGGCCGAACTGGCGTACTGCAGGGACGAGAAGAGCGGTGAGCCCGCGACCGTCTCGCCCAGGACCGGGAACAGCCGCGTGCCCCAGCGGTCGTGGTGGGTGAACGCGTCCCAGACGACGTGCGTCAGCGCGCCGAGCGCGGCGGAGACGTACCAACGGGCCGCCGTGGCAGCGCGTACGCGCGCGCGTGGCGTTCCGCAGCGCGTCAGGGTGGCCGTGCGGGCCTGCCGGTGCGACGGCAGCAGGGCCACCAGCGGTTCACGCAGCAGCAGCCAGAGGCCCACCAGGGCCCAGGCGATGAGCACGTCGACGGTGAAGACGCCGGTGAACGAATGGGTGACGTCACCGAACTCCATGGCCCCGGACAGGACACTTGCCGCGTAGTAGGTCAGGTCGGGAGCGAACGAGCCCGCCACGAGGACGGCCGGTACCAGTCGTCCGCGGCCGGTGCCGTCGCCGCGCACCGCGGGCAGTACGGCCGCCGCGTGACTCAGGGTGAACGGCAACGGGACTCCCGGGGGCGGTTCTTGGCGTGCTTGTTCGGCCGGTGATCGAAGACGCCCAGTATGCGGGACACGGTTCCCGGGCAAACGGAACCCGGCCAACCGATGAAATCGGCGCTCGAACGGGTGCCGGTGCAAAAGAAGTTGTCGTAGGGTCGCTTGGGTTGCCGTCCCGCCGGGCGCAGTCGAACAAACGAACAGGGCCGGACGATCCCGCTCCCGTGCAACCCTCGGGGCAGGCTGATCGTCACTACAGCCGCACGGACCGTGCAGAGCAGACAGGGTCGGGCGCTCGGGCGTCCACGGGAGGGGTTCACTTCATGTCGTCGGCGCATTTCGGCAAAAGGCTCCGCAAGGGGGCGCTCAACACCACCGTGGCCGCAGTGGCGGTCGCGGCGTTGGCCGCGTCCCAGGCACCGGACGTCACGGCCGACGGCGCGGGCAGACAGACCGCCGCCGACGCCCCTGCCGGTGAGGCCGGGAGCGGCCCGGGCGGCACGGACAGTGCCACCGGCGACTCCTTCTACTACACGGACCTGCCGCCGCTGAACAGCCCGAACCCCGCGCCGAGCGCGACCGCCGGGACCGGCCCCACCGGCACCGGCAGTTCCGAGGCGGGCATCCCCGCGACCGTCCTGGACGCCTACAAGAAGGCCGAGGCGGAGCTGGCGCAGTCCAAGCCCGGCTGCAACCTGCCCTGGGAGCTCCTCGCCGCCATCGGCAAGGTGGAGTCCGGCCAGGCCCGCGGCGGCGACGTCTCCGCCGACGGCACCACCATCAGCCCGATCCTCGGCCCGGTCCTCAACGGCAACGGCTTCGCCAGCATCAGCGACACCGACGACGGCGTCTACGACGGCGACAGCACCTACGACCGTGCCGTCGGCCCCATGCAGTTCATCCCGTCCACCTGGGCGTGGGCGGGCCGCGACGGCAACAGCGACGGCAAGAAGGACCCCAACAACATCTACGACGCGGCGCTCGCCGCCGGTCACTACCTGTGCCGCAACAACTGGGACATGTCGACGGACGCGGGGCTGCGCAGCGCGATCCTCAGCTACAACAACTCGACGGACTACTACAACACCGTCTACTCGTGGCTGGAGTACTACCGCAAGGGCACCCACGAGATCCCCGACGGCACCGGAACACTCCCGGGCGGCAACAGCGGCACCACGCCCGCCACGCCGTCGACGCCCGGCACCCCGAGCACGCCGGCGGACCCGACCACTCCGGCCACACCGGGCACGCCGTCGCCGCCGAGCACCTCGCCCACGCCGACCGACACGGTCGACCACCTCGAGGACGCGGGCTCGGCCAAGCTCACCGCCATGGCGGGCGACGCGTTCACCGGGAAGATCAGCACCCGCGCCGAGACCAAGGCCGGCAAGGCCGTCGCCAAGGTCCGGGTCCGCTTCACCATCCTCGGCGGCACCGACGCCACCTTCAAGGGTGGCGAGAGCGTCACCACGGTCCAGACCGACAGCAAGGGTGTCGCCGTGGCACCCGCGCTCCAGGCGGGCGAGAAGACCGGCACCTTCAAGGTCCGCGCCACCGTCGTCGGCCGCACGGTCACCGCGTTCGACTACACGGTCACCGTCACCGAGCGCGCCGCCGACACCCTCGCCCGCACCGACAGCACCGCGCTGACCGTCGTCGCGGGCGGCGAGTTCGCCACCCAGGTCGGGGTGAAGGCCACCTACAAGGACGCCGTCGCGGACAAGGTCGCCGCCACCGCCACCCTGATCAAGTCGGCCGACGACCCCACCGCCAACGACAAGGGCCCCTACTTCAAGGACGCCTCCGGCAACCCGGTCCGCACCCTGACGGGCCTTCAGACGGACGCGAACGGCCTGCTGACGCTGCCGAAGCTGTACGCGGACGACACCGCCGGCACCTTCCTGCTGCGTGTCACCACCACGGGCGGCGCCACCCTGACGATCGAACTGACCGTCACCGCGCCCGCGACCACCCCGACATCCGACCCGACGCCCGACCCGACGCCCACCGAGTCGTCGAGCGCGTCCGCCTCCCCGAGCACTTCGGCGAGCGAGTCGTCGAGCGCCTCGGCGAGCGCGTCGTCGTCCGAGTCGGCCACCTCCGGCTCGTAGACCCCGGCATCCCGTACGACCGCTGCGGCGCCCTTCCCTCGGGAGGGGCGCCGCAGTCGTGTCCGACGTGTTCTCATCTCGCCCGCCCGTTGCTACGGTGCCGCACCTGACGCAGTGTCAGCTCCGGGAGGCCCCGTATGCGTGCCCTGATCGCCGCCGCGACCGGTCTCGCCGTCGCGCTCGCCCTCGTCCTCACGGTCGGCGCGATCGGCACACCGGCCGGGAAGACCTCTCCGAAGCCGCTGCTGACGACGGTGCCCGCACACCCGTAACCGCCCCGGAGGGAGGCCGAGATGCGCCGCAAGGCAAGCCTGGTCCTGCTCGCCCTCGCCGTGTTCTTCGCGGCGCTGTCCCCGCTGCTGCGCTGGTACGCCTTCCCGCGGCTGGCCAAGATCCCGGCGAACGAGTACCAGACGATGGTCCTGGAGGCGAAGAACGCCACCCTCCTCGACTACAACGCCGGCATGACCGCCCACAAGGTCCCCAAGGTGACCATCGTGCAGACCCTCAAGGGCAATGTGGAGGCCTCCGAGAAGATCGAGAAGACGGCGGGGCGGGACGTCGTCGTCTGGGACGGCCTCTCCTACATCCAGGGCCCCGACGGCAAGATGGTCTCCAGGGTCCCCGAGCGTTACATCTTCGACGCCCACAGCCAGGAACCCGTCCACGCCACCGGCGAGGCGGTCGACGGCGACCCGGTCCGCCGCGAGGGCATCGAGTTCAAGTGGCCCTTCATGACGGAGAAACGGGACTACCAGTACTTCGACGCCCAGACCCGCACCACCAACCCCATCCACTACAAGGGCACCCAGGACTTCCGGGGAGTGAAGGTCTACTACTTCGAGCAGACCATCCCCTGGACCAAGGTCTCCATGCCCAAGACCATGCCCGTCGCAGGCATCACCCCCGAGACCGTCGCCAAGACCGGCACCACCCGCTGGTACACCACGGTCCGCAGGTTCTGGGTCGAACCGCTGACCGGCGCCCCCGTCTACGGCGAGGAGATCCACAAGGAGGAGCTCCGCGGCGGCTCCCTCCTCGGCGGCCGCGCCAAGGTCACCGCCTTCGCGGGGGACGTCAAGATGCGCGAGGACTACGTCGAGCACACGGTCGCCCTGGTCAAGCACAACCGCACCCTCGTCCTGCTGCTGACCTCCTACCTGCCCCGGGGCTTCCTCACCCTGGGCGTCCTGCTGCTGGCCGTCTCCCTCTGGCTCGAGGCCCGCGGCCGGCGCCCGGCCGGGCCGGCACCGGCCCCCGCCGCCGAGCCGGAACCCGTCACCGCCTGAGCCGCGCGTTGGTGTGCCGCGTCGGCTCGGCGGAGGCGGGATCCTCCGGCCAGGGATGCTTCGGATACCGCCCCCGCAACTCCGCCCGCACCCCCTTGTAGCCGTCCTTCCAGAAGGAGGCGAGATCGGCGGTGACGGCGGCCGGCCGGCCCGCGGGGGAGAGGAGATGGACGAGCAACGCCACCCCCGCCACCCGCGGCGACTCCTGCAGTCCGAACATCTCCTGCAACTTGACGGCGAGGACGGGCCGCTCGGGATCCGAGTAGTCGATCCGGATTCCGGACCCACTCGGTACGGCGATCCGCTCCGGCGCCAGCTCGTCCAGCCGCGCCGCCTCCCCGGAGGCCCACGGCAGCAACCGCCCGAGCGCGGCCCCGGCGTCGATCCGCGCGAGATCGCTCCGCCGCCGGGCCCGGCTCAGCTCGGGCTCCAGCCAGTCCTCCACGCGCGCGTGGAGGGAGGCGTCGGACACGTCGGGCCACGGCTCGCCCACGTGCAGCCGCAGGAACGCGAGCCGCTGCCGCAGTACGCCCGCGCCCGGCGACCACCGCAGCAGCCGCAACCCCTCTTCCCGCAGCCCGTCAAGGAGCGCCTCGCGTACGAGCACGGGGTCGGCGTCCCGCAGCGGACGCACCGCCAGCTCCACGGCCCCGAGCCGCTCCACTCGCCGGGCGACGACGTCCCCGTCGGCCCAGCGCACCTCGTCCCGCTCGTCGAGCAGCGCGGCACCCGCGAGCCGTGCGATCTCCTCGTCGGCCACGGCCGCGAGCTGCACACGCGCGTGCCCGCTGCCGACGGGCCGGTCGGCGACGGCGACGGCGAGCCAGGGTGCGGAGCGCAGGGGGGAGCCCTCGCGGAGTTCGGCACGGGTGCCGGAGGCCATGAGACACGACCCGCCGTCCGCCCTGGCGACCCGCTCGGGAAAGGCCAGGGCGGCGACGAGGCCGGCCGCGCGCTCGTCACCAGTGCCCTGTCCTGCCCCGGTCTCGTCCTCGGCGGTGACGACGGCCCGCAGACGCCGCACCTCGGAACGCCACCGCGACGCGTAGGCGTCACCGCCACGCCGCGCACGACGCAGAGCGGCGGCCAGATCGTCGCCGTACTCCCGCGGGGCCTCCTCGCTCAACAGGGCGACGACCTCCACCGCCCGCTCCACTCCCACCAGCGAGACGCCGTCCAGCAAGGCCCGCCCCAGCCGGGGGTGCAACCCCAGCCGGGCCAGCCGGACACCGCGTGCAGTGGCCCGACCGTCATGACCGACAGCCCCCACAGCCGTCAGCAGCCGCCGCGCCGCCGCCATCGCCCCGCCCGGCGGCGGATCCGGCAACGCCAGCGAGGACGCCTCCGGATCACCCCAGCAGGCCGCCTGAAGGGCGAACGCGGTCAGGTCGGCCACCTTGATCTCCGGCGCCGGGAACCGCGGCAGACGGGCGTCCTCCGCCTCCGCCCAGCACCGGTACACCGCCCCCGGCGACTCACGCCCGGCGCGCCCCGCCCGCTGCCGCGCCGCCGCCTGCGAGGCCCGCACGGTCGCCAGCGCGCTCAGCCCGCGCGCGTGGTCCACCCGCGGCTCCCGTGCCAGTCCCGAGTCGACCACCACCCGCACCCCGGGCACCGTGAGAGAGGACTCCGCGACGGAGGTCGCCAGCACCACCCGACGACGCTCCCCGGGTGCCAGCACCGCGTCCTGCACGGCGGCCGGCGCCCGCCCGTGCACCTGGAGCACGTCCACGCCGGCCGGCTCCCCGAGCTGCCGCGCGACCCGCGCGATCTCCCCCACGCCCGGCAGGAAGCACAGGACGTCCCCCGCCCGCTCGGCCAGCGCCCGCCGCACCACCGACGCCACATGCGAGAGCAGCGCAGGATCCACCCACGTCCCGTGCGGCGGCCGTACCGGACGGGACGGCGGCGCCCAGACCACCTCCACGTCGTACGAGGCCCCGTGGGCCTCCACCACCGGCGCCCCGCCCAGCAGCCGCGCCCACCCCTCGGTGTCGGTCGTCGCGGACGCGGCCACCAGCCGCAGATCGGGCCGCAGGGTCTCCCGGACGTCCCACAGGAAGGCGGCCGACGTGTCCGCGTCCAGATGCCGCTCGTGGCACTCGTCGAGCATCACCACGTCGACGCCCGGCAACTCCTGGTCGCGCTGGAGACGTTGCAGCAGCACACCGGTCGTGACGACCTCCACGCGCGTGTGCCGCCCCACGACCCGCTCCCCGCGTACGGTGAACCCGACACTCCCGCCGGGCTTCTCGCCCAGCAGCCACGCCATCCGCCGGGCCGCGGCCCGTGCCGCGATCCGCCGCGGTTCGGCCACCACCACCCGCCGCCGCGGACCCTCGCCCAGCAGTCCCGCGAGCGCCAGCGGCACCAGCGTGGTCTTGCCGGTGCCGGGCGGCGCGGCCAGGACGGCGGTGCCGGGCCCGTCCAGAGCGTCGTTCAGGGCGGGCAGGGCGGCCCGAACGGGCAGCGCGTCCAGGGCGTCGTAACGGATCACATCCCTAGTCTCGTTCGCAGACGAAGATCGCCGTGCCCGGGATCAGGTTTCCGCGCAGCGGGGACCAGCCGCCCCACTCGGCGGTGTTCCAGGCCGGCCACTCCGGCTCGACCAGGTCCACCAGGCGGAAACCGGAGGCCACGACGTCCCGGACCCGGTCGCCCAGCGTGCGGTGGTGCTCGACGTAGACCGCGCGGCCCTCGTCGTCCACCTCGACGTACGGAACGCGGTCGAAATAGGACGCGGACACCGACAGCCCCTCGGGACCCGGCTCGTCCGGGAACGCCCAGCGGATCGGATGCGTGACGGAGAAGACGAACCGGCCGCCGGGGCGCAGCACCCGGTGGACCTCCTTCAGCACCAGCACCGGGTCGGCGACGAAGGGCAGCGCCCCGTACGCCGAGCAGGCCAGGTCGAAGGAGCCGTCCGCGAAGGGCAGCGCGCCCGCGTCGGCGCACACCAGCGGGAACGTCCCGCCGATCCGCAGCGCGTGCTGGAGCTGGCGGTGGGAGAGGTCCAGGGCGACCGGACGCGCACCCTGGGCGGCCAGCCAGCGGGCGCACTGGGCCGCGCCGGCGCCGATCTCCAGGACGTCCTTGCCCTTGAGGTCCTCCGGCGGGCCGAGGAGCTCGGCCTCCACCTCGTCCAGACCCTCGGGACCCCACACGAAGCGGTCGTCGCCCAGGAACGTGCCGTGCTCGATCTGGTAGTCGTCCGCGTTGCGGTCCCACCAGCCCCGGTTGGCCCGGGTGCTCTCCGTGGCGTCAGCGTCGCGCCGGGTGGCCTCGGGCTCGAAGGCGGGCTCGGGGACCGGCGCGGACGATGCGGGCTCTTGGATGATCGGCTCCCTCGTATTAGTCTGCGGCTCTTCCGTGCGACCCGCCCGACAGCGTCGGTGACGCGTCACCGGGAGGGTCTCCTGAGGCCCGCGTGGCCTCAGGAGAAAGGTTTTGTGCCGGGTATGCGGCGATCCGCCCCGGGTGTGCGCCTTCGCGCATTGACCCTGTCCTGCTGCCCCCGTATGCTACAAGTTGCGCTGCGAGCCTGCGCACCTCAGACGTAGCAGGCTGCGCCGCATCTGTCGTATGTCCCCTCGGTTGTCGAGGCGCCGTCGCCGGTTCGCCGGTGGGGCGCTTCCTTGGCTGTCCGGCTTCTTCAGAGCGACACGGGCTCCCGGCGTAGCAGTACCTACGACTTCAATGTCCGTACCGGAGCCCTTTCCCACATGACGAGCAGCACCGAGACCACCGCCACCACCCCGCAGGTTGCGGTCAACGACATCGGTAACGAGGAAGCCTTCCTCGCCGCGATCGACGAGACGATCAAGTACTTCAACGACGGCGACATCGTCGACGGCGTCATCGTGAAGGTCGACCGGGACGAGGTCCTGCTCGACATCGGTTACAAGACCGAAGGCGTTATCCCGAGCCGCGAGCTCTCGATCAAGCACGACGTCGACCCCAACGAGGTCGTCGCCGTCGGTGACGAGATCGAGGCCCTTGTTCTCCAGAAGGAGGACAAGGAAGGCCGCCTGATCCTCTCGAAGAAGCGCGCCCAGTACGAGCGTGCCTGGGGCACCATCGAGAAGATCAAGGAAGAGGACGGGATCGTCACCGGTACCGTCATCGAGGTCGTCAAGGGTGGTCTCATCCTCGACATCGGCCTCCGTGGCTTCCTCCCGGCCTCCCTGGTCGAGATGCGCCGCGTTCGCGACCTCCAGCCCTACGTGGGCAAGGAGCTCGAGGCCAAGATCATCGAGCTGGACAAGAACCGCAACAACGTGGTCCTGTCCCGCCGTGCCTGGCTGGAGCAGACCCAGTCCGAGGTCCGCCAGACGTTCCTCACGACCCTCCAGAAGGGTCAGGTCCGGTCCGGTGTGGTCTCCTCGATCGTCAACTTCGGTGCCTTCGTGGACCTGGGTGGCGTCGACGGTCTGGTCCACGTCTCCGAGCTGTCCTGGAAGCACATCGACCACCCCTCCGAGGTCGTCGAGGTCGGCCAGGAGGTCACGGTCGAGGTCCTCGACGTCGACATGGACCGCGAGCGCGTCTCCCTGTCGCTGAAGGCGACCCAGGAAGACCCGTGGCAGCAGTTCGCCCGCACCCACCAGATCGGCCAGGTCGTGCCCGGCAAGGTCACGAAGCTGGTTCCGTTCGGTGCGTTCGTCCGCGTGGACGAGGGCATCGAGGGTCTGGTCCACATCTCCGAGCTGGCCGAGCGCCACGTGGAGATCCCGGAGCAGGTCGTCCAGGTCAACGACGAGATCTTCGTCAAGGTCATCGACATCGACCTCGAGCGTCGTCGCATCAGCCTCTCGCTGAAGCAGGCCAACGAGGCCTTCGGTGCCGACCCGGCCACGGTCGAGTTCGACCCGACCCTGTACGGCATGGCCGCGTCCTACGACGACCAGGGCAACTACATCTACCCCGAGGGCTTCGACCCCGAGACCAACGACTGGCTCGAGGGCTACGAGACCCAGCGCGAGGCGTGGGAGCACCAGTACGCCGAGGCGCAGACCCGCTTCGAGCAGCACCAGCAGCAGGTCATCAAGTCCCGCGAGGCCGACGCCGCTGCCGCGGCCGAGGGCGGCGAGGCCGCGGCTCCGGCCGCGTCCGGTGGCGGCTCGTACTCCTCCGAGGGTGCGGACACCTCCGGTGCCCTCGCCTCGGACGAGGCGCTGGCCGCGCTCCGCGAGAAGCTCGCCGGCGGCCAGAGCTGAACGCTCACTGAGCAGTAGCTCCTGACTGAGGGGCCGTACCTTCCGGGGTGCGGCCCCTCAGCCGTGGGCCCGTCCAACCCGCTGGACAAGTGCTGGAGTGGAAATATGCGGGATACACGAGTAACCGCCGCCCTGTAACGCGTAGTTGGGACGCTTCCCCGGTCTTCGTCCAAGATCGGAAAGGGAGCCCAGCCATGGCACAGCCTCAACCAGGGTCGGGAACGAGCCGGCGGACCTTTCTGCGGAACGTCGGACTCACCGGCGGCGCCGGAACCATGTTCGCCACCATGGGAGCCCTCGGTCTCGCCCCCACCGCCCAGGCCGCCCCGCGGGAGACGCCCTTCAGGGCGCCGAGCCCCGGCGACTTCCACCTCACCGGCCGCGCCGCCGCCAGGGTCGTCATCGTCGGCGGCGGCATCGCCGGCCTGACCGCCGCCTACGAACTCGGCAAGGCGGGCTACGACTGTACGGTCCTGGAGGCCAGGGACCGCACCGGCGGCCGCAACTTCACCGTACGCGGCGGTGACACCACCACCGATCTGTACGGCAACCGGCAGACCGCGCGTTTCGCCGACGGGCACTACATGAACGCCGGGCCCGCCCGCATCCCCCAGTGGATGGTCACCCTCGACTACTGCCGGGAACTCGGCGTCCCCATCGAGGTGTTCACCAACGTCAACGCCGACGCCTACCTGTACAACGAGGCCGCCGGCATGAAGCGGCCGGAGCGCTACCGCACCGCGAAGGCCGACGTCTACGGCTATGTCGCGGAGCTGCTCGCCAAGGCCACCGACACCGGCGCCCTCGACGGCGAGCTGACGGCCGACGACCGGGAACGGCTCGTGGAGTTCCTCAAGGACTGGGGCGAGCTCGGCGACACCCTGACGTACGAGGGCGGCGAGCGCCGCGGGTACACGACCGTCCCCGCCGCGGCCGGCACCCCGGGCGTGCTCCTCGGGGACCTGCCGGCCGCCTCGCAGGTGTTCGCCAGCGGCGTCGGGCGCTACTTCTCCTTCGAGTTCGGCTTCGACCAGGCCATGCTGATGTTCCAGCCGGTCGGCGGCATGGACCGCATCCCTGCGGCGCTCACACGGGCGATCGGCGGCGCGCGCAGGATCCGTACGGGCGCCGTCGTCTCGAAGATCGCCGACACGGGTGACGGCGTCAGCGTCACGTACAAGCAGGGCGGCCGTACGAGGGTCGTCGAGGCCGACTACTGCGTCGCCGCGCTGCCGCCCAACATCCTCGCCAAGGTGCCGCACAACCTGGGTTCCGGCGTGCAGAGTGCCCTCGAGGCGATCACCCCGTCGTCCGCCGCCAAGATCGGACTGGAGTACCGGTCCCGCTGGTGGGAGCTCGACCACCGGATCTACGGCGGCATCACCGAGACCGACATGGACGTCACGCACATCTGGCACCCGTCGTACGGCTTCCACGGCGAGCGCGGTGTCCTCATCGGTTACTACAACTACGGCGCCGACGCCGACGCGTACGCCGCGCTGACACCCGCGGGACGCGAGGCACGCGCGGTGGCGGCCGGAGTGAAGATCTACGGCGCCAAGTACCGCACCGAACTCGTCTCCTCCTTCTCCCACCACTGGCGCCAGACACCGCACCTGGAGGCGGCCTGGCACAGCACCCCGGGTGGCCCCGACGACCCCCGTTACCGGCCGCTGAACGAACCCACCGGACGTGTCCACTTCGCCGGAGACTGGCTCAGCTACACCGACGCCTGGCAGCACGGGGCCTTCACCTCGGCCCGCAGGGCCGTGACCGCGCTGCACGCGCGCGTGCTCGCCTCGTGATCCCGCCGGTCGTGAGAAGTCGCTGAGGCTCACCCGATCAGGGGCGTGGGCCGGGAATGCCCACGTCCCTCCG
This sequence comes from Streptomyces sp. NPDC002588, assembly GCF_040295925.1. Taxonomy (NCBI): domain Bacteria; kingdom Bacillati; phylum Actinomycetota; class Actinomycetes; order Kitasatosporales; family Streptomycetaceae; genus Streptomyces; species Streptomyces sp. NPDC002588. The sequence continues at coordinate 106,764 of NZ_JBEOWF010000025.1, forward strand.
GGCGTTGATGTGTATGAACACGAGGAGGAGCGGTCCAGGTGCTTGATCCGCAGGGTTTGTACGCATGGGAGCCGAAGGGGCTGGGCGTCGTCGACATGGCGCTGTCCCAGGAATCGGCCGGACTTGTCATGCTCTACCACTTCGACGGATACATCGACGCGGGCGAGACCGGCGACCAGATCGTCGACCGGCTCCTCGACTCGCTGCCCCACCAGGTCGTCGCCCGCTTCGACCACGACCGGCTGGTGGACTACCGCGCGCGCAGGCCGCTGCTGACCTTCAAGCGCGACCAATGGACGGAGTACGAGGAGCCGGCCATCGAGGTGCGGCTCGTCCAGGACACCACCGGAGCCCCCTTCCTGCTGCTGTCCGGCCCCGAGCCGGACGTCGAGTGGGAGCGCTTCGCCGTGGCCGTGAAGCAGATCGTGGAACGGCTGGGCGTACGCCTGACGGTGAACTTCCACGGCATCCCGATGGGCGTCCCGCACACCCGCCCGGTGGGCCTCACCCCGCACGGCAACCGCACGGACCTGGTCCCGGGCCACCGCAGCCCGTTCGACGAGGCCCAGGTCCCCGGCAGCGCCGAGGCGCTCGTCGAGTACCGGCTCATGGAGGCCGGCCACGACGTGCTGGGCGTCGCCGCGCACGTCCCGCACTACATCGCCCGCTCCGCGTACCCGGACGCGGCGCTGACCGTCCTGGAGACGATCACCGCGGCGACCGGACTGGTCCTGCCGGGCATCGCGCACGGCCTGCGCACGGACGCGCACCGTACGCAGACGGAGATCGAGCGCCAGATCCAGGAGGGCGACGAAGAGCTCACGGCCCTCGTCCAGGGACTGGAGCACCAGTACGACGCCGCCGCGGGCGCCGAGACCCGGGGCAACATGCTGGCCGAGCCGGTGGACATCCCGTCGGCGGACGAGATCGGTATGGAGTTCGAGCGTTTCCTCGCGGAGCGCGAGGGCGACGGCTGAAGCACACCCATCACATCGGGGCCTGCCGGGTACTTTGTCACCGGCAGGCCCTAAGCTTCCCGTCATGCTGAAGGTGGGCCTGACCGGTGGCATCGGCGCCGGCAAGAGCGAGGTGTCGCGGCTGCTCGTGGAGTGCGGAGCCGTGCTGATCGACGCGGACCGCATCGCACGTGAGGTCGTCGCGCCGGGAACGCCCGGGCTCGCGGCGGTCGTCGACGCGTTCGGGAAGGACGTGCTGGCGCCGGACGGCAGCCTGGACCGGCCCAAGCTGGGCTCGATCGTCTTCGCCGACCCGGAGAAACTGGCCGTCCTGAACTCGATCGTGCACCCTCTGGTGGGCGCCCGGTCCCGCGAACTGGAGACCGCCGCCCCCGAGGACGCCGTGGTCGTCCATGACGTCCCGCTCCTCACCGAGAACGGCCTGGCCCCGCTCTACGACGTCGTGGTGGTCGTCGACGCCAGTGCCGAGACCCAGCTCGACCGCCTCGTCCGGCTGCGCGGTATGACCGAGGACGACGCCCGCGCGCGGATGGCCGCCCAGGCGACCCGGGAGAAGCGCCGGGAGATCGCCGACGTGCTGATCGACAACGACGTACCGCTGCCGGAACTGGAGCGGCGCGTGCGGGAGGTCTGGGCCGGCCTGGTGCGCAGGACGCACACCGAGCGGCGGCCCGCCGGGGGGTCCGCACAGGAATAGGGGTGCTCGCTCCGCGCGTTGAACCCTCCCAGCAAGGGAAGGAATTTTCCGTGCCCGATACCAGCGGTTCCACCGGACGTACTCCGGAGACGCACGTCATCGACTTCCGTGCCGCGGAGCAACTGCTTGCCGCACGGGACCCGCGGGGCGCGGTGAAGCTGCTCGACGGAGTCATCGCCGCGCACCCCGAGAACACCGCCGCCCGCCTGCTGCGCGCCCGCGCCTTCTTCGCCTCCGCGCAACTCCGGCCCGCCGAGCTGGAGTTCACCGTGGTTCTGGAGCGAGAGCCGGACAACGCGTACGCGCACTTCGCGCTCGCCCGCACCTACGAGCGGCAGGGACGCGGCGACCAGGCCAAGCGCCACTTCCGGCTGGCGGCGGCGCTCGACCCGAACCCGCAGTACCTGAAGGCGGCCCGCTTCGAGACCTGAGCGCGGCCCGGGACGCGCGCCGCCGAGGGGAGCTTCAGGGGCGGTTCAGGAGTGGCGGTGCTCCGGCGGCCGGTACGGCGGGATGTCCCGGCCCGGCTGGTAGTGGGGGCCCTGCCGGATGTGCCGGAGGACCAGCGCCAGGTCCACGGTGACCACCAGCCACAGCACCCCGCAGGCGGCCGCCCAGCCGGGACGCCCCGCGAGAGCGAAGGCGGTGGTCCCGAAAACCGCCCACAGCAGCCCCCACACGCTCAGCCAGAGACGCATCCTCAGTGCACTGCGCGCTGTCGTCGGCTCACTGCCCGTACGCATCCGATCACCGGTCCTCTCCTGAAACGTACTCCTCCGTCCTGACACTCTCCAAGGGAGCGGCGACACCGGTCGCGGACGGGTGACCGGCCGGTTGCGGAGAGTGGGAACTCCGTGACGGGGGCGAAGCGTTGGACGGTCATGACGCAGAAGAAGCGAGAGGGATACGAGGGCACGGGTCCCGGTGTGATCACCCCGGACGGCAGCGCGGTCGAGGTCTACTCGCGCCTGGCGGTGGGGAAGGAGCCGGACATCATCTCCGCGGCGGTGCCCGAGGGCGCGCACATCCTCGAGTTGGGCAGCGGCGTCGGCCGGGTGACCCACGCCCTCCTGGAGCGCGGCTTCACGGTCACGGCGGTGGACGAGTCCGCCGAGATGCTGGAGCGCGTCCGGGGAGCGCGCACCTTGTGCAGCCCGATCGAGGACCTCGACCTGGACGAGACCTTCGACGTGGTGATGCTGGCCTCGTTCCTCGTGCACGCCGGGGACCCGGAGATACGGCGCGGCATGCTGCGCACCTGCGCACGGCACATGGCCGAGGGAGGCTGCGTGCTGATCCAGCGCGAGGGGGAGGACTACCACACGAATCTGCCGCGGGAGCGCGTCGACGCGGGCGGCCTCACGATACGGATGGTGTCGTCGGAGCCCGTCGGGGACGGAGTCCAAGCGGTGCACACGGAGTTCCTGTTCCCGGAAGGAACATGGACCCAGACCTTCAGGACCCGGCCCCTGACCAGGGAACAGTTCGAGGAGGCGCTCGCCGAGGCGGGGCTGCGGGTGGACCGGTACCTGACGGAGGACCGCATCTGGGTGAGGGCGGTACGCGCGGAGGCGTAGGAGAAACAGAGGCGTAGGAGAAACCGGGAGAGAGCCGCCGGGAGAGGGGGGGCGGCGTCCTACGGTGGAGGCATGGACACCCCGCACCGCTCCGGTCTGGCCGCGCTGGACCGGCGGGTCGCCGACTGCCGGGCCTGCCCCCGGCTGGTCGAGTGGCGGGAGGAGGTGGCCCGTACCAGGCGGGCGGCCTTCGCCGACTGGACGTACTGGGGGCGCCCGGTCCCCGGCTTCGGCCCGCCGGACGCCCGGCTGCTGATCGTCGGGCTCGCCCCGGCCGCGCACGGCGGCAACCGCACCGGCCGCATGTTCACCGGCGACCGTTCCGGGGACGTGCTGTACCGGGCGCTGTACGACGTGGGGCTCGCGTCGCAGCCCACGTCCGTCTCTGCCGACGACGGGCTGGAGCTGTACGGCGTACGGGTGACCGCGCCGGTGCACTGCGCGCCGCCCGACAACAAGCCCACCCCCGGGGAACGGGACACCTGCCGGCCCTGGCTCGTACGGGAGCTGGGGCTGCTGCGGCCGACGCTGCGCGCGGTCGTCGCCCTCGGCGCGTTCGGCTGGCAGGCCGTGCTGCCCGCGTTCGCCGCGGCGGGCCGGCCCGTGCCCCGGCCGCGGCCCGCCTTCGCGCACGGGGCCCGGGTGTCGCTGGACGGGCTGGAGCTGTTCGGCTGCTATCACGTCAGCCAGCGCAACACCTTCACCGGCCGGCTCACGCCCGAGATGCTGCGGGAGGTGCTGCGTACGGCGGCGGGCGCGGCCGGGTTGCCGTGAGCGCCGCGGCCGCGGGGCACGGGGCGAAATTCGGGCGACGGGCCCGGAGCCGGATCGTACGGTGGCCCGATGTCCTTGTATCCGGAGATCGAACCGTACGAACGCGGCATGCTCGACGTCGGGAACGGCAACCACGTGTACTGGGAGACCTGCGGCAACCCGCAGGGCAAGCCCGCACTGGTGCTGCACGGAGGGCCGGGCTCCGGAGTGAGCCCGTGGCCCAGGAGGCTCTTCGATCCGGAGGTGTACCGGATCGTGCTGCTCGACCAGCGGGGCTGCGGGCGTTCCACCCCGCGGGCGAGCTCGTACGACACCGACATGAGCGTCAACACGACCGCTCACCTCCTCGCCGACCTGGAGCTGCTGCGCGGGCGGCTCGGGATCGAGCGGTGGCTGGTGTGGGGTGTGTCGTGGGGATCGGTGCTGGCGCTGCGATACGCGCAGACGCATCCCGGGGTGGTGAGCGAACTCGTGCTGACCGGGGTCGCGACCGGGTCGGACGCGGAGGTGGAGCTGCTGACCAGGGGGCTCGGGAAGATCTTCCCTGAGGCCTTCGAACGGTTCCTGGCCGGGCTGCCGGAGGGCGAAGCCCGCGAGGGCAATCTCGCGGCCGCCTACAACCGGCTGCTCCAGTCCCCCGATCCCGGGGTGCGGGAGCGTGCGGCACGGGCGTGGACCGACTGGGAGACGGCGATCGTCCCCGCGCCGCCGCGGTCCGTGCAGCGGTACGAGGATCCCGTGTTCCGCATGGGCTTCGCCCGCACCGTCACGCATTACTGGGGCAACGGCCACTTCCTGGGGGAGGAGGCCGACGGGGTGGGCGTCGTCCTGCGGGACGCCCACCTCCTCAAGGGTGTCCCGGGCACCCTCGTTCAGGGCAGCCTCGACTTCGGCAACCTTCTCGGCATCGTCTGGCGGCTCCACCACGCCTGGCCGGACAGCGAGCTGGTGGTCGTGGACCAGGCCGGGCACAACGCGGCGGCACCGGGCGTCACCGAGGCGCTGGTGGCGGCCATAGACGGGTACGCCCGGCGCTGACGTCGGCCCCCCTGCGCCGGGCCGGGCGGCCTGTTCCGGGGCAGGAGGGTCTGTTCAGACTTCAGGCTGCTGTCCGGAAAGGTCCCCGAAGAGCTGCCGCACCGTAGAACGGTAGTTGGCCTGAACGTGGCGCAACGCGTGGGCGCGGGCGCGGTCGGGGTCGCCGGACGCGATGGCGTCGTAGAGCTCGCGGTGCTCGGTCAGCAGCTGGGGCCACTCCTCGTTCTGCCGGGTGAGCCAGCGCAGCCGGCCGTCGACCGGTTCCATGACCGCGATCAGCAGGCTGTTGCCCGCCACGGCCAGGATCGCGTCGTGGAAACGGGTGTTGACGTCGGTGATCGTCTCGGCGTCCCCGGTGGCGGTCGCGGTGGCCGCCTGGTCGAGCAGCCCTCGTAGCTCGGCGAGTGTCTGCGGGGTCGCCCGGGACGCGGCGAGTCCCGTCGCGTACACCTCCAACGCCTCGCGCAGCTCGAAGAGTTCCTTGACGTCGTCGGGGGTGAGCCGGCGGACGACCGTGCGGCGTGCGGACTCGAAGAGGACGAAGCCCTCGGAGACCAGGGATCGGATCGCCTCCCGCACCGGCACCCGTGAGACGCCGAACCGCTCGGCGAGTTCACGCTCGACGAGCCGGTCGCCGGGGCGCATCCGGCCCGCGATGATGTCCTGCCGCAGCGTGGCGAGGACGCGCTCGCGCACCGCTCCGAGGGGTTCGATCTTCGCCGGGGTGCTCATGATGCCCATCTTCGCCGACCCGAGGAGCCTTTTACGGACTCGTAACGGGGTGGACATCGGTCGGAAGGCTTGACGGCGAGACCATGGCCGCAGTTTGGTATACCAAACGCTCGGCAGTAGCAGTCCTCCTCCGTCCCCGCCCCTGTCGCTCATGGAGGCCCCGTGTCCCTCGCCGACAGCGCCGAAGCCACCGGCGCACCAGCGTTCGTCCCCGACCCCCGGCTCACCAACGAAGACCTCGCGCCCGCCGGGAAGCGGAACTGGAAGGTCTTCGACCTCTTCGCCATGTGGATGTCGGACGTCCACAACCTCGGCAACTACACGTTCGCGGCCGGCCTGCTCGTGCTCGGCATGAACGTCTGGCAGATCTTCACCTCCCTCCTCGTCGGCTTCGTGCTCATCTACGTCGGCATGAACTGGATGGGCAGGATCGGCCAGCGCCACGGCGTGCCCTTCCCGGTGGTCAGCCGGATCAGCTTCGGCGTCTGGGGCGCCAACATCCCGGCGCTGATCAGAGCCGTGATCGCCATCATGTGGTACGGCATCCAGACCTACCTGGCCTCCGTCGCGGTCAACGTGATGCTGCTGGCGGCCTGGCCGGGCCTCGCCTCCTGGACGCACCACTCGTTCCTGGGCCTCGACGCCCTCGGCTGGGTCTCCTTCGTGTCCCTCTGGCTGATCCAGGCAGTGATCATCAGCCAGGGCATGGAGTCGGTGCGCAAGTTCCAGGACTTCTGCGGCCCCGCGATCTGGCTGGTGATGATCGCGCTGGCCGTCTGGGTGCTGGCCAAGGCGGGCTGGACCATCTCGCTCACCACCACCCCGCACCCGGTGTCCGTCGGCGAGCAGTGGCGGCAGTGGTTCGGCGCGATCGGGCTGATCCTCGCCACCTACGGCACCCTGATGCTCAACTTCTGCGACTTCTCCCGCTTCGCACCCGACTACAGGACCGTCCGGCGCGGCAACTTCTGGGGCCTGCCCATCAACTCCACGGCGTTCGTGGTGGTGTCCGTCATCGTCACGGCCGGTTCGCTGGAGGTGTTCGGCGAGGCCATCACCGACCCGGCGGAGCTGGTGGCCAAGGTCGGCAACACCTGGGTGATGGTGCTGGGCGCGCTGACCTTCGCCGTCGCCACCATGGGCGTCAACATCGTCGCCAACTTCGTCTCCCCGGCGTACGACCTCGCCAACGTCTGGCCGCAGAAGATCACCTTCAAGGTCGGCGGCATGATCAGCACGGTCGCCGCACTGGTCGTCACCCCCTGGAACCTCTTCTCCAACCCCACCGTCGTCAACTACTTCCTCGGCGGCCTCGGTGCCTTCCTCGGCCCGCTGTTCGGCGTGATCATGGTCGACTACTACGCGGTCAAGCGCGGCCGCGTCGACGTGAGCGAACTCTTCGACGCCACCCCCGGGTCCCGCTACTACTACCGCAAGGGCGTCAACCCCAAGGCCCTGTGGGCGTTCCTCCCCTCGGCCGCTCTCGCCGCGGTCCTCGCCCTGGTGAAGACCTTCAGCGACATCGCCCCGTACTCCTGGTTCATCGGTACGGCCCTCGCCGCCGGCCTGTACGTCCTGCTGACCCGCGGTGAGCGGGCGGCCGTCCCCGAGCAGCCCGCGGAGGTCTGAGAAGCGTGCGGAGCGTACGAATCGTCGTCACCAACTGCAACACCACGCAGGAGATGACCGAGGAGATCGTGCGAGGTGCCCGGGCCGCGGCAGGCCCGGGCACCACCGTGACCGGACTGACCCCCGCCTGGGGCCCGGAGTCCGCGGAGAGCTGGCTGGACAGCTATCTCTCCGCGGCCGCCGTCATCGACACCCTCCGCACCTACGACGGCCCGCCCTACGACGCCGTCGTCATGGCGGGCTTCGGCGAGCACGGACGCGAAGGCGTACGGGAGCTGGTGGACGTACCCGTGGTCGACATCACCGAGGCCGCGGCCCACCTCGCCTGCCTGCTGGGCCGCCGCTACGGCGTCGTCACCACCCTGGAGCGGTCCTGCGGCCAGATCGAGGACAGCCTCGAACTGGCCGGAGTCGCCCGCAACTGCGCCGCCGTCGTCGGCACCGGCCTGCGCGTCCTGGACCTCGGCTCCGGCGACCCCGACCGCACGGAGACGGCCTTCCTCGCCGCCGCCGAACGCGCCCGGGACGCCGGCGCCGAGGTCCTGGTGCTGGGCTGCGCCGGCATGACGGGCCTGCAACAGGCACTGGGCGACAAACTGGGCCTTCCGGTCGTCGACGGCGTGGGAGCGGCGGTGAGACTGGCGGAGGCGCTGGTGGCGCTGGGGCTGACCACGAGCAGGGCGGGGAGTTTCGCGCGGCCGGCGGCGAAGAGACGGCTGTGGCGGCCCGAGTGAGCCGTCACCCGGCCGACGGCGGAGCGGGGGAACGGCCGGCACCGGGCGGCAGCGACGAACGGAACCGCCCGGGTGACGACGCGGTCAGGCCGGCTGCCACAACTCGATCCGGTTGCCCTCGGGATCGGTGACCCAGCCGAATCGACCGACACCCTCCATGTCCTGCGTTTCTCCGCTCACGTCCGCGCCCTTGGCGCGCAACTGCGCGAGCATGGCGTCCAGGTCGCGGACCCGGAAGTTGAGCATGGTCCGCTGGGCGCGGGACCCGAAGTAGTCGGTCCCGGACTCGAACGTCGCGAACACCGTCGGTCCGGCATCCTGACGCCACAGGCCGTGCTCATCGGCGTCCAGGCCCAGGCAGTCGCGGTACCACGCGCTCAGGGCCGCCGGGTCGGCGGCGCGCAGGAAATATCCACCGATTCCAAGCACACGTTGCATGCCCGCCATCCTGCCAGGACGGCGACCGGACGGGCCGGCACCACACCATCGCCCGCGAGACACCGCCCGCCTGCCCGGGCCGCGTCCATGAACGCGGCTTCGCGGAAATGCGTCGCCGCTCGCTCCGGCCGCCACGTAGTCTCCAGACGCTTCCGTCTCCTGCGTCTCTCCGTGCTCTGGGGGCATCGGGTGTCCTTCACCGACGAACGCACCTTCCTCGACACCACCGCCGACCGGCTCGCCGCCCTCCCCGGTGTCCGTGCGGTGGCTCTCGGCGGTTCCCGGGCCGAGGGCACGCATCGGCCCGACAGCGACTGGGACCTGGCCGTCTACTACCGGGGCCGCTTCGACCCCGACGACCTGCGTGCCGTCGGCTGGGAGGGCGAGGTGTCGGAGGTCGGCGGCTGGGGCGGCGGGGTCTTCAACGGGGGCGCGTGGCTCACCGTCGACGGGCGGCGGGTCGATGTCCACTACCGGGACCTCGACGTCGTCGAGCACGAGTGGGCCGAGGCGGAGGCGGGGCGGTTCCGGGTGGAGCCCCTCATGTTCCATCTCGCGGGCATCCCGAGCTACCTCGTCGTCGCCGAACTGGCCGTCAACCGGGTACTGCGCGGTGAGCTGCGGCAGCCCGTCGTGTATCCGCGACCGCTGCGCCGTACCGCCCGCGAGCGGTGGTACGGCACGGCGCTCGCCACCCTCGCCTACGCCAGGGCGGGCCACGCGCCCGCCGGGCGGCGTACCGAGGTCGCCGGTGCGCTCGCCGTGGCCGCGGCGCAGACGGGGCACGCGGTATTCGCGGCACGGGGAGAATGGGTGACGAACGAGAAACGGCTGCTGGAAAAGGCGGGACTGCGGGGCGTGGACGAACTCGTCTCCCTTCTCGGGAGCGCCGGATCCGCATCCGCATCCGCATCGGCATCCGAATCCGCGTCCGATGGGCTGGTGACCGTACTCGAACGGGCCGAGAGGCTCTTCGGGGAACGCGTGCGGGCCGCCGCGGAAAATCCGACCCTCGAATAATCGTTGGAAAGCGGCGAGTTGCCGTTGCTACGGTCTTTCCCGTGGCGAAACTCAATCAGATCATCGCAGTCGAGAAGGGCATCAAGTCCAAGGCTCACCAGGACCTGGCCGCGGCTCATCACGGGCTGCAGAAGCCCGCGTTGCTGGCCGGTATCTCGCGGACCTACCAGCCCAAGGACGAGGAGGGCGAGCAGTTGCCGCCCGAGTCGACGCGTGTGCAGGTGCAGGCCGAGGACGTGCTGCGGGAGACCGCGGCCACCCTGACCCGGCTGTTCGACGTGACCGCCACGAAGGACTGGGCCAACTGCACCGCCCGCGCGGACGTGAAGGTGGACGGGCGGGTCCTCGTCGCCGGCGTGCCCGTGTCCTACCTGCTCTTCCTCGAGAAGCAGCTCGTCGACCTCAACACGTTCGTGCGGAAGCTGCCCGTCCTCGACGCCTCCGAGGCGTGGGCGCGGGACCCGTCCACCGACGCGTGGAAGACCGAGCCGGTGCGGACGCTCCGCACCAAGAAGGTGCCGCGCAACCATGTGAAGGCGGAGGCGACGGAAAAGCACCCGGCGCAGGTCGAGGTGTACTACGAGGACGTGCCGGTCGGATACTGGACGACCGTGAAGTTCTCCGGAGCCCTTCCCGCCCGCCGGATCAACGAAATCCTGGCCCGGGTGGAGAAGTTGCAGCAGGCGGTGAAATTCGCGAGGGAAGAGGCGAACGGCTTCGACGTCGTGGACCAGCAGGTCGGTGACGCGGTATTCGGTTACCTCTTCGAGTAACCCTTTCAGACCCCCCGGCCCTTTGCGGCCGGGGTGCGCGAGGAGCGCAGACTGAAGCTGAAGCTTGTCATGATGATCACTGAATCTCAGACTCTCGCTCCAGACTCAGTATTCGCCGCCGATCGCCGGATCGACCGGGCCCAGGGCCCCTGACGTCGAAATGCTGGTTCAAGTCCAGCCCGTGCAGCTCGATGCGCGGTGGTCCAAAGGCAGGACGCGACGACATCACGACTGACCTGGGTCCTCAAGCGTGCCGGCGTGCGACATGGGCGGCATCGACAGGGGCCGGGGGCAGGCTACGCCTCCGGCCCCGCTCCCCGTTTTCCCGCCTTTCCGGCACCAGTGGTGCCGTTCCGGGCGTTGCGTTCATAAAGAAGGCGGGATCCGGTCCGACCGTCACCCCGCCGAAACGCAACCGTCCCGCTCCCTCCAAGGCAACCCCGTACCGTGGACACCACAGCTCACCGCTGACCGCCCCGGCCACCGTCGCCCGAAGGTCCACCGCCCCAGGCAGGCCCTCGTCCCGACAGGAGCTCCGTGTCCCCGCGTTCCGCCGTTGCCGTTCGCACAGTTCTGCCGCCCTGGCTCGCCCACGCCCTGCGTGCCCAGCGCGGACCCGTGCCGTGGAGTGCCGTCACGCGGGGTGCGCTGGCCGCCGGGCCGCTGCTCCTCGTCGCGATGCTCGCCGACCGGGTCTCCCTCGGCGTCGTCGCCGCCATCGCCGCGATGCTCGCCGGGATCAACGACCGGCCCGGCAGCCGACGGGCCGCCGTCAAGCGGCTCGGCGCGCCCGCGCTCGCCGGAGCGGGCGGAATGCTCGTCGGGACGTACGTCGGGGACCACGTGGGGGCCGTCGTGCTGACGGTCGTCCTCACGGCGCTCGGACTGCTCGCCGGCGGGATGAGCGCCATCGGGCCCGTCGCCTCGGGAGCGGGGACACAGTTGCTGGTCGCCGCCGCGATCGGGGCCGGGATGCCGGTCCCGGAGGCCGGATGGCTCCGTGCCCTCGCCTTCGTCGCCGGCGCCGGATGGCTGCTCACGCTGCGACTCCTCCTGCCCACGCCCGGGTCGATGACCGGCGACTTCCGGTTCGACGGCGAGCGTGACGCGGTGGCGGAGGTGTACGACGCCGTCGCCGCCCTGCTCGACGCCGCCAGCACCGACCGGGCCACCGCCCGCCGCGCCGCCCTCACCGCCGCACTCGACCACGCGCAGGACGCCCTCACCGGTCCCCGCCTGCGCCGCTACGCCTCCTCCTCCGCAGAACGGCGCCTGCACGCCCAGTACGCCGCCGCCCTGCCCCTCGCCGAGGCGGCGACCGCCCTCGCCTGGGCCGGGGAACCCGTCGCCGAACGGGCCGCGGAAGGCCCCCGCCGGCTCGCCGCCGCCATACGCGAGAACACGCCCACCGGGCCGCTGCCCGCGCCCTCCCGGTCCGCGCCCGCGCTGCGCGCCCTCGACGACGCGCTCCTGCACGCCGCAGAGGCCTTCGACGAGGGGCAGGGGGCCGATCTGCACACCCGGCGGCGCGGGGCCCGCGATCTGGCGCGCGCCGCTTTCGGGGCCGGCGGGCGCGAGTACGGGCTGCGGGTCGCCCTCTGCTTCGGTGCCAGCGCCGCCATCGCGCAGGCCCTGCACCACTCCCACTGGTACGGACAGCACACCCACTGGTACTGGCTGCCCGCCACCGCCGTCTTCCTCGTCAAGCCCGACCTCGGCCCCCTGGTGTCCCGGGTGCTGTGCCGGGCCGCCGGGACCGTGCTCGGGGCGGTCCTGTTCGCCGCCTTCGCCGCCGTGCTGCCCCGGCCGGAGGGACTCATCGCCCTGGTCGCCCTCTGCGGCGCGCTCGTCCCCGTCTCCACCCGGCACTTCGCCGCCCAGACCGCCGTCGTCACCGTCCTCGTGCTGTCCCTGGTGATGGTCGGCGGCGAACCCCAGGCCTCCGTCAGCCGGATCGCCGAAACCCTGCTGGCCTGCGCGATCGTGCTGATCGTCGGACATCTGCCGATGCCGGGGGAGCGTGGCGGACAGGTGCGCGCCCGGCTCGCCGCGGCCGCCGACGCGGCGCACGCCTACCTCGTCCATGTCCTCGACGGCCTCGACGGCCTCGACGGCCTCGACGGCGTAGACGGCATGGACGGCTCCGACGACCGTGCCGCCCGCTGGACCCTGCGCCGCGAGGCCTACCGCACCCTCGCCGAAGCCCGCACCGCCATCGCCCTCGCCGCCCACGAACTGCCCGCCCTCGCCCGGCACACCGAAGGCACCGACGAGTTCGCCGCCGTCCTCGAACGGCTCGTCGACACCACCACCGCCTGCGCCGTCCAACTCGACGACACCGGCCGGCTCGCCCCGGGGCACCGCCGCCGGCTCGCCGAACTCCTCGGTGAACTCGCGACACGGCGGGAACGGGCGGGGCTGGCGGACTCGGTGCCCGCCCTGCCGCTCGCGGTGTAGCGACGGGGCGTCAGCCGAGCCGCACCCACACCGGTGCGTGGTCCGAACCCGCCGGGCTCCGGTGCGCCGACGGGTCCGCGCCGACCGACGGCAGCCGCAACCGCTCCTCAGGTGTCCCCGTGCCCGCCGCCGTCACCCGGTGGACCAGGCGGTGACCGGTCAGGATGTGGTCGATCAGCTCGCGACGGCCGGAGTCGATCCGCGAGTAGCGCCGGTCGGCGGGGATCAGCGGGGCCACGTCCCACAGCCGGGCCGCGTCGCCCTGATCCGGCGTCTCGAACCCCCGAGTGCCGATCTCCGAGCCGGGCGGGCCGAGCAGCATCTGCGTGGTCGCCGCCTGCACCTCGTCGTTCAGGTCGCCCAGGACCGCCACGTCCCGCGCGCGGCCGTCACCTGCCAGCAGATCACCCGCGAGCGCCCGCAACGCCGTCGCCTCGGCGGCCCGCCGGTAGAGCGCGTACGCGCCGTAGCGGGCCCGCTCGCCCTCGTCGTGCGGGAAGAAACGATCACCCGGATACGACAGCAGTTTCGACTTCAGATGCGCCACCGCCACCCGCAGCGGGCCGGCCTCCGATTCCGTCTCCACCGCCAGGAAACCGCGGCCCGCCCCGTCCACGACCGCCCCCGAGTCGTCCGTCTGCACCGGGCGCAGCCCCTCCGGGAACGCCCGCGTGTCCGCCAGCACCTGAAGCGGCGTCCGGCTGATCACGCCGACCCGGATGCCCCGGCCGTCGGGGTGCCCGGACAGCACCATGTGCCAGGTGCCGCCCACCGCCTCCAGCAGGTCCGCCAGCGCCTCGGGCTCCCCGACCTCCTGCACCCCGAGCACTCCGGGATCGAGCGCGGTGACGACGGCGGCGAGCGCGGCGAGCTTCGACTCGTAGGCGGCCTGGTCCTTCGGGCCGTACGGTCCTCCGGGCCGGTACAGGTTCTCGAGGTTCCAGGTGCCGAGGAGCATGCGGGGCTCCTTCCAGGAGGTGTCCTGGCGCCAGGGTGCCCGCCCCGCCGGGACGGCGACAGGTTCGGGACACAATGCGGGCCACGGCTCACCCGGAGGCACGACCTCGTCGTACGTTGACGCAATGACGCCTTCTCCGACGCCCGCACCGGAGCCCGCCCGCGCCGCCGATCTCGTCATCACCGGCTGCGCCGTCCTCACCCACGACGAGGAGGAACGCGTCGGCTTCCAGGAGGACGCCGCGGTCGTCGTCCGCGGCGGCCTCGTCGACGCCGTCGTCAGCGCCGCCGAAGCGGCCGGTCTCCCTGCCGTCGAGCGCATCGACGCGCGCGGGCAGATCGCGATGCCGGGGCTCGTCAACTGTCACACACACGCCCCGATGGTGGCCCTGCGCGGCCTCGCCGAGGACCTCCCCACCGAGGAGTGGTTCAACGACGTGGTCTGGCCCGTCGAGTCCAACCTCACCCCGACGGATGTCGAGCTGGGGGCGCGGCTCGCCTGCGCGGAGATGATCCGCGGCGGGGTCACCTGCTTCGCCGACCACTACTTCGCCATGGACGCCGTCGCCGCGGTCGTGGCCGACTGCGGCATCCGCGCCCATCTCGGCCAGGCGTACTTCTCCTCCCAGGGCGCCCGGGGCCGCGAGGAGTCCCTGCAGTTCGCGCTGCGCCACCGCGGTGGCGCCGACGGCCGTGTCACCACGGCCCTTGCCCCGCACGCGCCCTACACCGTGACCGACGACGACCTCGCCGCCACCGCCGCACTCGCCCTCGAACACGGCCTGCCCGTGCACCTGCACGCCGCCGAGAACCGCGACCAGACCGACGCCAGCCTCGCCCGCCACGGCGTCACCCCCGTCGAGGTACTGGAACGCACCGGCATCCTCGACGCGGACGTCCTCATCGCCCATGGCACCGGCATCCTCGACCGCGACCTGCCCGTCCTCGCACGCGCGCGTGGCCGTACGGCCGTGGCGACCGCGCCCCGCGGCTATCTCAAGTTCGCCTGGCCCACCACCACGCCCGTCCGTGCCCTGCGCGAGATCGGCGTCCCCGTCGGACTCGCCACCGACGGCGCCGCCTCCAACAACTCCCTCGACGTGTGGGAGTCCATGGCCCTCACCTCCCTCCTGCAGAAATCCACCACCGGCGACCCCCGCTGGCTCACCTCCCGTCAGGCCCTGCACCACGCCACGCTCCAGAGCGCGCGGGCCGTCGGACTCGGCGACAGCCTCGGCACCCTCGCGCCCGGGCGGAAGGCCGACCTCGTCCTCGTCGACCTCACCGGACCGCACACCCAGCCCGTCCACGACCTCGCCGCGACCCTGGTGCACAGCGCCCGCTCCTCAGACGTCCGCACCACGGTCGTCGACGGACGGATCCTGATGCGCGACCGCGAGCTGCTCACCCTCGACGTGCCCTCGGTCGTGGAGGAGTTGGGCCGGCGGATGCCCGCACTCCTCGACCGCAGCCATGGCCGGCGCATCCAGGACTACGACACCTGAGAGGAGGACGGTCGACGGGGTCGAGCAGCCCGGTCGGACCCCGTCCCCGATATCACGACGAGTACGGCCTCCGACACGAACGGTGCATGAAATGTTCGGAAAGTAATCGGACTCTCACGTTCCGCCCCGGACTCGTGTCAGCTATGTCTCAGTACCGCAACCAGGCGAGGCTTTCGGCCGCCGAAGAGCGTTAACTCCTACAAGTCACAACGCTTATCGGAGGTGCGAGATGGTGAACGGGCGAACCGTGCTCGAACGCTTTCCCGCAGGCGGGCCGCGCGGATCGTGGCCCGCTGAGGAGTTCGCGCAGGCGCGGCGCATGGAGGGACTGGCCGCCGAGGTCGTCATGGACCTCGCGACGGACACCTTCCTGGTGATCGTACGGGCCGGTGACGCGATCGAGTGAGCCGTCAGCCGTCAGCCGAGCCGTGAGCCGTCGGCTGTCGGCTGTCGGCTTCGGCCGAGCCCTCTCAGCCGACCCCCGACGCCGGCAGCGGTGCCGTGAACTGGTCCGCCTGGAGCGCGTACAGCTCCGCGTAGACACCACCGCACGCCAGCAGCTCTTCCGGAGTCCCTGACTCCACCAGCCGGCCCTGGTCCAGGACGTGCACCAGGTCCGCGTGCCGGACCGACGCCAGCCGGTGCGTGATCAGCACGACCGTCTGACCGCTGCCGGCCAGCGCGCGGATCTTCTCGAAGACCTCCAGCTCGGCCCGCGCGTCCAGCGCCGCCGTCGGCTCGTCCACGATGAGGATGCGCCCGCGCCGGTAGGCGGCGCGCGCGATGCCGAGGCGCTGCCATTGCCCACCGGACAACTCGTGCCCGCCGCTGAAGGCCCGGGCCAGCAGGGTGTCCAGACCGTGCGGCAGGTCCGCGACCACGTCCTCGGCGCCTGCCTCGGCGATCGACTCGCTCAGCCGCTCCTCCGTCAGCGGCGCCGACGAGCGCCCCACCGCCACGTTCACCCGCGCCGTGAACGGCCAGCGCTTGAAGTCCTGCGCCACCATCGCGATGCGCTCGGCCAGCTGGTGCCGGTCCGCGTCCGCCGCGTCCACGCCGTCCCACAGGATCCGTCCGCCGTCCGGCCGGTACAGCCCGGCCAGCAGCTTCACCAGGGTCGTCTTGCCGGAACCGTTCTCCCCGACCAGCGCGATGATCCGGCCGAGCGGCAGGGAGAGCGTGACGTCGTCGAGGGCGGGCCGGGTCGACTCGCCCGGATAGCCGAACGTGACGTTCTCGAAGCGGATCTCCCGCGGATCGTCAGGCAGGGCCACGCCGCCCACCGGGATCGCCCGTTCGGCCGCCTCCTTGTACAGCCGCTGCAGGTCACCTACGAACAGGCCCTCCTCGTGCAGCTGGTTGAGCTCCAGGACCAGCGTGTTCAGGCTCGCGGAGCCGCTGCGGATGGCGATCACCGCTGTGCCCGCGACCGCCAGCGCCATCGTCCCGGTGAGCAGCAGTCCGCCGAGCGTCGCGTACGTCGCCACCGTCGCGATGCCCGTCCAGGACGCGGCGATCAGGCCGGTGCGGGCGGCGAGCCGGGCCAGCCGGGCCTGCTCCGCCTCCGCCGTCTCCGACATCGCCCGGAAGTGCCGCAGCAGGAAGGGGCCGACGCCGTGCACCCGGATCTCGGGCGCCGCCGCCGGTTCGGTGAGCAGACTGGCGATCAGGTGACCCGCGCGCGCGTGCTGCACCCACGTGTGGAACGACTCGTACCGCCGCCGCGCGTTCGTCAGGGCGCTCCAGGCGCTGGGCAGGGTCATCGTGACCAGCAGCGGCAGCAGCAGCGGGTGCAGCACCGTCAGTACGCCGGCCGCCGCGACCAGCGAGATCATCGCGTTCACCACGCGCGTGCCGTACATGATCATCCGGCGGGCGGACGCGGCGCCGTACTGCGCGGTGTCCAGCAGCTTGTGGAACGCGTGGTCCTCGATCGCGGCCAGCTCCACCGCCGCGGCGCGCTCCAGATACAGCTCGGTGGCCACCCGCTCCACCTTGGGTTCGAGGCGCCCGGTCGCGTACGTCGACGCGGCCCGCAGCAGCGCCCCGACCAGGAGGACGGCGGCCATGACGGCCAGCGCGGGGACGGCGCCGCGCAGCCGGTCCTCGATCGGCCCGCCCGTGATCAGCCGGCCCAGCACACTGTTCACCGCGAGCAGGCTCACCGCCTGCGCCGCACCCCGGGCCAGCTCCGCGGACAGCACGATCTTCGCGGCCCGTGGGTCGGCCTGCCGGGCCAGCCGGAGGCTCGCGGACAGCAACGAGGGCAGCCGGGTCACCATGGCGCGGAAGCTCAGCTCCAGGAAGGCGTCCCGGTGCTGGTTCCAGCCCATGTCGTAGCTGAGCGGGCCACCGAAGAGCAGCCGCTCCGACTCGGACACCTCACGCTCGTCGGGACCCTGCTTCCCGTGCCGCTTCCCCACCGTGTCCGCCCTCCCGCGACCGTGGACGAACGGCCGCCATGACGAACGGCCACTATTGCGGGACGGGATGGGTGAGGACAGGGCGCGAGGCGGCGAAGAAGTCGCGCGCGGGCGTGCGCCGGGCGGCGCCGGTTTTCGGAGGGGCCCGAGGCCCGTCCGTTCACGCGGGGCGGGCTACGCGCTGATCGGCCGAGACCACGTGGGTGTGGTGCCTGTGAGGCGGCACAGGGCCAGGTAGAGGGGGATCGGCGGGGTGTACGGAAGGGTTCCCTCCGGCCGGTGGACGAGACCGGGGAGCTGCCGGGCGTTCGGCAGGACGGCACCCGGGGCGTAGCGCGCGGGGACGGGCCAGTCCAGGGCGTAGTCGGATTCGGCCGGGACGAGCCACCACCAGTGGGTGTCGTCGGCGTACACGCATCCCACGCGGGGCAGCCGGGGCATGAGCAGCGGGCCGATTCCGGCCGGGACGGCCACGGCGTCGCAGCCGAGCGGCGCGGTCATGCCGTCCGGCACGGCGAGGCGGGGGAGGGGCTGCGGGGCGGTGCCCAGATCGCGCCGCAGACGGACGAGAGTGTCGAGGGTGCGCACCGGCCGGCGGGGCGTCCCCTTCACGCCCTCCCTCGCTCTCGGGATCTCTCGAGCGGAGGGAGCCCGGTGGCGCGTCCCGCGGCGGGACGAGGACGCGGCGAGGGCAGTTCGCCGAGGAGGCCGGGGTTGTGGACCTGCTGGGCGGGGAGTTCACCGCCGAACGGGCCGGGGGAGTGGACCTGCGGAGCGGGGTGCGCCGGAGTGCGGTGATCCGTGACGCACGGCTCCGGGGCCTGGTGCTGCGGGCCGTGGTGCCACTGGGGTGTGACGCGTGGGATCGGGGTGCCGGTCTCCGGGGCGGGACCGGGGGGCCGTACAGGGGCGGCAGACTGCGCCGCGGCGTCGGGTATTCGGTGCTGCGGCGGGCGTGTCGCCCGGTCGGTGAGGCCTGCCGACTCCGACGCCGGTTCCGACGACGAGACAGGCTCCGGCTCCGCTCGGTGGGCCTGTTCCGCGGGCTCGGCCTCCTTGCCGGAGCCGTCGGCCGGGTTCGGCTTCGGCCGGGCGCCCCAGCCGAGGTCGTCGTGCGGCTCGGCCGGTTCGTCGTCCGACGGCGCGAGGTCTTCGTGCGGCTGTGCGAGATCGGAGGTCAGGCTGTCGCCCGGTTCCGCGGGCTCGCCGGGCGCGTCGGCCCGGCGCGGCAGGTGAGCCCAGACCAGCAGGCCGGATCCGTGCTCCTGGGCGCCCCAGGAGTGACAGAGGGCCTCGACGAGCAGCAGTCCCCTCCCGTGCTCCTCCTCGGGGCGTTGCGGCGACGGGTGCGGCTCGCCCGGGGCGCAGCCCTGGTCGCGCACGGCGATGCGCACCACGTCGTCGGAGTCGGACAGCTCGCACACGACGACGTCACTGGCCGTGTGCACGATGGCGTTGGTGACCAGTTCGGAGATGACGAGAGCCGCGGTGTCGCAGGTGTCCTCACACACCGACCAACCACTCAGCCGGGTCCTCGCCAGGCGTCTCGCCTGGGCAGGAGAACCCGGATGTGCGGCCAGCTCGAATCGGAACCGGCGCTCGGCAGCGGCCTCGTCGGGGCCTGCTCCCGCGGCGCCGAGACCCTGGGGGTGGCCTGCGGCGGCGTCTGTTCCTAAGGGCGCGGACGGAATCACGCTTGCCACTATCGCCCCGCCGTGAACACTTGGCAAGTGTCACTCTGAAAAATGCAGAGTGCTGTGTGACGCGGTGAAGGGGCGTGGCACACTGCTCGCAACAGCACGTTGAGCGGCGCCAGTTGGGATCACCGAAGATCCGTACCCAGTCGTACAGATCTTCGAATGGGTCTTCGAATGGCGCCGCAAGGCTGTCAGGATTCGTCTCGTCACCGGCCGGTCGGGGCCAGGGCCCCACACGACCGGCCTACGGGGCTCTTCGTGGAGGTGGAGCGTGAGCGAACCGCGGTCCGCGCCGACCGTCGGACAGGTCGTTCTCGGTCGACGCCTGCTGGACCTGCGGGAACGCGCAGGGCTCAAGCGTGAGGAGGCGGCCCGCATCCTCCGGGTCGCGCCCGCCACCGTGCGCCGCATGGAGATGGCCGAGGTCAGCCTCAAGATTCCGTACCTCCAACTGCTGCTGAAGGCCTACGGCGTCACCGACGAAGAGGCCGAGGGGTTCGTCCAGTTGGCCGAGGACGCCAACAAGCCCGGCTGGTGGCAGCGTTTCCACGACGTCCTGCCCGGCTGGTTCTCGATGCACGTCAGCCTGGAGGGCGCGGCTGCCCTGATCCGTCAGTACGAACCGCACTTCGTCCCCGGTCTGCTGCAGACCGAGGGTTACGCGCGTGGCGTCCTGAAGTCCGGTGCCATCGGCCAGACCCGGCCGGAGGACATCGAGCGTCTTGTCGACCTGCGCATGCAACGCCAGGAACTGCTCACCCGTCAGGACGCACCCCGGTTGTGGGTCGTGATGGACGAGACGGTACTGCGCCGCCCGGTCGGCGGCCCGGAGGTGATGCGCGCGCAGATCGACAAACTGCTCGAGGCGACGAAGCTGCCCAATGTGACGCTGCAGGTGGCCCCCTTCGGGAGCGGGCCGCACCCCGGCACCTACGGGCCCTTCGTGCTGTTCCGATTCGCCATGCCGGAGCTTCCGGACATGGTCTACAGCGAGTACTTGACCGGCGCCGTCTATCTCGACGCGCGCGCCGAGGTGGCGACCCATCTCGAGGTCATGGACCGCATGGCGGCGCAGGCCGCTACTGCACATCGCACGAAGGAGATCCTCCGGGATTTCCGCAAGGAGCTGTGAATGGATCGCATCAAGCCGCGCAAACGGGTCTACAACGGCATGCCCGCGCGAGACTTGGGCAGCGAAGGCTGGCACAAGCCGTGGAGCGGGGGCAACGGAGGAAACTGCCTGGAGGCGATGAAGCTCTCCGACGGCCGGATCGCCGTCCGGCAGTCGACCGACCCGGACGGTCCGGCGCTGATCTACACCACCGACGAGATGACGGCCTTCATCGAGGGGGCCAAGGCGGGGAAGGCGGACTTCCTGCTCTCGTGAACTGACGGATCTCCGATTGTCCTTCCATTGTCGTTTTTTCGCTCAACTTCCCTATTTTGGTGCTGATTTGATTACTCGTTGTGTCTTACGGAGTGCGTCATGACCGGGCAGGATCCCACCCCCGACGTCGAGATCGACACCAGCAAGCCCCATCCCGCGCGGATGTACGACTGGTACCTCGGCGGCAAGGACAACTACCCCGTCGACGAGGCGATGGGCCGGCAGATGCTCGCACTCGACCCGCGCGTGCCGGTGATGGCACGCGTCAACCGTGCCTTCATGCACCGCGCCACGCGCTGGCTGGCCGGGAACGGCGTACGCCAGTTCCTGGACGTCGGCACGGGCATCCCGACCGAGCCCAACCTGCACCAGGTCGCCCAGGAGATCGCGCCGGACGCCCGGGTGGTCTACTGCGACAACGACCCGATCGTGCTGGCCCACGCGGCAGCCCTGCTGCGCAGCACGCCCGGCGGCGTCACGGAGTACCTCCAGGCGGACGTCCGCGATCCGGCCACCATCGTCGAGGGGGCCAGGAAGATCCTGGACCTCACCCGGCCGGTGGCCCTGTCGCTGGTGGCGCTGCTGCATTTCGTCTCCGACGAGGACGGCGCGCACGAACTCGTCGACCGGCTGCTCGCCGAACTCCCCTCGGGCAGCTATCTGATGATGACCCACGCCACCGCGGACTTCACCCCGGAGGAGTCCGCGGCGGCCACGGAGAAGCTCAAGGCGGCGGGCGTCACGCTTGCCCTCCGCTCCCGGGACGAGTTCGGCCACTTCTTCGACGGGCTCGAACTGGTCGACCCGGGCGTGGCGGTCGTACCCGACTGGCACCCCGAACTCGGAGAGCCCATTCCGGGCCAGGAGGACGGCGTCATTCCCGGCTACGGAGCGGTGGGGCGCAAGCCCTGAGGCCACTGATGCCGGTCGGAACCGCCGGCACGGGGCGCGCGGGCGAGGTTCGCGTGCCTGGACACCGCCGGCCGGAGGAGTACGGTGCCCGGCTCGTCCAGCGGGACGGTGGCCGGGCCGGGGGACGGGGCAGGGCCGGGGACGGCCTCGCCCCGTCACGGGCCAAGGCTCAAAACACCTAGGCGCTCATGGGCCGGTCGTGCGGTGTGATGGGGGACGGCAGATGCGACCTGCCCGACAGGTGGCGGTCGACGGCCGCCGCCACCGCGCGCCCCTCCGCTATCGCCCACACGATCAGCGACTGCCCGCGCGCCGCGTCCCCCGCGGCGAACACCCCGGGGACGTTGGTCGCGAAGTCGCCGTCCCGGGCGAGAGTGCCGCGCGGGTCCAGCGTCAGCCCCAACTGGTCCACGAGTCCGTCCTCCCGGCCGGGCCCGGAGAAGCCGAGTGCCAGCAGCACCAGATCCGCGGGCAGCACCCGCCCGCTGCCCGCCACCGGCCGCCGCGCCGCGTCCACCTCGACCAGGTGCAGCGACCGCACATGTCCGCCCTCGTCGCCCGTGAAACGGAGCGTGGAGGCGGCGAACAGACGCGCGTCCGCGTCGGCCGCCGGCGCACTACGCAGGTCGCGCGCCTCCTCGTGCGCGGCCGACAGCCGGTAGATCTTCGGGTACGTCGGCCAGGGGTCGATGTCCTCGTCGCGGTCCGCACCGGGCTGGGCGTAGATGTCCAGCTGGGTCACGGAGGCCGCGCCCTCGCGCACCGCCGTCCCCAGGCAGTCCGCGCCGGTGTCGCCGCCTCCCACGATCACGACATGCCGGCCGGCGGCGGACATCGGCGAGACCTCGAGATCGCCCTCGCACACCCGGTTGGCCAACGGCAGGTACTCCATCGCCTGATGTATTCCGGCCAGCTCCCGGCCCGGCACCGGCAACTCCCGCCACGCCGTGGCACCGGTGGCGATCACCACGGCGTCGTAGCGGGCCCGCAGATCCGCGGCGCCGATGTCCCGGCCGACCACCGTCCCCGTGCGGAACCTGGTCCCCTCGGCGCGCATCTGCTCGATCCGCCGCTCAAGGTGGACCTTCTCCATCTTGAACTCGGGGATGCCGTACCGCATGAGGCCGCCGATCCGGTCGTCCTTCTCGTACACGGCGACCGTGTGCCCGGCCCTGGTCAGCTGCTGCGCCGCCGCCAGCCCCGTGGGGCCTGAGCCGATCACCGCCACCGTCTTCCCCGAGAGCCGGTCCGGCGGCCTGGGCGGGGTGAACCCCTCCGCCCAGGCCCGGTCCGCGATCGCCACCTCGACGTTCTTGATGGTGACAGCGGGCTGGTTGATGGCCAGCACGCACCCTGCCTCGCACGGCGCCGGACACAACCGCCCCGTGAACTCCGGGAAGTTGTTCGTCGCGTGCAGCCGGTCGCTCGCCGCCCGCCAGTCCTCCCGGGACACCAGGTCGTTCCACTCCGGGATCAGATTGCCGAGCGGACACGCCTCGTGGCAGAAGGGGATGCCGCAGTCCATGCAGCGGTCCGCCTGCTTGCTGATGATCGGCAGCAGTGCCCCGGGGACGTACACCTCGTCCCAGTCCCGGACCCGCTCCTCGACCGGCCGGCGGGGCCAGTCCTGGCGGGACGTGTTCATGAATCCCTTGGGATCGGCCATGGGCGTCTTCCTTGCGTACGCGTGGGACAGGCCGAGCGTCATCGGGCGGCACTCTTCGGTACTCCTGCGGCACTCTTTCGGCCACGATACGTCCCGTCGGGCACCTGCGCAGAGAGCCGGACGCAGAGAATCGGACGCAGGGAGCCGGACGCGGATAGTCAGACCAGGGCCAGGGTGTACAGGACCGCCGCTGCCGCCGACGCGACCGCCCGCACATGGTTCCAGCGCGTCCACTCGCGCACGTACGTCGGCCAGTACCTCACCGCCTCCGCCGTGCCCGGTTCCAGCTTCATCAGCGCGTCGTTGCGCGGCACGTTCGCCAGTACGGTCACCCCGAACGCGCCGGCCAGATACAGCACGCTGCCCACCAGCAACAAAGCAGTCCCGTCCTGCGGCCACAGGACGAACGTCACCACGGCGATCACCGCGCACAGCGCCGCCGCACCGAGGAACAGCACCATGAACGCCGGTGCCATCGCCGTACGGTTGACCGCGTTCATCGCGGCCACGCCCTGCGCGGGCGGCAGCGCGGTGAGGGCCCGCATGACCAGGACCGAGAAGGCACAGAAGACCCCGGCCATCAGCCCGGTCGCCAGCACGCCCAGCAGCACGAGCCCCAGATACGGGCCATCGATCATGACAACGTCAACTCCCCTGTCGTTCCGAGCGGCCCGTTCGCTCCGGCATTCCGGGGCGTCCGGAAGTTCCGGCCGGTGTGATCCGTCACCTCGAGTGAAACCCCGGTCACCGGGTCGATGATCGGGGGAGCGCCTTCTGCCTGTCCATGGCCCATCCCCACCCCCGCAACACTCCCTCCACCTCCGCCGCGATCCGCCGCCTCGCCTCGCCCCGGGGCACCCCCCTCATCAGCAGAGAGTCGTACGGCGTGTCGAGATGACGTACCGACGCCACGACCGCAGAGACGACCGCCCCCTCGGACAACGCCCGCCCGGCGGCGCTGCGCCCCACCCGCCCGCTGCCCCGCACCGAGGCGTGCGCGGCGATCGCTTCGGCCCGGTCCGCCGGGCAGCCCGGGAGCAGGCGCAGGATCTCCGCGGCGAACGCCTCGGCGAGCCGTGTGTCCTCCAGGGCCCGGCGCCGCGCGTCCCGTGTCCGGCGCCGCCGCCGCGCCTCGGCGTCCGCCAGACACCGCTCCTCGGCCCGGGCGAGCCCCGCCTCCTCGACCAGGACGCCCTGCCTCTCGTACCGCCCCTTGCGCCGGTTGAACCGGACGACCACGACCGACAGCGTGCTCTCCTCCCGCGACCTGCGCGTCAGCGCCGTGTCGCCGCGCGGCAGGAACACCAGGTGCCCCAGGTCCGCGCAGTCCAGGCAGCGAGGACCGCCGTCCTCCAGGACGAGCATCGGCTGCGGTCCCCGGCGGCACCCCCTGCAGTGCTTCCGCCGAATCGGCTGTACGACGAGGAGGCCGGTGCGGGCTGCGGGAGCGGTGAGGACTGCCATGCAGGCTTCATTCCCGCTGGTGGACGCGACACCACTCGGCTTCTTCAGGCAGCCGCCCGCCCCCGCGACGGTGGTGGCCTGCTCCGTGCCCGCACCCCTCGCGGTCGCACTCTCATTTCCTCCTGTTTCCTCCTGGACGCCGCCCGGGCCTGGAACGAGGTCCGTCTTCCGCATCTGCTCCCCGCCCGTCGCGCCCACGACCCCCACGCGTCAGGACCGGGACCTGGCGCATGATGGGCGGTGTGCGACTCGAAGCGATCACCTGGGAACGGCTCGGCGACCTCCTCGCCGAGCGGCTGCTCGACCTGAAGCCGGGCGACGGCAGCCCCTGGCCCCGCGTCGCCTTCGACGGGGCTCCGGCGGCCCGCCCCGGAGACCTCGCCGACCGCGTCGCCGAAGCACTGCGCATACGCGGCCGCGCCTCCCGTGTCGTGGACGTGCACGGCTTCCTGCGCCCGGCCTCCCTTCGCCTGGAGTACGGGCACCAGGACGTGGAGGCCTACTACAACGGCTGGTTCGACACCGGAGCCCTGTGGCGCGAGGTGTTCGGTCCCCTCGAACCCGGCGGCGACGGACGGATCCTGCCCGACCTCCGGGACCCGGACACCGACCGGGCCACCCGCAGCCCCTACGTCCAACTCCCGCCCAGCGGCTTCCTGTTGCTGCACGGCCCCTTCCTGCTGCGGCACTGGTTCCCCTTCGATCTCTCCGTCCACGTCCAGCTCTCCCCGGCGGCCCTGCGCCGGCGCACCCCCGAGGCCGACCACTGGACGCTCCCGGCCTTCGACAGCTACGCCCGGGAGACCGACCCGGCCGCCACGGCCGACGTCGTCGTCCGCGCGGACGATCCGCGCCATCCGGCTTGGGGCGAAGGGACGTCGGTGAGCCGGTGAGCCGGTGAGATGCGGGGGTCCGGAGACCCGGCAAGAATGGAGCAGCGCCGGAACCAGCGGTGCTCCCGCGCCGCGCCGGCCGTCCGGCACCTGGAGGTGTCCATGACTACAGCCGGAGACATCATGCACCGGGGCGCCCAGTGGATCCCGGCCCACGAGACCCTCGACCGCGCCGCTCAACTGATGCGCGAACTCAATGTGGGAGCCCTGCCCATCAGCGACGAGAACGAGCGGCTCTGCGGCATCCTCACCGACCGCGACATCGTGGTCGGCTGTGTGGCCAGGGGCCACGACCCGTCCGAGGTCACCGCCGGAGAGATGGCCCAGGGCACCCCACGCTGGATCGACGCGAACGCCGATGTCGGCGAGGTGCTCCGTGAGATGCAGGACCACCAGATCCGTCGGCTCCCCGTCATCGACAACAAGCGCCTGGTGGGCATGATCAGCGAGGCCGATCTCGCCCAGCATCTGACCGAGGACCAGATCGCCTCCTGGGTGGAGAGCGTCTACGCCAGGACCGGTTCCACCGGGCACTGAGGACCGCTGAGGACCGCTGAGGACCACTGAGGACCACTGAGGACCAGGATTGCACCCGGCACCGACAACGGCTTCGCCCCGCATCGGCGCCGTCGCGCGGCCGCCCGGCTTCGGGCGGCGCGCCTCAGAGCCAGCCGTTGCGCCGGAAGCCGCGGTACAGCACCAGGCAGGCCACGGATATCACGGCGATGACCAGCGGATAGCCGAACCTCCAGTGCAGCTCCGGCATGTTGTCGAAGTTCATGCCGTAGACGCCGCAGACCATCGTCGGCACGGCGATCACCGCCGCCCACGCCGTGATCTTGCGCATGTCCTCGTTCTGCGCCACCGTGACCTGCGCCAGATGCGCCTGCAGGATCGAGTTGAGCAGCTCGTCGAACGCGGCGATCTGCTCCGTGGCCCGCAGCAGATGGTCGGACACGTCCCGGAAGTACGCCTGTATCTCCGGGTCCACCACCCGCACCGGCCGGTCGGCGAGGTCAAGGAGCGGACGCTTCAGCGGGACCACCGCCCGCTTCAGTTCCAGGAGTTCCCGCTTGAGCTGGTAGATGCGCCCCGGGTCGGTCCGGGCGCCGTTCTCCGCGAACACGTCCGCTTCGACCTGGTCGATGTCGGCCTGTACGGCGTCGATGACGTGGAGATAGTCGTCGACCACATGGTCCGCGACGGCGTGCAGCACCGCCGACGGGCCCTTGCCCAGCTGGCCCGGACGGGACTCGAGCTCCTCGCGCAGCGGACCCAGCGAGCCATGCCGTCCGTGCCGCACCGTGATGACGAAGTCCTGGCCTACGAACATCATGATCTCGCCGGTGTCGACCACTTCGCTCGTCGCCGTCAGCTGCTCGTGTTCCACGTAGCAGACCGTTTTGAACACCGCGAACAGCGTCTCGCCGTAGCGCTCGACCTTCGGGCGCTGATGGGCCTCGACGGCGTCCTCCACCGCCAGGGGATGGAGGTCGAAGAGCTCGGCGATGCCCGCGAACTCGTCGTTCGTCGGCTCGTGGAGGCCGAGCCAGACGAAGCCGTGGCGGCTCTTGCGCACCTGTTCCACCACGTCGACCAGGTCGCCGGCGACCGGGGCCCGGACGCCGTCCCGGTACGTCACGCAGTTCACCACCGAGGAGCCCAGCGGGGAGCGCGCGTGGTGACTCAGGTCGACCCGCGCACGCCGCCGGGCCAGCCGCGCCACCTTGCGGAGGCCGCCGACCCCTCCGAGGCCGGTGACCTTCCGCAGATTCCCCGCCATGGTCATCTGGGACTCCTTGCGTGCATCTCCTCGTGCGCGTTCCCGCACCCTCCGCGCCAGTCTGCCAGGCTCGTGCATGCGGTGGGTAAGCCTGTGGAAAGGCACTATTCCGTTTTGTTCCCGCCTGTGGACAAGGGGACTTCGGGGAGCCGGTGATACCGATTTCCGGCGGTGTCGACCGCCTCTCACGAGCCGGACAGCTGGGATGATCACCACATGACACGAGCCGACGGGTACCTTCTCGACAACCAGCAGAGCGAGGCGGCGGAGAGCTTCGACGCCTTCGCCACCCTTTTCGACCCCACGACGTTCCGCCACCTCGAAGGGTTCGGCGTCGGTCCCGGCTGGCGCTGCTGGGAGGTCGGGGCCGGTGGCACGTCCGTGGTCGCCTGGCTCGCGAAGAAGGTCGGTCCCACCGGCAAGGTCGTCGCGACCGACATCGACACCTCGCGGCTGGCCCCGGCCGCCCGGCCGCCCGTCGAGGTGCGCGTCCATGACGTCGGTGCCGAGGAACCGCCCGCGGAGGGCTTCGACCTGGTGCACGCCCGGCTCGTCCTGGTCCATGTCCCCGACCGGGAGCGGGCTTTGCGCTCCATGATCAAGGCGCTGCGGCCCGGCGGACGCCTCCTGATCGAGGACGCCGACCCCGCTCTGCAGCCCCTGCTCTGCCCCGACGAGCACGGCCCCGAGGAGCAGCTCGCGAACCGTCTGCGACACGGCTTCCGCGAACTCCTCGCCGACCGGGGAGCAGACCTCTCCTACGGCCGGAAAATCCCGCGGCTGCTTCGCGAGGCCGGACTGCGCCGCGTCGAGGCCGACGCCTACTTCCCGGTCACGTCACCCGCGTGCGCGGCCCTGGAATCGGCGACGGTCCGCCAGATCCGCGGCGATCTCGTCACCGCGGGCCTCGCCACCGACGCGGAGATCGACCGCCACCTGGCCAACGTCGCCTCCGGCAGCATGGACCTGGCCACGGCACCGATGATCTCGGCCTGGGGACGGAAGGGGTGAGAGGGGTCGGGACGAGAGAGGCGGCGGGACGGGACAGCACTGTTCTCCCGTGGTCCCAGGACGCGACCGGTGCCTGAGGCGGCCCGCGCGCAGTCCCCTCCGCATCAGCCGACCCCTGCCCTGTCCGGCGTCGGTGCCGGTCCGCAGTCGGGTATGGGCGGCCGGGCTCCCACGCGTTCCACCGCCCGGGCCCCCGCCCGGCACCCCTCGGCCGCCGCGGCCGCGGCCTCCGCGCCCGAGAGCAGGGCGGCGAGGAACGCGCCCGTGAAGGCGTCACCGGCGCCTGTCGTGTCCCGGGGCGTCGCCGCCTCGGCGGGGACACGGGCGAGCACCGAGCCGCTCCGGGCGACCAACGCGCCGTCCGCGCCCTGTTTGGCCACCACCAGCGGAACACGCCGGCTCAGTTCGGCCGCCGCGCGAGCGCCGTCGGGCGCCCCGGTGAGCAGACACGCCTCGTCACGGCTGGGCAGCAGTACGTCCACCCCCTCGACGAGAGCCAGGAAACGGTCGGCGCCCAGCTCCGCGAGGAAGCCGGCCGAGGCCGGATCGAGGCTCACCGGCACCCCACACGCGCGTGCCGCCGCCACCGCCGTCCGCACCAGCGCGCGCCCCGGCCCCGAGAACAGCAGGTAGCCGGACAGATGCAGTCGGCCCACCCCCTCCAGGAAGGCGTCCGACCAGTCGCCCGGTTCGAACCGCAGCGAGGCCCCGCTGTCGGTGAGGAACGTACGCTCGGCCGCTGCGCCCGCGTCGACCAGACAGATCACCGTCCCGGTCGCGGCCTGCGGATCCACGACGAGCCGGGGCCGCACTCCGGCCGCGCGCAGCTCCCGCTCGTGCCAGTCCGCGGCGTCCGAGCCCACCCGGCCGAGCAGCCGTACGTCGGCGCACCCCCAATGGGCCGCCCAGCACGCCACGTTGGCACCCGCGCCGCCCGGCAGGGTCCGGATCACGGCAGCCGTGTCCGTCCCCGACGCGAGCGGCCCCCGATGCCGTGCGACGACGTCCGTCACGACGTCCCCGACGACGAGCAGCGCCCCGCCCGGCGCCGCCCCGGCCCCCGGAACCTCGGCCCTCGCCCCGCCCGGCTGCCCGGTCACACCCCGGCCCACGCCGCCGCGATCCGTGCCGCCAGCCGTACGTTGCCGCGCACCGCCGCCAGGTTGGCGCTCAGGGAAGCGCCGTCGGTGTGCCGGACCAGGTAGTCGAGGAGGAACGGCGTGACCCCCTGCCCGGTGACGCCCGCTTCCTCGCAGGCCTGCAGCGCGTCGGTGAGCACGCGCGCGTGCAGCCCGGGATCCAGCTGTTCCGCCTCGGGCACAGGATTGGCGACGATCAGCGCCGACTCCGGCCCGCCCACGGCGTCCTGCGCCCGCATCACGGCGGCCACCTGCCCGGGCGTCTCGAGCGTCCAGTCCACCGGATGCCCCGAGTCGGACAGGTAGAAGCCCGGGAAGCGGTCCGTGCCGTAACCGGCGACGGCCACGCCCAGCGTCTCCAGCCGCTGCAGGGTCGCCGGCACGTCCAGGATCGACTTCACCCCCGCGCAGACCACCGTGATGCGGGTGCGCGCCAGCAGCCCCAGGTCGGCGGACTCGTCCTGACTCACCGTCCACTCCCGGTGCACCCCGCCGAGCCCGCCCGTGGCGAAGACGCGCACACCCGCCAGCGCCGCCAGCAGCGCCGTCGCCGACACCGTGGTCGCCCCGCTCACTCCCGAGGCCACGGCGAGGGGCAGGTCCCGGTGGCCCAGCTTGCGGATCCCGTCCTCGTTGGCGACCCGCTCCAGCTGGTCCTTGTCCAGGCCGACATGCGGCCGTCCGTCCAGCACGGCGATCGTCGCCGGGACGGCACCCTCCGCGCGGACGACCTCCTCCAGTTCCCGCGCCACCTGCAGGTTGCGCGGCCGCGGCAGCCCGTGCGCGATGATCGTGGACTCCAGGGCCACCACGGGTCGACGCGCGTCGACCGCCTCCCGCACCTCTTCCGACATCACCAGCACCACGGCCAGCCTCCTGTTCTCGCGTCTCCCCCTCATCTCTGGCGGGCGGTGCGCCCCGCCAAACCCCGCGCCCTCGACACGGCCCCCGGTGCCGAGCGCGCGGCAGCCCTCAGAACAGCGGTTCGGGCAGGACCCCCTCCAGCGCGAGCAGCTTCCGCTTGGTCTCCAGACCGCCCCCGAAACCGCCGATGCCGCCATCGCGCTCGACCACCCGGTGACAGGGCACGACGACCGGCAGGGGATTGGCACCCATGGCCGCCCCCACCGCCTGCGCGGCCCCCGGCTGCCCGACCCGCTCGGCCAGGTCGCCGTAGCCGACGACCGCGCCGAACGGCACACCGGAGGCCAGCTCACGCAGCACCTGGCGGTTGAAGCCCGAGATCAGCGACCAGTCCAGCGGCAGCTCGAAGGCACGGCGATCACCGGCGAAGTAGGCGTCGACCTGACGTACCGCCTCCGCGAGCAGCGGGGAATCGGGTGCCTCGACGGGCTCCACGCCCAGCCTCTCCGCGAGCCTGCCCAGCGCCCGGTCACGCACCGCGTCGGTCGCGTGGAACACGACGTTGACCAGGCCCTCGCGGGTCGCGGCCAGCAACAGCGGACCGATCTCCGTGCCGACGACCGTCCACACGACCGGCTGCTCGCTGTGCCCGTGGGTGCTCATGCGACCCACCGTACGGCCTGCCACTGACAAGGCCCGGGGAGAGCCCGGATTTCGCGGGTCAGGGACAGCCCAGGGCCTGCCGCACCACGTCGGGCCGGTTCGTGATCACGCCGTCCACGCCGTACCCGGCGACGGCCCTGGCGGTGGGAGCGTCGTCGACGGTCCAGGCGAAGACCTTCATCCGCGTGCCGTGCGGTCCGGTCAGCGCGTGCACGGCGTCCACATAACTTCGGGAGAGTCCGGTGTGGGAAGGATTGATCAGGTCCGTGTAGCTCGCGTACCGGGCCAGCTCCGACCGGGCCGGAGTGCCGAGGAGGCCGGTGCGCACCCCCGGCTTCAGGTCGTGGACGGTGCGCAGACTGCCGGCGCTGAAGCTCTGCACGACCAGCCGGCCGGTGAGATGCGACCGGTCGAGCCAGTCCTCGTTGCCCAGGAGCTTGAGGGTCTCCTGTTCGATCCCCGGGTACAGCTCGGGGTTCTTGATCTCCAGAAGCAGTTTCTGGTGGTTGCCCTCCACCCGCTCGACGTACTGCTCGAGCGTCGGCACGCGTGCGCCCGTGTACGCGGCGCCGAACCAGCTCCCCGCGTCCAGCAGGGCGATCTCGGCCGCGGTGAAGTCCTTCACCTTCCACGGAGCCCGGTCCGGGAAGATGTCCTCGACGTTCGTCGTGCGACGGAGACTGTCGTCGTGGATCACCACGAGCTCGCCGTCCCGGGTGCGCTGGACGTCGTTCTCCACCCAGCCGACACCCAGGGCCGCGGCCCTGTCGACCGCGGCCAGGGTGTTCTCCGGTGCTGCGGCGGAGGCGCCCCGGTGGGCGATCACCGCAGGCCGTGCGGTGATGCCCGCGCGCGCGTCGTGGACGGGGAGCAGAAGGGCGACCGTGCCCAGCAGCGCGGTGGTCGTGGCGGCAACTGCGCGCGCGTGCATTACGAACTCCTCGCGTCCGGTGGTCACGTACGGCTCAACTGTGACAGCACAGAGTCAACGACGGAGGGGTACGGGACGACCACACAATGAAAGGGAGATGATCGATGCCGCTCACCGCTGCCGCACATGTGGGGCAAGAGCGTGTTTCTTTGCCGGAAAATCGTTCGACCATTCCGGTGGCAGTCATACTCTCTCTCAGCCTTGACCGCTCTTACGCGGTCCTCGGGAGGGGCTCATCAGGGAAGAACCGACACAACAGGGCGGAAGGGCAACCGCGCATGCAAGGCACGGTCGACGGATTCAGCTACGGACTCGTCACACCGCTGGTGGCCTACTTCATGGCCTGCCTCGGCGGTGCCCTCGGCCTGCGCTGCACCACCAGAGCCCTGCTCGTCGCCCACTCCTGGCGCCCCGGATGGCTCGCCCTCGGCTCGGCGGCGATCGGCTCCGGCATCTGGACCATGCACTTCATCGCGATGATGGGCTTCACGGTCTCCGGCGCCCCCATCCACTACGACAAACCGACGACGTACGCCAGCCTCGGCGTCGCCATCGTCATGGTGGGCGTGGGGATCTTCATCGTCGGCTACAAGGGCGCCACCGGCACCGCGCTGTTCACCGGGGGAACCATCACCGGCCTGGGCATCGCGTCGATGCACTACCTGGGCATGGCCGGGATGCGGTTCAACGGGCAGCTGCAGTACAACACGCTCACCGTCTCCATCTCCGTCGCCATAGCCATGGCAGCCGCCACCGCGGCCCTCTGGGCCGCCGGACAGGTCAGGGGCTTCCTGTGGAGCGTGGGCGCGAGCCTCGTCATGGGACTGGCGGTCACCGGCATGCACTACACGGGCATGGCGGCCCTGAGCGTCCATCTGCACGCCACCGGCGACTCGCCGGCCGGTGACTCGCCCGCCGCGCTCCTCGCGCCGATGCTGATCGGCCCCCTCGCCTTCCTCTGTCTCGCGGGTGTCGTCGTGATGTTCGACCCGCTGATGGTCATGGGCAAGCCGGACTGGACCCCCGTCGAGCACAAGCCCGGCGTCCCGGCCCATGAGCCCGTCCACCACGTGTCGCGCCGGCTCCAGATCAGGCCCCGCCGGAAGGTGACGCACCGCGAGGCCCGCGCCCCGCAGAACCGCTGATCTCCGCCCCCGCCCGGCCCGGGGAACCGGGCCGGCCCCCGCGAGAGCGCTGATCCGACCCGGTTGTCAGTGGGTGGCCGTACGGTGGATGGCATGCGGCCCGTTTCCCACATCGAACGCACGGTGGCGCCCTTCGAGGTCGTCAGCCCCTACCAGCCCAGCGGTGACCAGCCGGCGGCCATCGCCGAGCTGGCCAAGCGCATCGAAGGCGGCGAGAAGGACGTCGTCCTCCTCGGCGCGACCGGCACCGGCAAGTCCGCCACCACCGCGTGGATGATCGAGAAACTCCAGCGGCCCACTCTGGTGATGGCCCCCAACAAGACCCTGGCCGCCCAGCTGGCGAACGAGTTCCGGGAACTGCTGCCGAACAACGCGGTCGAGTACTTCGTCTCGTACTACGACTACTACCAGCCAGAGGCCTACGTCCCGCAGTCGGACACCTACATCGAGAAGGACTCCTCGATCAACGAGGAGGTCGAGCGCCTGCGCCACTCCGCGACCAACTCGCTGCTCACCCGGCGGGACGTCGTCGTGGTCGCCTCGGTCTCCTGCATCTACGGCCTCGGCACCCCCCAGGAGTACGTGGACCGCATGGTCCCCCTCCGTGTCGGCGACGAGATCGACCGCGACCAGCTGCTGCGCCGCTTCGTGGACATCCAGTACACGCGCAACGACCTGGCCTTCACCCGCGGCACCTTCCGGGTGCGCGGCGACACCGTCGAGATCTTCCCGGTCTACGAGGAGCTCGCCGTCCGCATCGAGATGTTCGGTGACGAGATCGAGGCCCTGTCCACCCTGCACCCGCTCACCGGCGAGATCATCAGTGACGACCAGCAGCTGTACGTCTTCCCGGCCTCCCACTACGTCGCCGGCCCCGAGCGCATGGAGCGGGCCGTCAACGACATCGAGAAGGAGCTGGGGGAGCGCCTGGCGGAGCTGGAGAAGCAGGGCAAGCTGCTGGAGGCCCAGCGCCTGCGCATGCGCACCACCTACGACATCGAGATGCTCCGCCAGATCGGCTCCTGCTCCGGCGTGGAGAACTACTCGATGCACTTCGACGGCCGCCTGCCCGGCTCCCCGCCGAACACCCTGCTCGACTACTTCCCGGACGACTTCCTGCTCGTCATCGACGAGTCCCACAACACCGTCCCGCAGATCGGCGCCATGTACGAGGGAGACGCCTCCCGCAAGCGCACCCTCGTCGACCACGGCTTCCGCCTGCCCTCCGCCCTCGACAACCGCCCCCTGAAGTGGGAGGAGTTCCAGGAGCGTGTCGGCCAGACCGTCTACCTGTCGGCGACCCCCGGCAAGTACGAGCTCTCGCGCGGCGACGGCGTCGTCGAGCAGATCATCCGCCCCACCGGCCTCATCGACCCGGAGGTCGTCGTCAAGCCGACCGAGGGCCAGATCGACGACCTGGTGCACGAGATCCGTCTGCGCACCGAGAAGGACGAGCGCGTCCTCGTCACCACCCTGACGAAGAAGATGGCCGAGGACCTCACGGACTACTTCCTCGAACTGGGCATCCAGGTGCGCTACCTCCACAGCGACGTCGACACCCTGCGCCGCATCGAGCTGCTGCGCGAGCTGCGCAGCGGCGAGTTCGACGTACTGGTCGGCATCAACCTGCTGCGTGAGGGTCTCGACCTGCCCGAGGTGTCCCTGGTGGCGATCCTCGACGCCGACAAAGAGGGCTTCCTGCGCTCCGGCACCTCGCTGATCCAGACCATCGGCCGCGCGGCGCGCAACGTCTCCGGCCAGGTCCACATGTACGCCGACAAGATCACCCCGGCGATGGAGCGGGCCATCGAGGAGACCAACCGCCGCCGCGAGAAGCAGGTCGCCTACAACAAGGCGAACGGCATCGACCCCCAGCCGCTCCGCAAGAAGATCAACGACATCGTCGCGCAGATCGCCCGCGAGGAGGTCGACACCGAGCAGCTGCTCGGCAGCGGCTACCGCGCCAAGAAGGACGGGCGGGGCACCAAGGCTCCGGTGCCGTCCCTCGGGGACAAGGCGGCCAAGGGAGCGAAGGCGAAGGCCACCAGGGGCAAGGCCGGGGCGACGGTTCCCACCGACCGCCCCGCCGCCGAACTCTCCGAGCAGATCGAGGAGATGACGGAGCGCATGCGGGCCGCCGCCGCGGACCTGCAGTTCGAGGTCGCCGCCCGGCTGCGCGACGAGGTGTCCGAGATGAAGAAGGAACTGCGTCAGATGAAGGAGGCGGGTCTGGCCTGACGGACCCGTGCGGCGGCCGTGCCCGGACAGCGCACGCACTGTGTTGCAAGACCGACACAAAGTGCGTGCCCGGGTACGGCACCGTCAGTGCCCTTGCGTAGGGTTTTCGGCATCCGCGGACTCCGCGGCAACAGGGGACAGTTCGAGAGGGGAAACCACCCGTGACCGTCAACATGACCAAGGGTCAGGCCATCAGTCTGCAGAAGAACGACGGGGGCAGCCTGACCGCGGTGCGCATGGGTCTCGGCTGGCAGGCGGCCCCCCGCCGCGGCCTGTTCGGCTCCCGCACCCGGGAGATCGACCTCGACGCCTCCGCCGTGCTGTTCGCGGACAAGCAGCCCGTCGACGTCGTCTTCTTCCGTCACCTGGTGAGCGACGACGGCTCCGTCCGGCACACCGGGGACAACCTCGTCGGCGGCGTCGGCCAGGGCGGCGACGACGAGGCGATCCTCGTCGACCTGGCACGCGTCCCGGTCCACATCGACCAGATCGTCTTCACCGTGAACTCCTTCACGGGCCAGACCTTCCAGGAGGTGCAGAACGCCTTCTGCCGGCTGGTCGACGAGACCAACGGCCAGGAGCTCGCGCGCTACACGCTCGCGGGCGGCGGCAACTACACGGCGCAGATCATGGCCAAGGTGCACCGGTCGGGTGCGGGCTGGACACTGACGGCCCTCGGCGCTCCGGCCAACGGCCGAACCTTCCAGGACCTGATGCCCGCGATCCTGCCGGCGCTGTAGGCCACCCCGGGCGAGCGGCACCCGAGAACATCACACGCGACGCAGGGGGACGAAAGGCGATGACGGCCGAGCTGGTGCGGGGGCAGAACCACCCGCTCTCCCGGGTCCGCCTCGAGGTCAGGGTCTCGGCCGGCACGCCGGTCGTGGCCGCGGCCACGCTCAGCGACGAGACCGGCAGGGCGCAGGGCGTCGAATGGGTGGTTCACCCGGGCTCTCCCACGCTGCCCGGCATCGAGGTCTCCCGGCAGGCGGCCGCCGACCACCGTCTCGCCGTGGACCTGGACGCCATGCCGGCCACGGTGCACCGGGTCAGCGTTCTGCTCTCCCTGCCGCCGCAGCCCGCAGGGCCGGTCAGCTTCGGCTCCGTCCCGGCCCCTTGCCTCGCGGTCACCGGCCTCGACGGCACCGAGGTCGCCACGTACACCATCACCGGCCTCAGTGCCGAGTCGGCCGTCGTCGCCCTGGAGCTGTACCGGCGCCAGGGCGCCTGGAAGGTACGGGCCGTGGGCCAGGGGTACGCGGGCGGCCTCGGTGAACTCCTCACCGACCAGGGCCTGCCGCAGGCCCACCAGCTCGCCGCAGCAATCAACGAGGCCGTGGCCCAGGGCCTGGCCCGCTCGGTACCGGCCCCGCCACCGCGCACGGCCGACGGCGACCGCTCCCGACAGGCGGCGGCCTCCACCCTCGGCCCGGACCAGAGCGCCTCCCCGTACGGAACGCAGGGTGTCGCCGGCCCCTACGGGCCGGGCCAGAGCCCGCAGACCGGCGCAACACCCACGGATCCCGTGCCGACGGGCGGCGCAGCGGCCGGTTCCGCAGCCCCGGGTCCCGCGTCGACCGACCCCTCCGCCGCCCCCGGGCCGGCATCGCCCGCAGCGTCGCCTCCGCCTTCCGCCGGCGGTCCGATCGACTACGTCCACCCTCGTCGGCGGCAGCACGCCGCTCCACCGCCGCCTCCGCCCACCGCGCCCCCGGCCCAGCCCGGGCAGCCCGCCCCGCCCGTCGCGGGCGACGCGACCGGCTGGTCCATGGAGGAACGGCTCTACAACCAGGTCTGGGGCATGTTCGAGGACCTGGCGCGCACCACGGCCGCGTACCGCAGCGCCGTGGACTTCGCCGACACACGGCTGGAGAAGGAACTCGACCAGGTCCTGTCCGACCCGCGCAGCCGGGTCGGCGGCCAGGGCGACGCGGCCCGGGAGGCGGCCCAGACCAGACACGGCCAGCTCGTCGACCAGGCCCGGGAGGCGCTGGAGCGGGATCTCGCCCAGCTCACCGCCGAGGTCGCGGTCGTCGAACCGGCGCTGCCCCCGGCGTACGCCGACTGGGGCAACCCCGTCTGGCACGCCTACCGCGTACCCATGGAGATGCCCATGGCCCTGCGCCTGGGTGTCCTCCGGCTGCCCGAGAGCGACCCGCTGAGCATTCCGATGCTGGTCCGCCTGCCACTCGAGCGCGGGCTCTGGATCGACAGCGGCCGCGCGGAGGCCTCCGGCGACTGGTACGCCGACTCCCACGAGCTGCGTCACCTCGCACTGGTGTCGGCCGTGGCGCACACGGCGCGGCTGCTGGCGGTCCATCCGGCGGGCGAGTTCAGTGTCCATGTCATCGACCCGGCCGGCTCGGGCGCCCAGGCGCTCTCGCCGCTCGTGCGCGGCGGGGTGCTCGCGGCCCCGCCGGCCGTCGGTGCCGCGGGCGTGGCGGATGTCCTGGGGCGGCTCACCCAGCGTGTCGACCTGGTGCAGATGGCGGTGCGCGGCGGCGCGGCCGACTCGCTCCCGCCCGGCTTCGACACCTCCCAGCAACTCCTGGTCGTGAACGACTTCCCGCACGGCTTCGACGACCGTGCCGTGAACCAGCTGCGTTACCTCGCGGACGAAGGCCCGTCCGTCGGCGTCCATCTGATGCTGGTGGCCGACCGGGAGGACGCGGCCGGTTACGGTCCGTTGCTGGATCCGCTGTGGCGGGGGCTGCTCCGGCTGACTCCGGTGCCGGAGGACCACCTCGCGGACCCGTGGGTGGGGCATGCCTGGACGTACGAACCGGCGCTCGTGCCCGCCGGCAGCGAGGTGCTCCAGCAGGTGCTCGCCCAGGTCGCGACAGCTCGCACCAAGTACACGCAAAGCCATCCTGACCAGGGAATTTGATCCTTCTTTTGCCAATCGCTTTACCTTCCCTTGGTGATTGGGGTACTGTTTTCCGTACGGAGGGGAGTACTCCCTGTCTGCTGCGGCGTACCCGTCAATACGGATCAGGCCAGATCCCGGGGCGTCGGCCCGTGTGGCTCCACGCGCTCTGCGCGCCGGGGCCCGGGGTGGAAGAGACCTCCGGCAGCGCGACGACGCTGATCACCTGCCGTTACGTACTGCCGGAGGCGCAGTGGATGTTTCCGTGAACCTGTGGGTTCTGACCATCGTCGGCCTGGCCGCTCTGATCGCGGTCGATTTCTTCATCGGCCGCAAACCGCACGACGTGTCGATCAAGGAAGCCGGGATCTGGACCGTCGTCTGGATCGCGCTGGCCGGGCTCTTCGGCCTCGGCCTGTTCGTCTTCTCCGGCGGAGAGCCCGCCGGAGAGTTCTTCGCGGGCTTCATCACCGAGAAGTCGCTCAGCGTCGACAACCTCTTCGTCTTCGTCCTGATCATGGCGAAGTTCGCGGTCCCGTCGCAGTACCAGCAGCGGGTCCTGCTGATCGGCGTCCTCATAGCCCTGGTCCTGCGGGCGATCTTCATCGCCGCGGGTGCCGCGATCCTCGCCAGTTTCTCCTGGGTGTTCTACCTCTTCGGCGCCTTCCTCATCTGGACGGCCTGGAAGCTCATCCAGGAGGCCCGGGCCGACGAGGAGGACGAGGAATTCGAGGAGAACAAGCTGCTCAAGGCGGTCGAGCGCAGGTTCGGGGTGGCCGACCGCTACCACGGCACCAAGCTGTGGATCGCGCAGAACGGCAAGCGGGTCATGACCCCGATGCTCGTCGTGATGCTCGCCATCGGTACCACCGACGTGCTCTTCGCCCTCGACTCCATCCCCGCGATCTTCGGTCTCACGCAGGACCCGTACATCGTGTTCACCGCCAACGCCTTCGCCCTGATGGGTCTCAGGCAGCTGTACTTCCTCATCGGCGGGCTGCTGAAGAAGCTGGTCCACCTCAGCTACGGCCTGTCGGTCATCCTGGGCTTCATCGGCGTGAAGCTGGTGCTGCACGCGCTGCACGAATCGGGGGTCCACGTCCCCGAGATCAGCATTCCGGTCTCGCTCGGCGTCATCTGCTCCGTCCTGATCGTCACGACGATCACCAGCCTGCGGGCCTCGAAGAAGCAGGCGGCGGCCGAGGCGGCGCAGACCAGGGGCGAAGGCGCTCCGAAGGACAGCATCGAGGCCTGACCACGGCCGACGTGGGAACGCCCCCGGGAGCGGCGGTCGGCGAATCGCCGACCGCCGCTCCCGGCGCTTCCTCTGCGGGGCGGGGTGCCTCTCGTGCTGGTCGCGGCCCACCCGGAACCGGCGATCAGTCCATGACGGCACGCACGGCGGACACCGGTACCGGCCGGGTCTCCGGCAGCAGCGCGAAGCAGCCCAGGCTGAGCAGGGCGATCCCCGTCAGATACACGCCCACCCCCCACGGCACCCGGCCCGCCTGCTCCGCCAGCGCCGTCGCCACGATCGGGGTGAGCGCGCCGCCGAGGACACCGCCGAGGTTGTAGCCGACCGCAGCGCCCGTGCAGCGCACACGTGGCTCGTACAGTTCCGGCAGATACGCCCCGATCACACCGAACATCGTGACGAACGCGACCAGTGCCCCCAGGAAGCCCAGGAACATCGGCAGCGGCGCACCCGTGGCCAGCAGCGCCACCATCGGGACCATCCACAGCGTGGCCGCCGCGCACCCCACGAGACACAGCGGCCGGCGTCCGAAACGGTCACCGAGCACCGCCGCCACCGGAGTCAGCGCTCCTTTCACCACCACCGCGGCCATGATGCAGGTCAGCATGACGGTACGGCTCACTCCGAGCCGCTCGGTCGCGTACGCCAGGGACCAGGTCGTGACCGTGTAGAAGATCGCGTATCCGACGGAGAGCGCCCCGGCGGTCAGCAGGACCAGCCGCCAGTGGTCGCGCACGACCTCCGCGAGCGGCACGCGCGCGGGCTCGTCGATCTCCAGGAACCGGGGGCTCTCCGGGAGCGACGACCTGAGCCACAACCCGAGCAGGGCCAGTGCCCCGGCCGCCCAGAACGGCACCCGCCACCCCCACTGGGTGAACTGTGCCTCCGTCAGCGTCGCCGACAGCACCAGCATCACCCCGTTGGCGAGCACGAACCCCACCGCGGGCCCGATCTGCGGGAAGCTCGACCACAGTCCGCGCCGGCCGGGGGGCGCGTGCTCGGCGGTGAGCAGCACCGCACCGCCCCACTCCCCGCCCAGCCCCAGCCCCTGCAGGAAGCGCAGACCGAGGAGCAGCAGGGGTGCGGCCACCCCGATCGTGTCGTAGGCCGGCACACAGCCGACCGCGACCGTCGACGCCCCGGTCAGCAACAGGGAGACGACGAGGACCGGCCGCCGCCCGTGCCGGTCCCCGACATGTCCGAAGAGCACCGACCCCAGCGGCCGTGCCACGAAACCCACGCCGAACGTCCCGAACGCGGCCAGTGTCCCCGCCAGCGGCGAGAACGTCGGGAAGAACAGCGGCCCCAGGACCAGCGCGGCCGCTGTCCCGTAGACGAAGAAGTCGTAGAACTCGATGGCCGTCCCGGCGAGCGAGGCGGCCGCGAGCCGCGGCATGGAGGGCGCCCTTACGGTGCGTACGTGGTGCATGTCGCGTCAACTACCCACGGTGACAGCCGGTTACGGGGGCGCGCGGGGGTGACGGACGGGTCAGCCAGTGCCGGGGACGCGCCGGGTGATAAACCAGGTCTGAGCGGCGGTCCCCGACGGGCCGCCCCGAACAGATCCGGAGGAACCGTGCCCCGCACCCTGGCCAGCGCCCCGATCATGATCCTCAACGGCCCCAACCTGAACCTCCTGGGGCAGCGGCAGCCGGAGATCTACGGATCCGACACGCTCGCCGACGTCGAGGCGATGTGCGTGAAGGCGGCGGCCGCGCACGGCGGCACGGTGGACTTCCGGCAGTCCAACCACGAGGGCGAACTGGTCGACTGGATCCACGAGGCGCGCCTGCACCACTGCGGCATCGTGATCAACCCCGGCGCCTACTCGCACACCTCGGTCGCGATCCTGGACGCGCTCAACACCTGCGACGGCCTTCCGGTGCTGGAGGTCCACATCTCCAACATCCACCAGCGCGAGTCCTTCCGGCACCACTCGTACGTCTCCCTGCGGGCCGACGGGGTGATCGCGGGCTGCGGAGTGCAGGGGTACGTGTTCGGTGTGGAGCGTGTCGCCGCGCTCGCCGGAACGGGGAAGGCCGACGCGTAGGCAGCACCGGCCTCCCGGCACACGCCTGGTTACAGACGTCCCGCTTCCACGATCCGCCGCAGGAAGCGCCGGGTACGTTCCGCTTGCGGCTCGCCGAAGACCTGCTCGGCGGTGCCGCGCTCCAGCACCACCCCTCCGTCCAGAAAACAGACCTGGTCGGCGACCTCGCGCGCGAAGCCCATCTCGTGCGTGGCCAGCACCATCGTCAGACCGTCGCCCTTGAGGTCGCGTACGACGTTCAGGACCTCACCCACCAGCTCCGGGTCGAGCGCCGCGGTGATCTCGTCGAGGAGCAGCAGCCGGGGACGCACGGCGAGGGCCCGGACGATCGCCACGCGCTGCTGCTGGCCGCCGCTGAGCCGGTCGGGGTACTCGCCGGCCTTTCCGGCCAGGCCGAGCCGTTCCAGGAGTTCGCCGGCCCGTTCCTCCGCCTCGGCACGCGAGACGCCGTGCACCCGGCGCGGGGCGAGCGTGATGTTCTCCAGCACGGTCATGTGGGGGAACAGGTTGTACGCCTGGAACACCACCCCGATCCGGCGCCGAACCGCGTCCTGGTCGGCGCGCGGGTCGGTGATCTCCTCGCCGTCCAGCCAGATCGCGCCGTCGTCGATGTCCTCCAGGAGGTTGGCGCAGCGCAGCAGGGTGGACTTGCCCGACCCGGAGGCGCCGATCAGCGCGGTCACCGTGTGCGGGGCGACCTCCAGGTCGACGTCCCGCAGGACGACCGAGCCGCCGAACGTCTTGCGGACGGACTCCATCCGCAGCACCGGCGCGTCGCTCATGTCGTTCCTCCCTGTGCCCGCTGACGGTCCATCCGGGCCGTCACCCAGTCCGTGAAACGGGTCATCGGAATGGTCAGGGCGACGAAGACCAGCCCCGCCACGATGTACGGCGTGTAGTTGAGGCTGCGGCCGACGATGATGTCCGCCGCGCGTACGGCGTCGATCGCGCCGCCGATCGACACCAGGCCGGTGTCCTTCTGCAGGGACACCAGGTCGTTCAGCAGCGGCGGCACCTGCCGGCGCACCGCCTGGGGGAGCACGACGTACCGCAGTGCCTGCCGGTTGGACAGGCCCAGTGAGCGGGCCGCGGCGCGCTGCGAGGGGTGCACGGACTCGATGCCGGCGCGGAACACCTCGGCGACGTACGCCGAGTACGTGAGCGTCAGCGCCGTGCCGCCCAGCCACACCGGGTCGACCGTCACGCCCTGCAGGCGCAGCGCCGGGACACCCAGGACCACGATCATCAGGTTGATGATCAGCGGCAGTCCGCGGAAGAAGTCCGTGTACGCCGCCGCCAGTGCCCGTACCGGGAAGAACACCGGGCCGCGCAGCGTGCGCGCCACGGCGATGAGCATGCCGAGGACCAGCACGGCGGCGCCGCAGATCAGCAGCAGCCGGACGTTCAGCCAGAGTCCCTCCAGGACCTTGGGGAACGCCTCGCGCGCGTACTGCCCGTTGAAGAACGTCTCCTTGGTGCGCGGCCAGCCGGGCGCGCTGACCACGACCAGGTAGAGGACGACGGCCGTGACCAGCGTCGAAAGTGCGGCGATCGCCGTCGCCCGGCGGGCCCGGGTGCGCTTGTAGCGCTCACGCTCGAGGCGCCGTCGCGACGGGACGTACGCGTCGCCGGCGCCACCCCCGGCCATGTCACCCTTGTCGTCCGAGCCTTCCTGGCCGGACTCCTCCTTGGTGACCGTCACTTGAGCACCGGGGCGTCGACGGCGTCGGAGAGCCACTGCTGCTCGATCTTCGCCAGGGTGCCGTCCTTGCGGAGGGCGTCCACGGCGCCCGTCACGCACGAGGTGAGCGCGCTGCCCTTGTCGAGCACGAGGCCGAACTGCTCCGGCGTGCCACTCTGGTTCTCGAACTGGCCGACGATCTCGGCGTCGGTCACCTCGGCGGCGGTGATGTAGAAGGCGGTCGGCAGGTCGACCACGATGGCGTC
This sequence comes from Streptomyces sp. NPDC002588, assembly GCF_040295925.1. Lineage (NCBI taxonomy): Bacteria > Bacillati > Actinomycetota > Actinomycetes > Kitasatosporales > Streptomycetaceae > Streptomyces > Streptomyces sp. NPDC002588. The sequence continues at coordinate 150,406 of NZ_JBEOWF010000025.1, forward strand.
GACCTGGCCGTTCTTCAGCGCGGACTTGGCCTGGTCGTTCTTCGCGTACACCGCCGCCTGCCGGGTCGGCTTCACCACGTCGTCGATGTAGTCGAGGCTCGTCGTGCCGACCTGGGCGCCCAGCTTGAGGCCCTTGAGGTCCGCGATGCTCGTCGCCTTCGCGGCCTTGGAGTCCTTCAGCGCGATGACGGCCTGGCGCACGTCGTAGTAGCCGGACGAGAAGTCCACGGCCTTCTTGCGCTCGGCGCTGATGGACACCTGGTTGATGTCGAAGTCGAAGGTCTTCTCGCCGGGTGCGAACGCCTTGTTGAACGGCACGCTCTGCCAGACGACGGCACTCTTGCCGTAGCCGAGCCGCTCGGCCACGGCGTACGCCACGGCCGACTCGAAGCCTTCGCCGTTGGACGGCTTGTCGTCCTTGAACCACGGCTCGTACGCGGGCTCGTCGGTGGCGATCGTCAGCTTGCCCGAAGTCTTGGTCGTCAGCTTGCCCTTGGCGCACGATGTTCCGGTCGAGGCCGAGGACTTGGCGGACGCGTCGGCCTCGGGCTGCGGAGCGCAGCCGACCGCGGTCGCGAGGAGGGCGACGGTGGCGCCGGCGACGACGCGGCGCTGAACACGAGGGGCGAGATGCATGGCGGGAGAGTGGCAGCGAAATCCCTGTTTGTCCACGTCACACCGGCATTTGTCCGCATAGTGGGAACGGGTGTTGCATTCTCGTGAACAGGGCTGCCGCGGTCAGCCTGGGCCGCCGGCCGAGGGCGGGGATCGAAGACCGGCGGCCCAATCCGCGCCGGAGCCGTCATCCCGCGCGGTGCTACGACCAGTTGACCGCGCAACAACGTGTGTGGGGAGCGCGCGCGAGGCATTGGAGTGTGCGCGCGATTCACACGGGGCGCGCGTTCGGAAACGCGCGCCCCCCTCACTGCTAATTCACCACCCGCGCGCGTGCCACTCCGGAAGGTGCGGCCGCTCGGCGCCCAGCGTGGTGTCGTTGCCGTGCCCGGGGTAGACCCAGGTCTCGTCCGGCAGCACGTCGAAGACCTTCGTCTCGACGTCGTGGATCAGACGGGCGAACGCCTCCGGGTCCTTGCGGGTGTTGCCCACGCCGCCCGGGAAGAGGCAGTCGCCGGTGAACACGTGCGGATGCCCGTGCGGGTCGTCGTAGACGAGCGCGATCGAGCCCGGCGTGTGCCCGACCAGATGCCGCGCGGTGAGCTCCACGTGCCCCACGCGGACGACGTCCCCGTCGTCGACCAGGACGTCGGTCGGCACGGGGATGCCCTCGGCGTCCTCCCGGCCGGCGTACGTCCGCGCACCCGTGGCCGCCACGACGTCCGCGAGCGCCTGCCAGTGGTCGCCGTGCCGGTGCGTGGTGACGACGGACGCGATGCCGTCGTCACCGATCGTCCCGAGCAGTGCCTGCGCGTCGTTCGCCGCGTCGATCAGCAGCTGCTCGTCCGTGGCACGGCAGCGCAGCAGATAGGCGTTGTTGTTCATCGGGCCGACCGCGATCTTGGTGATCATCAGGTCCTTGAGCTCGTGCACGTCCGCCGGTCCGCCGACCGTCACCTCTCCGCTGTACGTCATGGCCGTCAGCCTATAGCGGAGGCAGGGCCGGCAGCGGCCCGCCGGCCACGGTCAGGCCGGCTGCGTCGCGGCGCCCGGCGAGCCAGCCCAGGAGGTCGGCGCCGGGCCCCGTGACGGTCACCTCCGGAGCGTCCGCCTTGCGACCCGTGCGCCACGCGCGTGCGCCGTCCGTCAGGAGGGTCGCAGGCACCTCGGGGTGGCCTGCGAAGCGCTCCGCGAGGAAGTCGGTCTCCCGCTCGGTGAACTCCGCCGGAAGGTCCTCCAGCTCGTATCCGATCCCGAGATCGACGTGGTGCAGCTCGACCTCCACCCAGCGCCGGAAGGGAACCCGGGCCGCCGTGTCGACGACGCCGTTCCGCAGTTCCACGGTGCGCGACCAGTCGGCGGGTGCGGCCCCGGCCAGCTGGAAGCGGGCCGCGCCGGCCCGGAGGTCGGTGAGCTGGACGTCGAGCGGGCGCGGCGCGTCCCGGTCGATGTCGGCGTCCCGGACCTCGGGGCCGGCGTACATGGGACGGCCCTCGAGGACGTTCACGAGGGCGTCCGCGTTGCGGGCGAGATGGGCGAGGACATGGCCGCGGCTCCAGCCGGGCAGGCGGGACGGCTCGGTCACCGACGCGTCGTCCAGCTCGCCGGCTGCGGTGAGCAGCCGCTCCGTCGCGTCACGTACAGACACCAGGTCATGAGCGTGATCAATCATGCTGCTGACCCTAGCGCCGCCACCCCTTCGGGTGAAGGTGGCGGACCGCGGCCCAAAATCGAATGCACGTGCTATATGGTCGGTGGCGGCGTCGGGCATGCTGGATGGTTGGGGATTGTTGTCAACCGGTGAATCCGACCGGCGTTGTCAGTGGCTCCCCCTAGTCTGAAAAAGACGGGGGCCCCGCCCCTGTCACTTCTCTCAAGAAAGGTGCGGACCGGCGTGGCCGACCGTCTCATCGTCCGTGGCGCGCGCGAGCACAACCTCAAGAATGTCTCGCTCGACCTGCCGCGCGACTCGCTCATCGTCTTCACGGGCCTGTCGGGGTCGGGCAAGTCCTCGCTGGCCTTCGACACCATCTTCGCCGAGGGCCAGCGCCGCTACGTGGAGTCGCTCTCCTCGTACGCCCGCCAGTTCCTCGGCCAGATGGACAAGCCGGACGTGGACTTCATCGAAGGTCTCTCCCCGGCCGTCTCCATCGACCAGAAGTCGACCTCCCGCAACCCGCGCTCCACGGTCGGCACCATCACCGAGGTCTACGACTACCTGCGGCTGCTCTTCGCGCGTATCGGCAAGCCGCACTGTCCCGAGTGCGGCCGCCCCATCTCGCGCCAGTCGCCGCAGGCCATCGTCGACAAGGTCCTGGAGCTGCCGGAGGGGAGCCGCTTCCAGGTGCTGTCGCCGCTGGTGCGCGAGCGCAAGGGCGAGTTCGTCGACCTCTTCGCCGACCTCCAGACCAAGGGCTACTCCCGCGCGCGGGTGGACGGCGAGACGATCCAGCTCTCCGACCCGCCCACGCTGAAGAAGCAGGAGAAGCACACCATCGAGGTGGTCGTCGACCGCCTCACCGTGAAGGACGGCGCCAAGCGCCGGCTCACCGACTCCGTGGAGACCGCCCTCGGCCTCTCCGGCGGCATGGTCGTGCTCGACTTCGTCGACCTTCCCGAGGGCGACCCCGAGCGCGAGCGCATGTACTCGGAGCACCTGTACTGCCCGTACGACGACCTGTCCTTCGAGGAGCTGGAGCCCCGTTCCTTCTCCTTCAACTCGCCCTTCGGCGCCTGCCCCGAGTGCACCGGCATCGGCACGCGCATGGAGGTCGACCCCGAGCTGATCGTCCCCGACGAGGACAAGTCCCTCGACGAGGGCGCCATCCACCCCTGGTCGCACGGCCACACCAAGGACTACTTCGGCCGCCTCATCGGCGCCCTCGCGGACGCGCTGGGATTCCGGACGGACATCCCCTTCGCGGGCCTGCCCCAGCGCGCGAAGAAGGCCCTCCTGCACGGCCACAAGACGCAGATCGAGGTCCGGTACCGGAACAGGTACGGGCGCGAGCGTGTCTACACGACTCCCTTCGAGGGCGCCGTCCCGTTCGTGAAGCGCCGGCACAGCGAGTCCGAGAGCGACGCCAGCCGGGAGCGCTTCGAGGGCTACATGCGTGAGGTGCCCTGCCCGGTCTGCGCGGGCACCCGCCTCAAGCCGATCGTCCTCGCGGTCACGATCATGGGGAAGTCCATCGCCGAGGTCTCCGGCATGTCCATCAGCGACTGCGCGGACTTCCTGGGCGAGCTGAAGCTCACCGCCCGCGACAAGAAGATCGCCGAGCGCGTCCTGAAGGAGGTCAACGAACGGCTGCGCTTCCTGGTCGACGTCGGCCTCGACTACCTCTCCCTCAACCGCGCGGCCGGCACGCTCTCCGGCGGCGAGGCCCAGCGCATCCGCCTGGCCACCCAGATCGGCTCCGGACTCGTCGGCGTCCTCTACGTCCTCGACGAGCCGTCGATCGGCCTGCACCAGCGCGACAATCACCGGCTGATCGAGACCCTGGTCCGGCTGCGCGACATGGGCAACACGCTCATCGTCGTCGAGCACGACGAGGACACCATCAAGGTCGCCGACTGGGTCGTGGACATCGGCCCCGGCGCCGGCGAGCACGGCGGCAAGGTCGTGCACAGCGGCTCCCTGAAGGAACTCCTGGCCAACGCCGAGTCGCAGACCGGGCAGTACCTGTCCGGCAAGAAGTCCATCCCGCTGCCGGACGTCCGCCGCCCCCTGGACCCCTCCCGGCGGCTCACGGTGCACGGCGCCCGCGAGAACAACCTCCAGGACATCGACGTGTCCTTCCCGCTGGGCGTGTTCACCGCGGTCACCGGTGTCTCCGGCTCCGGCAAGTCCACTCTGGTCAACGACATCCTGTACACCCACCTGGCCCGCGAGCTCAACGGCGCCCGGAACGTGCCGGGACGGCACACGCGGGTGGACGGAGACGACCTCGTCGACAAGGTGGTGCATGTCGACCAGTCGCCCATCGGCCGCACCCCGCGTTCCAACCCCGCCACCTACACCGGCGTCTTCGACCACGTCCGCAAGCTGTTCGCCGAGACCACCGAGGCGAAGGTCCGCGGCTACATGCCGGGACGCTTCTCCTTCAACGTCAAGGGCGGCCGCTGCGAGAACTGCGCGGGCGACGGCACGATCAAGATCGAGATGAACTTCCTCCCGGACGTCTACGTCCCGTGCGAGGTCTGCCACGGCGCCCGCTACAACCGGGAGACCCTGGAGGTCCACTACAAGGGCAAGTCCATCGCCGACGTGCTGAACATGCCGATCGAGGAGGCGACCGAATTCTTCGAGGCCGTCCCGGCGATCGCCCGCCACCTCAACACGCTCAAGGACGTCGGCCTCGGCTACGTCCGGCTCGGCCAGTCCGCCACCACCCTCTCCGGTGGTGAGGCCCAGCGGGTGAAGCTCGCCAGCGAGCTCCAGCGCCGGTCCACCGGCCGTACGGTCTACGTCCTGGACGAGCCGACGACGGGCCTCCACTTCGAGGACATCAGCAAGCTCCTGACCGTCCTCTCGGGCCTGGTCGACAAGGGCAACACGGTCATCGTCATCGAGCACAACCTCGACGTGATCAAGACCGCCGACTGGGTCGTCGACATGGGCCCCGAGGGCGGCGCCGGCGGCGGCCTGGTCGTCGCCGAGGGCACGCCGGAGGAGATCGCCGGGGTGCCGGCCAGCCACACCGGGAAGTTCCTGCGGGAGATCCTCGGCGCCGACCGCGTCAGCGACGCCGCACCGGTGAAGGCCCCCCGCAAGGCAGCGGTCAAGAAGACGGTCGCGGCCAGGGCCACGGCGCGGAAGACGGCCGCGGCCGCCACGACGACCGCCGACAACACGGCGACGGAGAAGGCCGCACCCGCGAAGAGGACGACGCGGGCCCGGAAGGCCTGAGGCCACGCCAGGACACCGGGTCCGAACGGCTTCGGAAAACGGCGGCGCCCGCGGGAACCCCCCCGCGCGGCCCCGCTGGCCCCGAAGG
>NZ_JBEOWF010000026.1:0-152749 GCF_040295925.1 Streptomyces sp. NPDC002588
CACCGCCGACGCCGCGCCGAACTGGGCGCGTGGCCCGCGGCGGACGCGCGCGCGGGGCTCCATCCGTCCGCGCTGGAGTTCCTGGCGGACCGGCGCGTCGCCGTGCTCGGCGGCGACGGGAACAACGACACAGCCCCGAGTTCCACCGAGGGCGTCGACTTCCCCGTGCATGTGCTCGCGGTCCACGCCATGGGCCTGCACCTGCTGGACTACCTGCAGTTCGAGGACCTGGCACCGGTCTGCGCGGCGGAGGGACGCTGGTCCTTCCTCTGCGTGATCGCCCCGCTGCGGCTGCCGGAAGCCACCGGCTCACCGGTCAACCCGATCGCCATCCTCTGACCGCGGTGCCCACGGGCGCTGCGGCCAGGACAGCCATCGACTACTGGAACGGGACCCTCTCATGGCCGACGACCAGCACCACTACGACGTCATCATCATCGGTACCGGAGCGGGCGGCGGTACGCTCGCCCACCGGCTGGCCCCCACGGGGAAGCGGGTCCTGCTCCTGGAGCGCGGCGACTACCTGCCCCGGGAGCGGGACAACTGGGACTCCACCGCCGTCTTCGTCAAGGGCAAGTACCGTGCCCCCGAGTTCTGGTACGACAAGCACGGCAAGGAGTTCCCTCCGGAGGTCAACTACTACGTCGGGGGCAACACCAAGTTCTACGGCGCCGCGCTCTTCCGGCTCCGGCCCGAGGACTTCGGCGAACTGCGCCACCACGACGGCATCTCACCGGCCTGGCCGATCCGTTACGAGGACCTGGAGCCGTACTACACCCAGGCCGAGCGCCTCTACCTGGTGCACGGCCGGCACGGCGAGGACCCCACCGGAGGGCCGACCAGCGCGCAGTACGCCTACCCGCCGGTCGAGCACGAGGCGCGCATCCAGCAGCTCAGCGACGATCTGGGCAAGGCCGGCCTGCACCCCTTCCACCTGCCGATCGGCGTGAACCTCACCCAGGACGAGCACGGCCGGGCCACCCATGACAGCGTCTGCATCCGCTGCGACCGGGTCGACGGCTTCCCCTGCCTGATGGGCGCGAAGTCCGACGCCCAGGTGATCTGCGTGGACCCGGCGCTGAAGTACGACAACGTCACCATGGTGACCAACGCGAACGTGCAGCGCCTGGAGACCGACCCCACCGGACGCACGGTCACCAGGGTCGTCGCCGAGCTCAAGAACGGCAATACCGAGGGATTCAGCGCCGACATCGTGGTGGTCGCGGCCGGCGCGGTCAACTCCGCCGTCCTGCTGCTGCGTTCGGCGAACGACAGGCACCCCGGCGGCCTGGCCAACAGCTCGGACGTGGTGGGACGCCACTACATGCGGCACAACAACCTCGCGCTCATGGCGGTGTCGAAGGAACCCAACCCCACCAAGTTCCAGAAGACCCTGGCGCTGAACGACTGGTATCTGGGCGCGGACGACTGGGAGTACCCGCTCGGCGGCATCCAGATGCTCGGCAAGTCGGACGCCGACCAGATCCACGGCGAGGCCCCGCGCTGGGCCGGTGCCGTCACACCCGACATGCCGTTCGAGGTACTCGCCCACCACGCCGTCGACTTCTGGCTGTGCGGAGAGGACCTCCCACTCCCCGAGAGCCGGGTCACCCTCGACGAGGACGACGCCATCCACCTGACGCTCGACGAGAAGAACAACGTGGCCGGGCTGAAGCGCCTCCAGCACAAGCTGCAGGGAATGCTCGGACACCTGGGCATGCACGAGCACCACCTGCTGGATCACAGCATCTACCTGCACAAGGGCATGCCGATCGGCGCCACCGCGCACCAGGCCGGCACCGTGCGGTTCGGTGACGACCCGGCGAGTTCGGCCCTCGACGTCAACTGCAAGGCCCACGACCTCGACAACCTCTACGTCGTGGACACCAGCTTCTTCCCCAGCATCGGCGCGGTGAACCCGTCCCTGACCGCCATCGCCAATGCCCTGCGGGTCGGCGACCACATCGCCGACCGGCTGAGCTGACGGGGGCGCGTGACTACAGGTTGTCCCCCGGTGTTCTGGCGGCACCGGTGTCGGCGGCGGTGAGCTCCTCCAGCTCACCCATGGTGTCGAGCCGGTACAGCAGCACCAGCGCCGGGCCGACCAGCACGATCGCGATGCCCGTGACGATCACCAGCCAGCGCAGGGTGTGGGCGGCACCGGCCGCCTCGGACACTGTCAGCGAGGTGGGCAGCAGGTAGGGCCGCTGCGCGAAACCCCAGGCGCCGACGACCAGGGCGACGCTCGCCACCGAGGTGTAGCGGGACCAGCCGTGGGACCGGCGCAGCAGAAGCAGCACCGTGGCCAGACCGCAGACCGCGGCCAGAATGACCAGCACCAGCCCCCAGCCCCCGGTGAGGCCGTCCCAGACGTACCGGGCGTCGTCGTGGGTGACGGGCAGGCCGATGAGCGCAAGGACCACGACGGCGCCGAAGGCGATCAGCGCCCGCAGGCGGAAGTAGTCGACGAGGTCGGACGCGCCGAACCGCAGGGCATCGGAGCAGAGGAACACCGCCCCGAGGAACGCGGTGGCCGCGATGGCCAGCAGACCCACGAGGACGGAGGTTCCATTGGCCCAGGCGTCCGCGGAGGCGGTCACTCCGACCTTGACCCGGCCGGAGGCGATGCCGCCGAGCACCGCCCCGAGGAAGAACGGCGTCACCAGCGACGAGACGGCGAACATCGCGCCGTAGATGCGTCGTTGGGCCAGGCGGCGGGCCGGCTTGCGCAGGGCGAACCCGGCGCCGCGGAGCACCAGGCCGACGGCGGCGAGGGCGAGCGGCAGCCACATCGCGGTGAACACGGCCTGGAACATCGTCGGGAAGCCGGTCCACATGATGACCAGGACGAAGATCAGCCAGACGTTGTTGGCCTCCCAGACCGGCGCCATGGCCTGGTCGATCAACCAGCGGGGCCGCTTGCCGCGATCCGCGCCCCCGGCCAGGAGGTCCCAGAATCCGGCGCCGTAGTCGGTGCCCCCGGCGCAGGCGTAGGCGGCGATCGCGATCACCAGCACCCATGCGATGAATGCGGCCATTACGACGCACCCCCCGGGGTGTGGTCGGACCCGCCGCCGGGCGCGGCCCCGGCGGCCGCGGGCTCGGGCTCGCTTCTGGGCCCGTAGGGGGTGTCGGTCTCCGGCGGCAGGTCGGCGCGCGCGGTGGCCGAGCCCTCGTCGGCGATGCGCCAGCGGGTACGCATCTTCAGGACAACCGCGAGGAACGCGCCGAAGACGGTCACGTACACGGCCATGACGATGCCGAGCATCGTCCACAGCGATCCGGCGTGGGTGCTGGTCACCGCGTCCGAGACCCTCATGTGGTGGTAGACGATCCAGGGCTGACGGCCGACCTCGGTGGTGATCCAGCCGCACTCAACGGTGACCAGGCACGCGACTCCGGCGAGCGCGGCGCAGCGGTAGAACCAGCGACTGCGTGGGTTGTCCCGATGTCTCCACCAGGACCAGGCGTACCAGAGCGCCAGCAGGATCAGCACGCTGCCGATGGTGACCATGATGTCGAAGGCCCAGTGGGCGATGGTGGCCTGAGTGGCCGTCGGGCGGTCGCTCGCGGGGACCGACGACAGGCCCGTCACCTTGGTGTCCGCGCTGAATCCGGCGAGGATCGAGTCCAGTTGGGGGATCTTGAGCCCGCCGGAGATCGTCCCGTCGGGGTGAAGCCGTCCGAACATGTACTCCGGTACGTGGGTGTCGGTCTTCCAGACGATCTCCGTGGCGGCGAACTTGATCGGCTGCTTGTGGAAGACGGCGCGAGCGGCGGAGTCGCCGAGCATGAACTGGATCGGGGTGAGGATCGCGGCGACCGTGAACGGCACGGTGAAGCCGAGCCGGTGGTAGCGGTCGCGGCGCCCGCGCAGCCAGCCGACCGCGTACACGCCGGCCACCACATACCCGGCGGTCAGGAGCATCGCGACGACGAAGTGCCAGTACTCCGGGCCGAAGATCGGTGTGAAGATCGCCTGTTGCACGTTGACGTGGACCGGCTTGCCCTGGGCGTCGAGGCTGAATCCCTGCGGGGTGTTCATCCAGGAGTTGGCCGCGATGATACCGAACGCCCCCATCAGGGCGGCCAGCGGCAGCGGTACCGCGAGCCAGAAGTGGGTCCAGGGCTTGAGCCGGCGCCAGCCGTAGAGATAGACCGCGATCAGGACGGCCTCCAGGAAGAACGCCCATGCCTCGACGCCGAACCCGAGGCCGAAGACATCGCCCCAGCGGCCCATCATGCCGGGCCACAGCAGGCCGAACTCGAAGGACAGCACGGTGCCGGTGATGATGCCGATGGCGAACTGGACCGCCATCACCGCCGACCAGCGCCGGGCGAGCAGGAGGGCGACGGGATCGTTGCGACGCAGCCCCCGGTGGTGCATCAGCAGCGTGTAGAACGGCAGTGCCACGCCGAACGGGACCAGCAGGATGTGCGAGGCCAGGGTGAAGGCCATCAGCTGGCGGGCGGGCAGGAGCTGGGGCGGGGTGCTGTTCGCCAGAAGGACGGCGGTGCTGAGCATGTGCGCCTCGATGGTCTGCCCTGCGGAGGTGGCGGGGCTGAGGAGGGACAGGATGCGAGGGGGCCGGGGGCCGATGTCAGGGAGGCGGCGGGAGCGGCGGGGGCGCCGTCGACGCGTCGCTGCCGGGCATCGTGAAGGCGCGCTCGCGCCGCGACCCGGTGGCGAAGGCCACTGACCAGCTGAGCACCGCTCCCAGCCTGCTGCGGAAGCCGGTGAGGAAGGCGATGTGAATGAAGAGCCACGCGAGCCAGCCGGTGAAGCCCGACAGATGCAGCGGGCCCGCCTTGACGACGGCCCGGCCGCGGGAGATGTAGGCGGCGATGCCGAGATCCACGTACTTGAAGGGCTTCGGCTTCTTCGTCCTGCCTTCGACCTGGTGCCGCACGCTCCGGCCCGCGTACGCGCCCGACTGCATGGCGACCTCGGCCAGGCCCGGCAGCTTGTTCAGGCTCATCACGTCGCCCGTGACGCGGATCTCCGGATGGCCGGGGACGGTGAGGTCGGGTTCGACCAGGATGCGTCCGGCCCGGTCCTGCTCGGCACCGGTGGCCCGGGCCAGCGCGGCCGCGATCGGGGGCGCCTCGACGCCCGCCGTCCACAGCACGGTGCGTGCGTCGAACCGGGTCGTCGCACCGTCATGGCCCCGTACCGTCAGGCCCTGCGCGTCGATGTCGGTGACCAGCGTGCCCAGGTGGAGCTCCACACCGAGACCCCGCAGGGTCCGGGCCGCGCGGTGGGCCAGTGGGGGGCCGAACGCGCCCAGCACCGCGTCGGACCCCTCGAAGAGCAGCACCCGGGCCTTGGCGGAGTCGATCCTCTGGAACTCCCGGTCGAGCGTGTGACCGGCGATCTCCCGGATCTGCCCCGCGAGTTCGACCCCCGTCGGACCGCCGCCGACGAGCGCGAAGGTGAGCCACTGCTGCCGTTCCCGGTCGTCCGCGGCCGTTTCGGCCATCTCGAACGCACGGTAGATCCGTCGGCGGATGTCCAGCGCGTCGTCCAGGGTCTTCATCCCGGGGGCGTACGCGGCGAACTCGTCGTGCCCGAAGTAGGACTGGCGCATGCCCACCGCGACGATCAGATCGTCGTAGGGCAGCTGAACCATCCCGCCCTCGGGCCGCCGGGCGTGGACCAGCCGGGCGGCGGCATCCACGTCGGTCGCTTCGGCGAGCACGCAGCTCACGTTGTGGTGGCGCCGCAGAACCCCGCGCAGCGGCTGGGCGATCTGCCCCTCGGACAGGATCCCGGAGGCGCACTGGTACAGCAGCGGTTGGAAGAGGTGGTGGGCTCGGCGGTCGACCACGGTCACCGCGACCGGCGACTTCCGTAGGGCGCGGGCGGCGAACAGCCCGGCGAACCCCCCGCCGAGGATCACCACCCGGCGGGGCGTGATGTGATCCTGCATCGGAGATCAGCCGCCGGTGGCGAAGCCGGGGAAGAGCGTCATTCCGCCGTCGACGTAGAGGGTGGTGCCGACGACGTAGTCGAGCAGGTCGGACGCCATGGCGACGACGGCGTTGGCGATGTCGTCCGGGTCGCCGACGCGGTGGTACGGGATCAACCGCAGGAGGTCGGCCTCGGCCTCGGGGGTGGACCAGGCGTCGCGGTTGATCGGGGTGCGGATGGCGCCGGGCGCGACCGCGTTGACCCTGATCCGGTGGGGGGCCAGCTCCTGGGCGAGGGTCTGCATCAGCATGCCCACACCCCCCTTGGAGGAGGCGTAGTTCACATGGCCCGACCACGGGACGATCTGGTGGACCGAGCTCATGCAGATGATCTTCCCGGCCGACCGGGAGACCTCCTCCACCACGCCGCGCCGGATGAACTCCTTGGCGGCCTCCCGCGCGCACAGGAACTGGCCGGTCAGGTTGACGTCGATGACCTTCTGCCACTGGGCGAGCGTCATCTCCGTCACGGCCGAGTCCCGCTGGAGGCCCGCGTTGGCCACCATGATGTCGATGGTGCCGAACTCCTCGACCATCCGCGCGACCATGGCGGTCACCTGGTCCTCGTCGGACACGTCGGCCTCGTGGGCGTAGGCGCGGACCCCGAAGCCCTCGATCTCCTTCACGACGTTCTCCGCCTCGTGCGCGCCGGCGACGTAGTTCACCACGACGTCCGCTCCGGCCCGGCCCAGGGCGACGGCGGTCGCCAGCCCGATGCCCGAGTTGGCGCCGGTCACCAACGCCTTCTGGCCCTTGAGCAGCTGCGCGGACATGGTCCCGCGGTTCTCGACCTTCGCTGCCACCACGATCTCTCCTTCGGCGTTCGGACGGCACGCCGCGGGAAACGGGCGACGCACATGAGGAAAGCCAGGCGACGGCCGCCCGCCGGGACAGGCACAGGAGCCGTCGCACACCCGGCCCCCAGACGAAAGCACCCTGCCGCGCGGGCGGGACCGACCGGCACGCTGTGCCTGCCGATTTCGGCGGGGCATGTCACACGGCCGGGCTACGGGGCCTGCCCGCGGCCCGAGCGGCCTTCCCCCCGGAGCCTGCGGTTGCTGCCGTCACCCGGTTGCACATCTCCGGATGCCTGGCGAGAGGGGCGGCCCTAGCGTGCCGGTATGGACGCGATGGGGACAGTCAGCACGCGGGCCGGTCAGCCGTTCCCACGGCTGATCGATCGCCATGAGGATTGCCGTGCTGCCCACGGCTCGTGGCACCTGGCCGGCAAGGGCCAAAGGGAGTCCGCACGGTGAAGAAGGTCTTGGTCTCACTCGGGGTGGTGCTCGTCCTGCAGAGCCTGTTCGCGCTCTGCCTCATCAGTGCCCTGCAGCTTCTGGTTCCGCGCGACATGCCCTTCGCGGTGACCGGTTCTTCCAAGGTCGTGAACGCGGTGACCTCGAAGGTGTCGCTCGAAACGATCAGCTACGCGAACGAATCCGCCGCGCTCGACGCGATCAGCCAGAGCAAGGCCTACGGCGCGTACATCCCCGGCACGAAGAGCGACACGTTGATCGTGGTTCCCGCCAAGAGCTTCTTCGCCCGCATCGAACTCGAGCAGGCGTTCGTCGAGGCCGCCAAGAAGCTCGGCAGGCCCATGGAGGTACGCACGGTCAAACCTCTGCCGCCGAGCGATCCCCTTGGCGGCGTCACGGGACTGCTCCTGGTGCCGCTGCTCATCGGTGGCTACCTGGCCACCGTTCTTGTATTCAAAACCAGCAGGACAGCGGCCGCGCCCTGGCGTGTGGCGATCCTGATCGGCTACTCGGCGATCGGCGCCCTCCTGACCGACCTGATCGCGGGACCAGGGATCGGCGCCTACGCCAACAGCCACTTCTGGCCGCTGCTGCCCTGCTTCATGCTCGTCACAGCCGCGGTCGCCCTGGCGTCCGCCGCCATCGAGCGCATCTTCGGAGCCCTCGGCACCCTGTTGGTGGTGCTCCTGTTCATCGTGATGGGCGGAGCATCGGCCGGCGGGTCGGGCCTGTCCCTCCTGCCCTCCTACTGGCAGCACATCGGAGCCGTCTTCCCGCCGCAGCACGCCGTCACCCTGATGCGGAACGTCCTGTACTTCGACGGAAACAACATCACCACCCCGGCCATCGTCCTCGGCGCGTACGCCCTGGCCGGGGCGATGATCATCGGATACCTGGGACGGTGGCGCCCCGAGCCAGTACCTGACGCTCCCCGGTCCGCCGGGGAGACGGACACCACGGCAGCCAGGTCCCCGGCCGCGAAGAACGCCGTACGGATCGTCGTCGCTCTGGCGATCGCCGCGGTGATGCAATGCCTGTTCACAGCCAACTACATGAGTTCCGCACACGCGCCCGCCGCGAGCAACCTCGCCATCGGCTCCACCGGGACCTCCCCGATCCTGACCGCGGTCCAGAAGCAGGTCTCGCTCAAGGTCACCCTCTACCCGAGTGAATCCGCCGTGAAGAAGGCGATCGACGAGGCCAAGCTCTACGGAGGGTTCGTCCCTGCCACGGAAACCCTGATCGTCGTTCCCACCAAGAGCGACATCGCACCTCTGGACCTCGCGGCACATTTCCATGCCACCGCGAAGAGCCTGGGACAACCGCTCAAGATCGAGCAGTACGTACCCACTCCGCTGGCCAAGAAGGACCCCTTCGGCATCGTCGTGTCACTGATGCTGGTTCCGCTGCTCATTGGTGGCTACGTGAGTGCGACCATGCTCAAGACGGCGACCGGAACGGCCACCGGTCGGTGGCGGGGACTGATGCTCGCCGGGTTCGCCATCGTCGCCGGGATGGTGGTCAACCTCATCGTCGGCCCCTGGCTCCAGGGATACCCCACGGACAAGTTCTGGATCGTATGGCCCATCCTGTCCCTCATCATCGCCGCGGTCGCCCTGACCGCCGCCGTACTGCAAAAGCTCCTCGGAGCCGCCGGAACACTCGTGACCGTCACCGTGATCATGCTCTTCGGCAACCCCTCTTCCGGCGGAGCCAACGGAGTGGCGTACCTCCCGGCCTTCTGGCGCGACATCGGCCCGTTCCTCCCACCCCGCAACGCCTACATCCTGCTCCGCAACACGATCTACTTCGACGGACACGGAATCACACAGGCCCTCACCGTCCTCCTGCTCTACGGTGTCATCGCCGGAGCCGCCCTCGGCCTCCTCGACTGGTTCCGCACACCCGAGATTCCCGTGTCACCCGAAACCGAGGCCGAAGCCGCCTCCGTCACCGTCCCGATCGGGGCCGCGCCGTAACCGGGCAGTTCAGGGGTTCGTGGCACCCGCTCAACAGCGGATGTCCCCCGGGCACAGCCGCCCGGCCATACACGATCCGGGCTACTTGGCCTGGGTTGTCACCAGGGGCTGCCCGAGGGGCACGCTGCAAAGGCCTCAGCCTCCTTGGATCTCATCGCTTCACCAGGGGCGGAGCCAATGACCGTTCTCGCAGGTCAGCCGTGTGACAGCGGCGTATCGCATCAACCTGACCGGACCCGACGTCACGAACCGGGCCCCATCCGGGACACCACAGCCCTGACGCATCAGCCCGTTCCAATGCACCCGGTTCCCGCGCCCAGTCGGACACCTCACCTATTCACGATTTCCTGAATTCAGAGAATCTTGTACATTCAGGTTGTGCTGACTGTTGCCTTCGACATCGACGTGCTGGCCCGGTTCGGCCGCGCGCTCGCCGACCCGATCCGCTGCCGCATCCTGCTCGCGCTGCGCGAAGCCCCGGCCTACCCAGCCGATCTCGCCGACACGCTCGGTATCTCGCGCACCCGGCTCTCCAACCACCTCGCATGTCTGCGCGACTGCGGCCTGGTCGTCACCGTGCCCGACGGCCGGCGCACGCGATACGAACTGGCGGACGAGCGCCTTGGTCATGCGCTGGACGACCTGCGTGCCGCTGTGGTGGCTGTCGAGACCGACCGCACCTGCGCCGACGCCGCCGAGAAGGGATGCTGCTGATGGCCGCGATATCCCTCGGCCCTTCTCCGGCCCGCCGGGACGCGCTCGCCCGTCGGATACGTCTGCTGGTCGCGGCGACCATCATCTACAACGTCATCGAGGCGGTCGTCGCCATCACCGCCGGCACCCTTGCCTCGTCCACCGCCCTGGTCGGCTTCGGCCTGGACTCGGTCATCGAGGTCTCCTCCGCCGCCGCGGTGGCCTGGCAGTTCTCCGCCCGTGAGCACGCCGTGCGCGAGGCGCGGGAGAAGACGACCCTGCGGATCATCGCGCTGTCGTTTTTCGCGCTCGCCGCCTACGTCACTGTCGACGCCGTCCGCGCGCTGACCGGCACGGGAGAGGCGGAACGCTCCATCCCGGGCATCGTGCTCGCCGCCCTCTCGCTCGCGGTGATGCCGTTCCTGTCAGCAGCCCAACGCCGCGCGGGCCGTGAACTCGGCTCCGCCAGCGCCGTCGCGGACTCCAAGCAGACCCTGCTGTGTACGTACCTCTCGGGCGTGCTCCTGGTCGGCCTGGTCCTCAACGCCACCCTCGGCTGGTCCTGGGCCGATCCCATCGCCGCCCTCGTCATCGCCGCCATCGCCACAAAGGAAGGTCGCGACGCCTGGCAGGGCAAGGGCTGCTGCGCACCCTCCGCGGCGGCGGTCCCGGCCATCGGCACTGAGCCGGACGACGCGTGCGGCTGCCGCCCGGGCTGCGATTGCTGCAACTGACCGTCCGCGGAAGCCCGGAGGGTGTCTTGGGTCTGACCGCGAGGCGCCCCGACGTTCAGTGATCTACGTTAGCCCCCCCAGTGCAAGGAGGGCTGCTGCGGCGGAAGCCAGGGCGAGCACAGCGAACAGGCCCCGGATAGCCGCCGAGCGGTCCGGCCGGCGTGGCTCCCGCGAATGGTGCCGGGGCAGACGCGATGGTGCGAGAGGCCAGCAGCCCGGACAGGCGTCCATATGGGGAGTTGCCCCAGCGGTCGGTGACGGCGGTAGCCCGGCATCGACATCTCCCGCGAGTTCGCCAAGCCCTGGACAGACGAGATCGTCCGCGCCGCCGATGCCGTCGTCAGCATGGGCTGCGGCGACGCCTGCCCGGTCTTCCCCGGCAAGCGATATCTCGACTGAACGCTGGACGATCCCGCGGGCAGGACCGTCGACGACGTCCGCCCCATCCGCGACGCCATCGAGCGCCGCGTCTGTGGCCTTCTCGACGACCTCGGCGTCCGGCCCAGCACTGACCACGCGAGGGCACACCTAGGCTCGGCAGCGCGGCCTGGCGCGACAGGGCGGCCGGACTCGCGAGCACCGCGTGCGCGCGGCCGTCGGCGTTCGCTCGACACGAACAGGGCCAGCCTGGAGAAGAACAGGACGAGGGTGCCGCCGATGCGTCGGACGCCTCCGACGAGGAGGCTGCCCGACGCCATGTTCCCCGTACGTTCCCCGTGGCTCACGCAACAGGCCTCTCTCGGTCTACTCCCGAAGAGAAAAGCCAGTTCAGAGACCCTGATACTGCAGATCTCGTCACAGAAAGCAAACCACCGACCTACGCATTACCAATGCGCAAGGCAATCTCGGCCCCATCTGGCCTTCGCGCGCACCCCATAGCGCAGTGGTTTAGACCACGAACCCTTCAAGGGAAAGCAAAAGCCCCAGGTCAGATACCATCCAGCCTGGGGATTCTTTGAGCCGCCTTCGGGATTCGAACCCGAGACCTACGCATTACGAGACCGTGAGGGATCGTGTTGCCCGGTGCCTCGTCGTGCTACATGGTGACGTTTTTCCTGATCAGAGCACGTGCAACAGGTTGACCTGTGCCACCCCGTGACGCACCGTCCAAAGGCGTCTGTCCACCGGCCGTCCACCAACGGGGCTGCTTGGCCAGCCGCCTCTCGCCATCCCGTCGCTTCTGATGCAACCCACGACAGGGGCGGAGCCTGACATTAGGACGACTGTCCATCTTCCACAAGGAGTGACCGCGCGGCATGTCGCCATGAACGCCGCAGCCTCCATCCATGAGAGGGACGCCCGATCAAAACGATATCTACCACAGTCGATGAATGGTATCGTTTCACTAGCGGAAGCATCTCCGAGAGGATCTCCACATGGCCAGAACCGTCATCGACCTCGATGAAGACATGGTCACCGAGGCCATGCGCATCTTCGGAACCAAGACAAAGGCCAAAGCCGTCCGCCTCGCCATGGAAGACGCCGTCAAGAGGCACCTTCGGCAAGAGGGCTTCGACGCCATGGAGGCCGGCGAGCTCGACTTCAGTGAGATCGTCGAGAACACCGGGCCCCGCAACGCGGACGGCTCCCTCAAGCGCGACGGCGACCGCGACGGAGGCCGGGCCGCCTGATGCAGGACCGCTACCTGATCGACAAGTCCGCCCTCGCCCGCTGGACGAAGCCGAACGTCAAGGACGTACTCAAGCCCCTGCACGAGCGCTACCTCCTCGCCGTATGCCAGCCCACCGAGTACGAGATGATCCACTCCGCACGGGACAGCTCGGAGGCGACACGGATCAGTACCTGGCTCCGCGCCTTCGACTACCTACACACCGACGACCGCGCCTTCGCCCGCGCCCTGGAAGTCCAGCGCCACGCCCTCAACGCGGGTTTCCACCGTGCTCTGTCCCTCCCCGACCTGCTGATCGCCGCCACGGCAGAACTGCACCAGCGGACGGTCCTCCACTACGACGGCGACTTCGACATGATCGCCTCCCTCACCGGCCAACCCACCGAATGGGTCGTCCCGCCCGGCAGCGCCGACCGTTGAGCAGGTCGAGCCTCCCACCCAATCTCGCAGGGTGGGTACATCTCCTGCGGTAGCGCGGTGCCCGGACGGTCAAGCTCGGGGGCGAAGACGGTTGCCGGTGATGACTTTCCGCGCCGGTGGCAACGCCCTGGCGGTCACCTCGGTCGACGAACCGGTTCCGATGGGGCATATCCGCGCGACGAGGCCACCCGGCCGGAGGCCGCGGTCATCCGTTCCGCAGCGACATCAGCCATGCCAGGTCCGCCGCCGCCTGACGGCGGACCGTCTGCTCACGGGTGAACAGCTCCTGGGTCTTCGTCAGCACCAGCGTGTACGGGCGCCCCTGCCGCCTGGTCTGGTGGCGCACCGGCAACTCGGCCGAGTCGATCCTCGTGTGCACATGCCGTCGCCCCTCCTTCGCCAGCGGCCATTCGAGGACCTGTCGCGACCGGGAGCCGAGGAACGCGCCAAGGGCACGGCACAGCTCACAACCGCACCCGGACCATGCCACCGACCAGTCGTCGGCAGCGCGCGGCGCCCGCTCGGACACCGCGCGAAGCCGGTCCGCGCAGTGCCGTGCGATCGCGTCGAGCCCCGCCGCGCCCCACACGGAGGACGTGCTCGCCTCCGCGGCGTGGCCCAGCAGCGGCATCAGGCAGTCCAGTACCGTGTCCCCGCACTCGCGCAGCGCTGTGAGGATCCCGTCCCGCAGCTCTTCATCGGCCGCCGCGAGTACGTGTCCGAGCGGCAGGGCCAGCTGCCGCAGCCGCGTACTGCGGGTCTCGGCAGGCCCGGTCGTCGTCCACAGCCGCAGACCGCTGTCCACCGCGGCCCAGACCCCGGCGGACAACAGCCGTGCCACCGCCGACGCCCGATGCTCACGAAGCTTCGCGCACAGCTCCGGCAACCGCTCGGTCCACTCGTACTGCATCGACTGGAGGTGGTGCTCCGACGCGAACCAGGCGTCGACGACCCGGCGCATCCACCCGGTCCCGTACCGCTCGGCCACCGCGGCGAGTCCGTCCGCGTGCTCCGGGCCGAGCGCACCCGCCTGGAACGGCTCCAGCAGCATCGCCGCGGTCTCGGCCGCATCCAGGCCCACGGCCACCCGCAACGCGCTGTCCAGCAGGTCGGGTTGCGGACGGATGCTCTTCCAGAACGGTGCCAGGGACCGGGCCTGGCCGCGCGCCCGGCCCAGGTCGCCCCGCGCGATGCAGGCGCGCAGTTCCTCCAGGGCCCACCGCGATCCGGCCTCGCCGCGTGCCGCGAAGGCCCGCTCACGCGGCCACACGACGACCGCGGCCCGCCGGTACCACCGGTCCAGCGTGTTGCCGTAGTTGCCCATGTAGCCCTCGTACTGGGAGTCGTAGGGCGTCAGGTCCGCGTTCGCGGTGCTCGCGCACACCTCGTAGTCATGAACCCGCAACGAGATCTCTTCGCCACCGGTGCCGTCCGGACCGGTCCACCAGCCCAGGGTGATCTCGTCGTCGACCAGCTCCTGCAGGACGTAGTCCCCGTCCTCACCCGCATCGCCGCTCTCCTCCTCATCGTCCTCGTCGTACCCGTAGTCGTCCCAGGGATCCTCCCCCTCGGGATGGGCGTCCCAGGTCTCCTTCACCTCGGCCAGGGCCAGCACCGACTCGCACCCGGCCTGCCCGGCGGTGGCGCGCAGCAGAGCGGCACGCCCCGCGTCGGCGCCCTTGAGCCGCTCCCAGCTCAGGCCGCGCTGGGTGTACTCGTGATCGAGCAGATACACGAGCCGGTTCGGCGGATCCAGCTCACGGGTGCCGTAACGCGGCTTGGCCGGCGAGCCGAAGTGCCGGCCGAGACTGTGCGCCAGCTCCGCCAGCGGCCCGGACACTTCGCCCGAAGTCCCCGGCTCGGCGAGCAGGTTGAAGGTGAGCGTCACCCGGTACCCGGTTCGGACCGGAGTGACCTGGTGCCGGCAGTCGGCATAGAAAGCGACAAGCGTCAGATCCGTCTTCGAGGCACGGTAGGCGCACTCCTGCCCGGCGTGCTCTACGACCAGTTCTCCCCCTGTGTGCGCCGACGGCAGGGAGAGCACCAGTGTGCCCACCATGGCGTCGTCCTTCTCCGAATCCTGGTGCGGAAGGAAGAACTGGCCCTTGCCGTACACCAGCATCGCGTGCGGCTCAGCCCGCAGCCAGGTCGCCGACGGGAGACCGAGAGCGTCCCGGAAATGCTCCAGCGCGCCGCTCAGCAGTGACGACCAGGAAGGACCGGCAAGGCTGAGCTGATCCGGCAGGATCTGCCAGGTGTCACGCACACCGGTGTCGCTCAGCGTCTGTTCGCCCCGCCCGAACAACGCCGGCCGTGCCACCGAGATCAGCCGCTTCACCTGCGGCGCCCGCAACGGAAGGCGCACCGGCCCGACCCCGGCCACCTCAAGGCCCAGGCCGGCCACCGGCGCCTCCAGCCGGGCGCTGAAAGCCCCCGCCGCCTTCGCCCCGCCGAGCAGCCCAGCCAGCCGGTCCCTCGGTGTCACCACCACACGCCTGCCCTCCGCCGCCCCCCTGCGGGCCCGTCGTTCTCGGCCCGATCCTACGAACCCGACGGCACCGCCAGGACCGTAACCGTGGACGGGGCCCCGAACGAGGGACCACATCCAGGTCCCGTGAGACGAGCCGCAGCGCCTGTCGATAGTCTGGACGGATGTGAGCGAGTACCAGTACTACGAATTCCAGGCCATCGAACGGCCGTTGACCAAGGACGAGCTCGAAGGGGTGCGAGCGCTGTCGAGCCGGGCCCGGATCAGCGCGACACACTTCGTCAACGAGTACCACTACGGCAACTTCCGCGGCGATGAGCGCAAACTGATGGAGCAGGTGTATGACGCCCACCTGTATTTCGCCAACTGGGGCTCGCGACACCTGATGCTGCGCCTGCCCACCACACTGCTACCCGCCCGCAGCGCCGAACCGTACTGCGCGGAAGACGCCTTGACCTGCTGGACCAGGAAAGGGCACCTGCTGCTCGACTTCTCCTACCAGGCCGAGGACGGAGGCGAGTGGGACTTCGAGACCTCCTTCACCCTCGCCTCCTTCACCACCCTGCGTACCGAACTCGCCGCAGGCGACCTGCGCCCCCTCTATCTTGCCTGGCTCTCCGCACTCACCCGCTGGGAGCTGGAGGAGGACCTCGACGAGGACGACTACGCCTCCACCCTCGAACCGCCCGTACCCGCCGGTCTTGCCCACCTCACCGGCCCGCAACAGAGCTTGGCCGACTTCCTGCACGTCGACCCACACCTGCTCACCGCGGCCGCCCACGCCAGCGGCGCCGCCCCTTCCCAGGCAATCGACAAGGACGCACTCGCCGCCTGGATCCGCGCCCTGCCACAACGAGAGAAGGATGCCCTGCTGCTGGACGCCGCCCTGGGCACCGCCCCACAACCGGGCCCCGCTCTGCTGGCCCGCCACCGCGCCGCGTCCCGCGGTACGGCCGAACCGTCCACCGCCACCCGGCGCCGCTCAGCCGCGGAGCTCCTCGACGCCGCCCACGAGGTGCGCACCGAGCACACACGGCAGCAGGAACAGGCCCGCGCCCAGGCCCGCCGGGCCGAACAGCGGGCCCGCGAGAGCCACCTGGACCGCCTGGCCGAGAACACCCAGCAAGCCTGGCAGGACATCACCCACCTGACCGGGCAGAAACAGCCCGGCCCCTACGACACCGCCGTCACCCTCCTGAAGGATCTCCGCGAGATCCACGACCGGGCGGGCACCCCCGAGGAGTTCACCCGACACCTGCACGACCTGCGCGAACAGCACCGCGGCAAGCCCTCGCTGATGCGCCGCCTCACCGACGCCGGCCTGACAGCCCGCTGAGCCGCGCTCAGACGCGGTCCCGTGGACCCTCGGCCACGAGACGGAGAGCGGCGAGGACGGCAGGGCGGCCGGTCGCGGACAGGGAGACCGGGGCGTCGGCGGACCGGTCCCGCTCGTCGAGATAGCCGAGTTCGCGGCCCGTGTGCCAGAACCTCCACAGCAGCCGCTCGGTGTCCTTCACCTCCAACGCGGTGCCGTCGCCGTGGGTGAAACCCGCAGCAAGCACCGGATGGACAGCATCGCGCAGGTCCTCGCGGGACCGTGGCGCCGCCCACAGCGCGCCCAAGGCGCACTCGGCCACCTGCCGCTCCGCCGCGGTGGTGCCGAGCCAGGCCAGCGCGGCCGTATGCTGACGCAGCTGGTGATCAGCCAGCTGGGCGCGCCCGGACGCCGAGAGCTTGAGCGTACGGTGGCGCTTGGTCACCAGCCGGTGGGTGCGGGCGAGTTCGTGCAGGTCGGCCAGCTGGAACAGGTCCGCCTCCGAGCGCGGTCCCTTGCCGATCGGGTACCAGTGCGGGTAGCGGGCGAACGCGGCAGCCACCACCTCCCGTGGCAGGTAGCCGGCCTGGGTCAGGGTGACACCGCCGCCGATCTGCTCCAGCAGCCACCGCAGCGGCTCCGCCGTGTCCACGGGTGCCGCGGCCGGCTCCTCCAGAGCAGGCAGGACCGCGGCGAGCAGAGCGCCGCGCTCGGCCGGGGGCGCCGCGGCCCACAACTCGCGCCGTTCACGCCGCACGGCCTCCAGCGGGGCGCGGCCCTCGAACCCGGGCTGCACGGTGGTGAGCCAGTGCTGGACGAACCGTCGGCGCGCGGCCGGGAACGTACGCACGTCCGGGTCGAACTCGCCCTCGTCCAGAGCCTGCTCCAGCCGACGTTCGAGATTGGCACGGGCCAACGCCTCCCGGACGCCCATGACCTGCCCCCAGCTCAGCTCGGGAACGTCCGGCGGAGTCGTGGGCGAGGCGGCCGCGGCCTTGTGGTAGGCCGCGAAACCCGCCTCCTCGGAGCGCTGCCAAGCCGCCAGCACCTGAACTGTGGTCGCGCTCGCACACACCGCGGCGGCCCGAACACGGCCGACTCCGGCCAGCAGATCGGCCAGGACAGCGACAGCCCTCCGCTGCTCAGAGGTGTCCGCGTGCCACTTGCGAGGCAGCTCGTACCAGCAGAACCGTTCGACCTCGGCCACCGAGAGCGCGACGAGCGGGTCACCGTCGGGCACCAGCCAACCCAGCAGGCGCCGCGCCATCGCCTCGTCCGCCACCAACGCCGCCACCTCCACCGCACTCCGGCCCACCTGCCGATCCTCCCACGGACGGGAGTCCCGTCTGCGGGCATCGCTGCGGCGAAAACACACCAATGAACGTCGTACCTCGGCAGCCCGGATTCCCCTCAGCCTGTCGGAAAAGCACAAGCCGTGCCGACCACCATTCCCAAGGCACCGGAAACCCTCGACTCCCCCAGGGTCGGCGAGGCGGCTCTGGGTGGCCATCACGCACGCTTGTCCACCGGCCGTCCACCGGCACATTCGCCCGCATGGGCACCCGAAGCGCTCAGTACATCAAAATCGCTGGTCAGAGCCTTTTCACGGCTAACTGGCAACCGAGAGCGAACCCGCGACCGACGCATTGCGATGCGCAGACCACAAGTGTCTGATGTGCCGGAATTCCAAGGTCAAAGAAAACAAGAAACCCCAGGTCAAAGGCCTGACCTGGGGTTCATCACGGAGCCGCCTTCGGGATTCGAACCCGAGACCTACGCATTACGAGACCGTGAGCGTTCGTGTTGCCGAGTGACGGGTCGTGCTGCCTGATGACGTTGCGCCTGATCAGAGCACATGCGACAGGTTGGGCCGTGCCGCCCCGTGACGCGCCGTCCAAAGGCGTCCGGACACCAGGCGGCCACCGAACCGGCTTCCCGCGGGGACAGAAGGACGATTTGGCAGAGCTTGTCGATTCCTCATAAGCACCCTCGCAGGCGTGCGCCATCAGCTTGTTCATCCGAACTCGAAGCCGACTTGCGTTCGGCGTTCCGCTGATCACCAGCGACGCCAGAATCGAGCGCCGCGTCCCCGTCCAGCCCCCGCAGTACCGCAGTGCTGTGCACGGCTTCGCCGCGACGTCCAGCGTCAGCTGCTCCGCGCCGCCGAAGAGGTACAGGACACGCGTCTTGTCGGTGCCCCGACCGACGACCTCTGCTCCAGCAGGTCAGGTCAGTGCCTCGGCGCGCCCCACCATCTCCCGTGGTGGTGACGGACACGGTTCCAGTCCGCGCCGGGGGCGTCGTCGGGCACCGCTACGAGCATCGAGTCTGCTTCGTCGCGCAGGCACTCGACCTGATCCGTGGTCAGGCGCCGGCAGCTCCACAGCAGCCGTGCCATTTCGGCCGCCGGCGGATCGTCGGGCCCCGACGTCTCGCGGAGTTCGACCGCGGTGATGGCAGCGAGGTCACCACCCGGGATGCCGAGAATGGTCGCGAAGCCTGCCACCCGGTCCGCGGTCAGTGCTACGCGGCCCCTGCCGATACCGCTGATCGTGGAGGCGGCCAGGTACACGCGGCCTTCCGTCAGAAGGGCCAGGATCTTGGCTGCGGCAGTCGGGGAGCGCAGATTCCGGTTGAGGCACAACAGGTTGGCAAGTATCGCGCCGGAGCCCGCCTCGTGCTGGTCATAAACCAACGGTGGAGGGGAGGGCGGTCGCTCGCCGTCGTCCAGCGACAGCTGATCGATGAGCTGGTGGACGTAGGCTCTCTGGTCCGTCGGCAGTGCCAGCATGATCTGGACAAGCTCCACGATCGCTGCCCCGGCGGCCGGTTCCCGGGGAGCGAGGGCTGCCGGCACCGGCACGTCAGCGATCACATAGAGGTCGGCGACGTGGAAACCGAGCGCGGGGGCGAGAGCGTCGAGCTGCGAAGCCAGCGGCGGCGTACCCGACACCACCGCGCGGAGTTCGGTCTCCGGAATACCGGCGGCGGAGGCCAGCCATGCCACATCCGTCCGGCGCCGATTCATGAGTCGGGTCAGAAGTATGCCGAAGCCTGGATGATTCGCCACGGTTCCACCCTGGTTTTCTCTCGTCCCTGGTTTTCTCTCGTCCCTGATTTCCTTCGCCCTGTCCCCATTTCTACGCGCGCCGGCGTTCTCGCTTGGGGAGTGGGCACGCGGTGGACTTCCCGCACCCGCACCGAACGGCGTCCCAGCCGTGCTCCAACTCGGTGCGAGCCAAACTCAGCGACCCGTCGGGAGGTTCAGTCGGTCAGATAGTCGGGCAGTTTGATCCGGCCCGAGTCCCGGTAAGCATGCAGCCGTTCCTCATCCGTCTCGATCGCCCTCAGGACGTAGTAAGCGTTGGCGACGATGCCAGGGGAGGCACCCGCCCACACGTCCCTGTACAGCAGCCACAACCCCTGCCGGGCGATCTCCTGGCACCTCTCCTCCGAGTACTCGCCGTCGTTGAACACCAGCGCACCGAGCAGGTCCAGGCACACGAACCTCGCCCCGGGGGACAGTTCACCCGCGAGCGCCGCCATCAGCACCGAGGCGACGGCTTCCGCCGGTGGCTGCGGGATCGACTGAATCAGGGCGTGGTTCTCGATGTGCAGCGCCCGCGCTTCCTCGATCGACTGTGCCTCGGCCAGTCGCTGCAGGTCGTCGATCAAGTGCACGGCCGATTTCATGCACCCGCACTCGAACGCCGACCAGTCGTAGCGGCCGATCTCCACATCGACCAGCCGCGTACCACGCTCTTTCACCCGGCCCGGTAATGCTCGAGCCTCGCCGGGTCCCACTCCACCATGTCCAGCACGTCATCGGCGTACCCCTTGGCAGCAGGGCTACGGGCACCGAGGTACGCCCTGTAGACGAGCCAGAGCCCGTCACGGACCGTCTCCAGACAGCGCATCTGGAGGCTGTCCTCGACGGAGTCGCCATCGACCTCGCCCGCGACCAGGGCGAGCAGCAGCCAGAGGATCTCCCTCTCCTGCGCCGCTGGCATCCCGTCCGCCAGGTGCGCCATGACGACCGCGCAGACCGCGGGCGCCGGGGGCATCAGGATGGACTGGACGAGCACGTGATCATCCAGGCTTCGCACGGCGCCGGAGGCGCCGCCGGCGAGGATGGTTTCCAGTGTGGCGAGCAGATGCCCAGCAGACTGTCCGCACCCACATGGGATCGCGTCCCAGTCATGCCGCTCCAACTCCGCACGCGAGAGACTCACCTGCATCGACCTTTCACCCAGCGATCCGAACCTCGTTTTCGGGGGCACACCCTACGGCTCGTCGTACCACACACCATCCGGCCGTCCCACGACACCCGGCCCGAAACCGCTTTGCGGATAGTCCCTTTGGCACTCCGGGCACACGTACTTCCCGATCGGCACGAGACCTGTGTCCGTGCGTAGCGCGACATAGGCGGTCCCGAACCGTACCTTTTCCCAGTCCCCGCCGAGCAGATGGACCACGTTGCCCTCGGCGCAGTACGTCAGAGCGCAGCTGGCGCCGAGGCCGGGGCCAGAGGACGCGACGGCGAGTTCGCCCGTCTCCACGTGGTATCCGGACACGTAGGAACGCTCCGCCGTCCTGGCCGTACGGTTGGCAACCGCAGCCTGGCCTGCGAGTTGCCGTCCTCGCGCAAGTCGCTCAGCGGGGTTCCAGCTGGCGGGGGGCGCTTCAGTGTGTGCGTAGGAAGGCCTGGACTTCTGTCCCGCCTCGCCACGTGAAGTGGGACCCCGGGGTGCCTCCGGCCTGGTACCCGAGGCGCCCTTGGCGGGAGCGGACGGCGCGGCTGCGGTGGCGTCCGCCTCCTCCGCCCGCGCCTGCGCGTTCGCCCGCTTCAGCGCCGCCAGGTCCGCCACGTCGGAGGCGGCCTCGTCGACGGCCTTGGCACCCGCACCCGCCGCGGCGGCCGCGTCGCCTTCGACGATTCCCTCCGCCGCCCCTTCTGCGTCGCCCACGACACCGCGTTCCGCGGCTCCGAGACCGCCTCCTTCGAGACCGCCGCCCGAGACGACACCGCCGGCCGTCTGACAGGAAGCGTCGTGGTCCGCGCCGCCGCCGCTGAGCCAGAACTCACAGTTGACCAGGTCGTACGCCGTCTTGACGAGGCTGACGACGACAGCGGCGACGAAGCTGTGCGGCGCGGGCGGGTACGGCCCCGGAGTCGGCGGCGCGCCCGGCGAAGGCGACGGAGTCGGCGAAGCACCGCTGCTGCCGCTGCCGCCGCTGGTGTCACCGCTGGAGGTACTGGTGTCACCGCCTGAGTTGCTGGACGTGTTGCCGGTGTGCTGCCCGTACCCGTCGCAGATGTCCTTGGGGCACAGGCCCGACGGGTCGGACTGCGTCGCCGGGTTGTCGCCGGCGTAGCTGTAGCCGCCCATCTGGTTGGGGTCGCCGGACTCGAAGACCGGGTCGGGGGTCAGGAAGCGGCCCAGCGTCGGGTCGTAGTTCCGGGCGCCCAGGAGGTCGAGGCCCGTGACCGAGTCGGCCGGCTTGCCCAGGTAGCCGTGGTTCTCGTCCGCCGAGACCCAGGAGGAAGGGCCGGTACCGCGCGCGTTGCCGTACGGATCGTAGAAACGGCGGGTCACGGCGAGGGTGGAGGCGTCGACGGCCGTCGTCGCCGTGCCCTGGGAGGTGGCCACCTGATAGGTGACCGACCCCGAGCTGGAGCGCGTCACCCGCGTCCCGTCCGGCCCCGCGTAGTACCGCAACGCCGTACACGTCTTCGCCGCGACGTCCAGCGTCAGCTGCTCCGCGCCCCCGAAGAGGTACAGGACACGCGTCTTGTCGGTGCCCCCAACGGACGCGGTCTGCTCCAGCAGGTCGCCGTCGGCGTCGTACAGGTAGGTGCTGGTGCGGCTGGTGGTGCCGGACGGCGTCGACACCGTCGCCGTGCGGCCCTCGGCGTCGTAGGTGAACGTCTGCGTCTGGCCCGCCGGCAGCGCGCCCGTCGTGACCGTCGTCCAGGTCTGGCCCTTGCCGCCGCAGGTGGCGGCGGTGAGCTGGGTGCCCTTCGTCGCGCTGGCACTCGGGTCGGTCAGGCACAAGGTGCTCTTGGCCGCGTTGACCAGGGTGCCCGTCGACGTGACGCGCCACTTCTGGGTGGCGTCGGTGGAGCAGGCCTCCGCGACCACGCCCGCACCGGACGTCGTCGAATTGGCCGCCGTGTCCAGGCAGAAGCCGGCCGCCTTCACCGTGCCGTCGGTGCCGATGGTCCACTGCTGGGCGGCGGCGGACGAGCTGCAGGTGTTGACGTCGACCTTCGCTCCCGAACCCGTCTCCTCCACGCACAGCTTGCCGCCGCCGGTGAGGGTGAAGCCGGTCGTCAGAGGGCCGGTGGTCTTCGTCGCCCGGCTGGCCGTGTCGCCCGCGTTCTTGCCGGTCGTCGCATCCGTGTACGCCGGGGTCTGCGTGGCCGTGCCCGTGCCCGGGTTGGTCGTCGTGGTCGCGCCCGCCTGGTCCGGGTGCGTGGCGGCGGTCGTGCCGTCGACGCCCGGGTACGTCGTCGCATGGGTGGTGTCCGCGAGCGCGTTGCCGCCGGTGTCGTGGTTCACCGCGCCCGTGCGGTCGCCCAGCAGGTCATAGGTGTACGTCTGCCAGTACGGCGCCGGGCCGCCCACCGTCTTCGTCTTCACCGGCGCCGCGCTGGTCTGCACGGAAGCCGTGGCACAGCCGCCCACCGCGCCCACCGGTGCGGTGCCGGCACCGGTGATACCTGCGGTGTCCGTCCAGGCGGCGGTCAGCCGCTGGAAGGAGTCATAGCCGAAGCACTGCGTGTCGTGGGTGGTGTTGTTCTGGAGGTCGTCCACCGCCGTGAGCTGACCGGCCTGGTCGTAGCGGTAGTTGACGACGTCCAGGGCCGTGGCCGACGTCTGGAGCATGCTGGACGTCTGGGTGGTGCGGCCGGTCGTCGCGTCGTACTGGGCGAAGGTCGCGAGCTCCTTGCCCACGGGGCCGTAGTTGGTCTGCAGAACCTGGCCGAACGGGTCGTGGACCGTGCCGTCCAGGTAGGAGGGGGTGTTGGCGGCGTTGATGTAGCCGCCGAATCCGTCGAGCGCGCCCTGCTGCGTGTAGCCGTAGCCGATGCGCTCGGCGGGCAGGCCACCGTCCGCCTGGTACTGGGTGGTCGACAGGAGGCCGACGCCGGGGGTGTAGGTGGAACTCAGGGTGTAGGTGACCGTGCCACCCGCCGTCGTCCCGGGGAAGCCGTCGGCGGACGGGATGGTGAGGGTGGAGCCCAGTGGCTGGTAGGCCGTGTTGTAGCCGGTGGCGGCCTCGGTGTACGCCTTGCCGTTCGCCCCGCCCACGTACCGGGTGGAGGACGTGGGGTAGCCCTTGGCGAGGGTGTCGTAGACCCGCGCGGTCTGCTGCTTGGCCGGGTCGGGCGTCGCCGACCAGGGGGCCGCGTATGTCGCCGTGAGCCGGTTGTCCCAGTCGTAGGCGTACGACATCACCTGGCCGCGCGCGTCGGTGGACTGGAGCAGGTTGCCGAGGACGTCGTACTTGTCGAAGGAGGCCGTACCGGTGTTGGGGTCGGTCTGGGAGGTCGGCTCGCCGAGCAGGTCGTAGCCGTACGACCAGGTGTTGCCCGCGGTGTCCTCGACCGTGTCGATCTGTCCGGCGGGTGTGTAGGTGTAGCGGGTGGTGGCGTCGGCGGGCGGGACGGCGCCCGCGGTGCCCTGCTTCCACAGCACGGACGTCCCGTTGCCCGCGACGACCGCGAGGGTGGAGTCGGCCCGGACCTGGAGGGTGGCACCGGTGGTGGCGGTCAGGCCAGTGCTCCACTTGGAGGCACCGGCGGTGGTGTACACCGCGAGGTTGCCGTCGGTGCCGAACTGGGCGTAGGCGCCCGGGTTTCCGCTCGTGCCGGAGGACCACACCGTCTTGCCGGTCGCGAGCGCGGTGAGCACCAGGTTGCCGTCGGCCTGCATGGTCAGGCGGACGCTGCCCGAGGTCAGCGAGGTGCCGGACGGGATGACGGTGCCGCCGGCCAGCGTGACCGTCGCGCCGGTGTTCTTCACCACCGACTTCACCGTCCGACCGAGGGCGTCCGTGAAGACCGCGGTCGCCCGGCCGCCTGCCGGCGGGGTGGAATCGGTCTCGTCGGCACCCGGGTAGGCGGTGGAGGTGCTCCACTGCTTGATCGCCTGGTGCCACAGGGTGCTCGTGGTGGCGCGGCCCTGACCGTCGTACGTCGTGGTGGTCTCGGCCGGGATCTCGTTCTCGTTGGCCGCGTACAGGGTGGCTGAAGGGGTGTGGTCCGGCTCCGAGTAGGGGGCGTACGACGCGCTGGGCCAGCCGTGGGAGTCGTAGAACGTGTCGGAGATGATCCGGCCGGAGTCGGAGTCGCCGTCGGCGGCCGTCTGGACCTGGCGGGGCTGGAGCATCCCGTCGTAGATGCTGACGGAGGTCGAGTAGGTCTCGTCCTCGCGCAGGGTGCGGGTGGTGACGGAGGACGGGTCGCCGGGCTGTGTGATGGTGCCGCCGGGGGCCGGGACCGCGCCGGGGTTGATGGAGTAGGCGAACGTCATGTCCGCGCTCTGCGTCGCCTTGTCGCGGCCGGGCAGCCATACGGCGGTACGGCGTCCGAGGGCGTCGTAGGTGATGTCGGTGACGCGGTCGTTGGCGTCGACGTTGCGCAGCGGCTGACCGCGCAGCGGGTCGAGCGTGGAGGTGACCCTCCACTGCTTCTGGTTGGTGGAGACGATGCTGGTGGGGTTGGTGTTGCCACCCGCACTGCTCCACTCGGGCAGGTAGTCGGTGTGGGTGCCGTTGCCGGTGGCGTCGAGGGCGTCGGTGACGCGGCCCGCGGCGTCGTAGGCGATGCCGCTGGTGGTGCGCCAGTTCTCGGTGCCGTCGGTGGCGAAGCCGGTGGCGATCCGGGTGCCCGTGACGTGCGGCTGGGCGACCGTGCCGTAGGTGCCGAGGGCGCTGACGGAGCCGTCGCCGTCGTAGTAGATCTTCTTGTCGGAGAGCAGGGTGTCGGCGCCGGCCTTGGTGCCGCACGGCCCGGAGACCGTGGTGATGCGGTCCGGGTACGCGAGCAGCATGGTGTTGCCGGCCGAGGAGGCGGGCGCGGCGTAGTCGGTCGTGCTGCACTTCTCCTGCGCGGTCACGGAGACATCGCCGTGCGCGTCGACCGTCTGGACGCGGCCCTGGTCGTCGTAGGCCGTGTCGGTGCGGGTGTGCCGCCAGGTGGCATCGGCGAGCAGGGCGTAGCCGTGGCTCTGGACGGAGGTGATCCGGCGGGCGGTGAGGTCGGGCAGGGTGGCCTTGTCCGGTTCGGTCTCGCCCGGGTGGTCCTCCTGGGTCCAGGCGGTCCATGAGGTGCGGTCTGTGTGTGCCGTGGTGGCGAAGGCGAACGGGCCGTTGACGGTGGAGGCGTTCACCGAACCGCCGGAGGCGGTGTAGGTGTCGGACTGCAGGGCGGTTCCGGCGAGTTGGTCGACGTCGGTGACCGTCTCGACGGTCTTTCCGCCGACCGTGGCGTCCACGCTGACCGAGCGGCGGCTGCCGTCGGCCTTGTAGTCGCCGTCCATGCCCTGGAGGTAGGTGGTGGTCTTCTGGGTGACCGGTTCGGGCGCCTTTCCGGTGCGCACCGTGACCGTGCGGAAGCCGCGGAACTGGTCCCAGGTGCGGTACTGGTCGTCCGTGAGGTCGGAGTCGTCACGGTGCCAGGCGGGGCCCGAGTAGGCGTATGTGGAGACGTGGGCCTCGGAGCCGGCCGGGATCTTGGAGGCGTCCGGGTTGTACTGGGCGGCAATCGTCAGGTCGGCGGTGGTGACGCTGTGGACGGTGACCTTGTTGAACCAGTCGGCGATCGGTTTGGAGGCGCCGGGGACCGTCCAGTACACGGGGTAGCAGGAGTTGCTGTTGGCATCGGCGTGCTCGATGTCGAGCGTCTTGCCCGCGCACGGGGTCTGGTTGTACTCGACGGTGATCGACTCACCGGTCTCCGTCTGGACGTCGGAGATCCGCGGCCGGTACAGCGGCGGCGCCGACGGCGAGTCGTCGTCGACCCGGTTGTCGATCTCGGTGCCGGTGAAGGAGACCTGGTTGAGGGCGATGTCGCTGTCGGCGTTGCCGTAGGTGCCCTTCCCGGTGTGGCGGATGGACTGCAGCCACATCACTGCCTGGAGGGAGCCCGCGTCCTTGGGATCGACGGTGGTGCCGGTGACCGGATCGACGGCTCCGCCCGCGTCGGAGTACACCTGACCGAGGGCGTAGGAGTCGACCGGGACCAGTTTGTCGGTGTCACCGTCCTTGACGTGCACCTTCGTGGTGATGGTGTCCAGCCGGGTGGTCGACCAGAAGGTCGGCGACGACACGACGCACACGTCCGTCGGCACCTTGGTCGCGTCGTCCGGCAGCTTCGTCTTGTCGGTCGGGTCGCAGTGCAGGTCCCAGGGGACGTCCGGCCAGTGCGGGGTCGTCGGTCGCCGCCGCCTGGCCGCCACCGAGGTCGTAGTAGCCGGTCTCGGTGGAGTAGTCGTAGCGCTGTACGAAGCCGGTGGGCGAGACGACGAAGTCCAGGTTCCAGCGCCAGCCCTCGGGCTTGTCGCAGCGGGACTTCTTGCCGTCCGAGTCGCTGTTCCGCGCTGTATCCGTCCGTCCTGCCCGGCGTCGACCTGTCGGTCTCGGTGACGGACCAGGGCGGTTTCAGTGACGTCCTGGTCGTCCACGACGCGAAGGCCGCCGCCGATCCGCGCGTGCGCAGGCTCATCGTGGCCACGGACACGGACGGCCTCGACCTGGCGGCGACACCTGCGGGCGGCATGACCGCCACCACCGCGGACGGCTCCGTGTCGTACACCAGTCCGCCGCCGTTGATGTGGGACTCCGGCACGGCGGCGGCGTCGGACGCGACGGACACGTCGTCGGGCGTCCCTTCGGACCCGACGGACACGCCATCGGCCGTTCGGCCCGCGTCGTTCGTCCGGGACGCCGCCGACGTCCCGGTGGCCCTCACCGAGGCCTCGGGGGCTCCCGCCGACACCTCCTCCACCGCCGGGCCGGGCCCAGGCGCCCAGGTCGGCCAGGTCCCGATGACCACCGTCGACGACGCGATCACCCTGGCCCCGGACACCTCGCTGCTCGACGACCCCGACACGCGCTACCCCGTCTACATCGACCCCTTCGAGAACCCGGTCACCAGCAAGTCCGGTGCCTACGACGAGGTCTACTCCAGCTCGGCCTGCTCCGACGCCCCGCAGTACAACAAGCCCCAGACCAACGGCGAGGGCGTCGGCTACCAGCGCTGGGGCGGGGCCTGCGGAGTCGGCCTCGAACGGTCGTACTACGCGGTCAACACCAGCGGACTCGACCCGTCGATGACCGTCATCAAGGCCGAGGTGAAGGTCAGCACCACCTACGCGGCCAGCCTCGACTGCTCGCACGACCAGCCGATCACCCTGCACACCACCGGTGGCATCAACGAGAACACCGACTGGCAGCACCAGCCGGGCACTCTCGACGACAACGGCTACCCGGCGGTGAAGACCACGGTCCCCAGCGGGCACAACGACAACTGCTCCAACAGCACCGCGAGCTTCCGGGTCGACGACCAGATCCAGAAGATCGCCGACGGCAACAAGTCCACCTGGACCATCGGCCTGTTCGGCAACGAGTCGAAGACCAGCTCCAACGACGACTACCTGCGCATGTCGCAGACCCTCTCCCTGATCACGAACTTCGACATCACGCCCGACGTCCCCACCAAGCTCCGTACGACACCGAAACCGCTCGGTGCGGACGGCGACTGCGTCACCGGCGCCGCCGCGACCGGCTGGATCGGCGCGACGACCTACAGCGACGCGGGCAGCAACATCCAGTTGCACTCCACGGTCATCACACACATCTCCGGCGAGCACGCCGAGGCGCACTACCACGTCTGGGACCGCACCGACCTCGACGCCGACGGCAACGCCGTGGACAAGGGCACCCCGGACAGCGGCATGGTCGCCTCGGGCCAGGACGCAGACGCTCCGATCGGGTTCACCCTCAAGGACGGCCACGAGTACGGCTGGGACGTCTACGCCCAGGACAACTCCGCCATCAAGCTGAAGTCGGCGATCAGCAACCACTGCTGGTTCGACACCGACTTCACCCCGCCGCAGACACCCGCTGTCGCCGACAACCCACACTTCCCGCCGGTGGGCAGCGGCTCCGGCGACACCCCCGCGGGCAGCGGCGTCACCACCGACTTCACCGTCTCCGCCGCCGACACCGCCCCGGCCGACACCTGCGACCCGGCCGGCTGCAAGGCCAGCGGCATCGACCACTTCCTGTGGCAGCTCGACGGGCAGCCCACCGCCACCACCGGCCACACCGCCAAGGTGACCGCCACCAGCGGCACCACCTCCACCGGCACGGTCACCGTCCCGGTCACGAACTGGGGCGTGCACACCCTGTACGTCGTCGCCGCCGACCGGGCCGGCAACCTCTCCCAGAACCCGGTCGGCTACACCTTCACCGCGCCGTGGGACCCGAAGACCAAAATCGCCCCAGGGGACGTCACGGGCGACGGCAGCCCCGACCTGCTGGCCACCACCAGCACCGGCGACCTCGAACTGATCCCAGGCGACAGCGACCCCGCCCAGGCCCCCGCCCAGGCCCAGGAAGGACCGGTCGCCGGCACCTCGCCGTCCGTCACCGGACCGGTCATCGTCTCCACCGCGTCCGGCGCACCCACCGGCGACTGGAACGACTACCTGATCTCCCACCGCGGCAACCTGCACGGCGACACACACGACGACCTGCTCGCGTACAACAAGAAGACCCAGCATCTGTACGTCGTGAGGAACGACCTCGATCCCAAGGACGACGGCTCCTTCCCGCGCACGCCGTACTCCACCTTCCCCGGCTTCGTCGGCCGCCGCTACGACCCCGTCACCAAGGACCCCTGCGAGACCACCGACGTCGTCCCCGCGAGCCGCTGCACCGAGGCGGGCTACGACCCGTCGACACCCTGGGACATCGCACAACTGGCCGTCGACGGCGACGTCTACGGCAACCCCGACCACCCGGCAGTCCTCACCGTCGAGCACAACAAGCTCTGGCTCTACCAGACTTATGGCATCAACCACCTCGGCCACCCCCTCCTCCTCGGCGACGGCGACTGGTCGGGCCTGACCCTGATCGCCCCCGGCCGGGTCGGCGGCACCTTCACGGTCGACACCGACGGCAACGGCCGACTCACGGGTGGCACCCCCACACTCTGGGCCCGCGACGACACCACGGGCACCGTCTACACCTTCCCGATCGACGTCGACGGCTCCACCCTGCTGCCCAAGCTGCTGCACGCCCCCGTCCGCACACCGTTCGTCTCGGCCGTGAAGACGTCCTCCGGCGGCACGCTCTGCCTGGAGACCGCAGGCGGCCACACCACCGACCACACCAAGGTCCAGATCCACACCTGCAACGGCAGCGCCGCCCAGCAGTGGGTCCTGCACGACGACGGCTCCATGCGCGTGCTGGGCAAGTGCCTGGACGCCACCGACGGCGGCACGGCCGACGGCACCCTCCTCCAGCTGTACAAGTGCAACGGCACCGGCTCACAGAAGTGGACCACCGGGACCTCCGGCAGCCTGGTCAACCCACAGTCCGGCAAGTGCCTGGACGACCCCCAGCAGAGCGCCGCCAACGGCACCCAGGTCCAGCTGCACACCTGCAACAACACGGCCGCGCAGAACTGGACGGGCGGCGCGACGGCGGGCTGGAACGCCCACCCGGCCACGGGCCTGGACATCGTCCTGCCCCTCAAGCAGTACCCCACCGTCGCCTCCCCCGGCGACGTCAACAGCGCCACCGGCGGCCCGGACGGCAAGCCCGACCTGTACGCCACCGACTCGGCCGGCCAGCTCACCGAGTACCCGGGTGCCACCCCCACCGGTACCACCGCGGAGTTCGCCGACCGGGTCTCCCTCGGCACGGTCACCGACGCGGCCGCCCACCGCTGGCCCCTGACCGACGGCAGCGGCCCCACCGCCGCAGACTCCACCGGTGCCCTGCCGGCCACCGTGCACGGCGCGGCCGCCTGGACGACCGACACCACCCGGGGCACGGCCCTGAAACTGACCGGCACCACGGGCTACGCCGACACCACGGCCCCTGGCGTGGACACCTCCCAGGGCTTCACCGTCTCGGCCTGGGTGAAACTCAACTCCCTCGACACGGTCAACTCCACCTTCGTCTCCCAGTCCGACGACGCGTCCGTGAACGCGACCACCGGCTTCCAGCTCTACTACTCCTCCGGCGCCGGAGTCTGGGCCTTCGGCCGCCGCGCCGGAGACTCCACGACGGACACCTGGACGGCGGCGTACGGTCCGAAGGCAGTCGCGGGCCGATGGACCCACCTGGTCGGCGTGTACGACGCCGACTCCGGCCGCCTCCTCCTCTACGTCGACGGCGGCCTCACCACCACCAAACCCTTCACCACCCCCTGGAACGCGACCGGCCCCGTCCAACTCGGCCGCCGCCTCTCGGCGGGCACCTACGGCGAATACGCCAACGCCACCCTCAGCGACGTGCGCCTCTACCCCGTGGCCCTGCCCCCGGCGGACGCGGCAGCACCCGGCGGCAGCGCGACACTGACACAGCTCAACTGACCCCCAGAAACGCAAAAATCCCAGGTCAGACAGCATCTGGCCTGGGATCGAACGGAGCCGCCTTCGGGATCCGAACCCGAGACCTACGAGGCGTCCGACCACCGGGCGGCCACCACGAGCGCCACGGCCACGAGCACTGCCGCCGTCTTCTGCCCGCCGCGGGGAGCGGCATCGGCGGGAGTTCACCGGACGTCGACGTCGTCGGTGACCCGGCGCGCTTCAGGGACCGGTTTGTCGACCGCCGGCTGAAAAGACCGTCCCTCAGGTCCGTTCCTGACCAGCTAAAAATCCCTGGCCGTCGGCCAACCAGTGGTGACAGGATCCGCAGCATGACCTATGGAATCGAGTCCTACCCCACCCGATGAGCGCCCAGGCAGGCGGTGGAGTCTCCGCCCCTTGGCCCTCTCTGTACGCGTACGCGCTGCGCCGGTACCAGTCGAATCCCGACGGTCGACTGCCTCACGGCGGCTACCCCTTGCCCGACTCGCCACAAAGGCGCGCGGCGTTGGGTTGGCGCGAGGCCGAAGCAGGTGTGCGCGAGATCCTCGCTCCCCTGCTGTCCGATCCAGACACGGTCCGTGCCGCCGACGAGATCCACCGCAGGCTGCACACGCTGGGCATTCGGGATCGTCATGTTCAGGCTGCGACGGCCGATCTGCCCCTGGAAGACACAGCGGCAGCCCGTGCTCTCGGCCGCCATCTGACACGCGCCGGCACCAGCACACTGACCGTGAACGTCGGCATCGCTCTCCTGGCTCGCCTCGGCGAGCCGGAGGACGTGCCCTACCTCAAGGTTCTCGGCCTGCTGAGGGTCCTCGCCCGTCCCGTGGTCGGCGCGCTCACCGCCCTCGACCGCCCGACAGCAGCCCTGGTATGGCTGGCCAACCATGCCGAAACCCGTGCACTGCGCCACCTGATCGACGCAATCGCCACGCGCGATGACCACGAGGCCCGCACATGGCTGATCAATGCCCCTCTCGACTCAGGTGCCGTCGGACCTTCAACTGCCCGCAGGATTGCCGAGGCCGTCCAACTCGCCGACATTCTCAGCGAGGAGCAGACCGACACCCAGGTCGTGGCCCAGGCCGGACGTCTCCTCTCCCGAATGACAGGACTGCGCGACTACCAGCCCGAGATCCTCAGCTACCAACAGGCCACCACCACCTACGACGCGTTCGTCGAACGCGCCTCCCAACTGCCCTCTACGCTGGACCACTACGCCATCCTGCTGTCCGTCGCTCTGGACCTGCACAGTGGTCCCAGCGTGCTCCTCGACTGGCGGTCGGGGCAGAGGGAAGCCCTCCTGCGCGCCCTCGAAGCCGTCCTGGGCAATCAGTCCTGGACAATCGTCGCGGAGAGCGAGCCCGAAGAACCCGCCGAACGCCGCCGGGTCCATTGGATACGGCGCGCGGCACGGCAGCCATTCGACCGCGCGACGGTCTCCCGGTTCCGGGTGGAGTCCACTGTGCGGGACCCGGCAGACCCGGACACGGTCGAGGCACGGCTGTTGATCGACGGCCGCCCCCTGGTACCCGAAGCATTCGGCAAGGGGCCGGCCAACTCCCCCGAGTACCTTCTCGACAGCGGCCGCCTGCGGGCCGCAGCCAAGCCCCGAGAGGTACAGCTCGCCGAGGCGTACTGCACCGAGGGCTGCTGCGGCGCGCTCTACGTGACCATCTGCAGGGAAGGTGACCAGGTGGTGTGGCGTGACTGGCGTCGCCCGCCGACGCGGCAACCCCGCGCGAAACTCCCTGAGTACCGCTTCGACGCGACCGACTACGACACGGAGATCGAGCGTGCCGAGAACGACCGGTCCTGGGCCTGGCCGGCTCGAAACACCGCCCGCTTGATAGCCGCGGGGCTACGCGAACAACCCGATCTCCTCACCCGATGGGACGGCCAGGTCGGCTGGATCGGCACCGACTTCCACGATCAGGACTCGACCGTGGTCTCCTTCACGTACTGGCCGGGCCTTGCCGCCGAGCAGCGGGACAAAGACGGCCCCTGGCTGCAGTTCGTCTGGAGCCTTCCCGACGACGGCACACCTCCCGAGAATCAGGCCGCTGCGGCGCTGCGGCAACTCACCGAGCAGGACCCGAAGACCTACGCGCAGGTCAGGGGAGGCAGCCGCTCGCACGCCGAGGCACTCGGCTTCCCATGGCCCGAACCAGCAGACCCGGGAGAGAGCGCCTGACCGAACTCATCCGGCCTGCGACGCGCTCCCCGGCAGGAGAAGCGGCGCGTCTCCGGGCGCGTCGCAGGCGGTCAGATGCGGTAGGACCCTGGCGGTACTTCTCCAGCCAATCCGTACGGGTGGCTACGACGTCGTCATTCGGCCCCGGTATGACGACTCCAAGCGGCCCCGTTTCGTGAAGATCCATGACGGCTCGAAGCGGCCCCCTGCCGGCATCCCGGTCTCTGCCAGAGCCTGCGAAGGCCGCCGCTGCTCAAGTGGGGCCGACTCAAGTCGCCCGGGTGGGGCCGCCGAACGACATCGCAGCCAATGACGTGTTACGCGGGGGAGAGTCGGTTGCGCCTGGGCTGAGGGCCTTGTCCCGCCGCGAGCCGGCGGGGATCATGACCGCGTGCAGCACCGAGAGGAACTACACGAACTGCTCGTACGCGCCGGGCTCACGGTCGTCGAGGACGTGCGCCCGGGCAGCCTGTTCCCGCCGGAGGCCGGCTGGCGAATCGCGCGGGGGATCGCGGCGCCGGACGGTACGGCCCGGGAAGCGCTCGATGCCGCGTGGTGGCGCCGCCTTTCCAATGTCGACGGCGAGTTCCTGGTGGCCGTCCTCGGACATCGGATCGGCGGCAACGACTCCTGGTGGACCCGGGTCCGCTACGCCGGCGGCGGTGTGCCGGGGCTGACCGGCGACCCCGGGTTCATGGCGCTCTCCCTCGACAGGCAGGTGCTGCTGGCGGAGGTGCCCGGCGCGGACGGGCCTCGGGTGACGGCCCTCGACCGACTGCCGGAGCGGCTGGAGGAGGCCGCCGCGGCCGCCGGGCGCGAGACGGAGGTCGAGCGCGCCGAGGTGTGGGCGGCGGTGCCCGGCCAGCCGGCATGGCCTATGCACTGGGCGGAGGGGATCGGGTCCAATCCGGCCGCGCCGGACGAGCTGCTGATCCGGCTGCTGGATGTGGAGGCGGGCTTCCTGCACGGCTGCGACCGGCCCGCCGTCCTCGACGCCGCTGTGGCGCACCCCGATCCGCGGGTGCGATCGACACCCGCCGACACCTTCCGGCCCAAGCTCACGTCCGATCAGTGGGTACGCCTGGTCCGTGCCGAACCGTCGCCGAGGCGGCGCGTGCTCTGGGCGGAGCATGCCCGCATCTGGGGCGCCGAACTCCCCGAGGACCTGTACGACGACCTCCTCGCCGGCCCGTCCCGCGCCCTGGCCGCCGAACTCCCGGGGCTCCCCGCACACCACCTCTCCAGCCTCGCGGCCGACGCCGATCCCCGGGTGCGGACGGCGGCCTGCGGCCGGTGGGATGACCTCGCCGCGCCGCTGCGGGAGCGGCTGCTTGCCGACACCGACAACGCGGTGCGCACGGCGGCGCTGCTCGCCCACCACACCGGCGTCCCCATGCCCCGCGAGGTCTTCGCCGCGCTGCCCGCGCCCCGGCGCACGCTCGAACAGTGCCGCCTCGAGCCCGAGTTGGAGGCGGAGCTGATCCGGGACGGGGACGCGGAGGTACGCCGGGCGCTGGCCGCCAACCCGGTCCTGGGCGCGCACGGCGTCGCCGTCCTGGCGGAGGACCCGCACGACGACATCCGCTCCGCGGTGGCGCTGCGCCCCGACCTCACCGAGGAGCAACGTGCCGCGGTGCGCTACGACTTCGACCCGATGTCGATGTCGCACACCCTGCCCTGGGTCGCGGACCTGCACGGCGACACCGACGCGATGCGCCGACTCGCAACGTCGTCCCATCCGCTCATCCGCCGCAGTGTGGCCCGTGCCCGGCATCTCCCACCAGACATCGTGGAGCGTCTGGCGCGGGACGAAGACCGGGCGGTCCGCCTGTTCCTCGCCGAATCGTGCGACGACGCGCCGGCCGACATGCTGTTGGAGGTCTGGCGCTGGTGGGACGGCAGCTTCAGTCACCCCGACCGCCCCCGCAGCCACCCCCACTTCCCCCGTGCGGGCCTGCTGCGCTACGCCGACGACCCCAGCGGGCGGATGCGCCGCCTGGCCCTGGACGATCCGGAGTCGACGGCGGCCGACGTCGCGTGCCAGGCCCGGGACCCCGAAGCCGAGGTGCGCCGCCGCGCGGCCGAGGACCCCCGGCTTTCACCGGCCGATGCCGTGCGGCTGCTGGACGACCCGGCGGCCCACGTCCGCGGGACCGCGATGCGCAATCCGCGGCTGCCGGCCCGCGTCCTGGCCGGGCTGCTGCACGACCGCGACACGGCATGCGCGGCGGTCTCCAACCCGGCGATCCCGGTCCCCGTCCTGCACCGCATCCTGGCCGCGGCCGTGGCAGCCATGGCAGCCCCGCGCTGAGCACCGACACCCCGCACGGCGGCCGTGGCGGCCTGACGCTGAACTCCGGCGCGCCTTACGACCTTGGGGGCAATGGGACCGTGTCCGGTCAGGCCGTGACGTGACAGGGGCCGCACAGGTTGTTCATGACATGGAAGAGAGGGCGTACCAGACGCGTCTTGAGCGGATCCTTGGAGTTCCGCTAGCCGAGAGTGCAGTGCGGCAGTGGCCGCAGAGTGGTGAACTCATCCGCGGCAGAGCCCACATCGCGGACGTGGAGTCCCATTTCGTCGGCCTGAGGCTCGGTGTGGGCAGGCGGCACGTCTGCGGCGACACCCTCGTCGTGGAGTGGAGCACGGATTACGGCGACGGCCGGGTGTATCGGAACGTCTCCGTTGCTGAGCTGGTGGCAGGGGAGGCCGTCCGGGTGACCGACTACTGGGGCGAGCCGTTCACGCCGCCGGAGTGGCGGCGGCCACTGTCCGAGCAGCTGGAAATGCCGGGCAACGGTATCTGGCCGGCCGCCGACACCCTCACCCAGGACTGACGGGTCGGGCGCCCTCTGAGACCCTTGACGGCAATCGCGGATTGAGCCGTTCCACCTGGGCTCGGCCGCGTCCTCAATACCAACCACGCACAACGACTGGGGCTTGGGCAATGGCATCGGGCCCGGTCAGGCCGTGTCGTGACAAGGGCCGCACGGGTTGGGTGAGTTGTGAAGCTGACCTGGGCCCGTGCGGCCTGTGCCCATCCTGCCCTGTCCGGGGTCTCCCGCGCACACTTCGGCGAGTTGCTCGAAGAACTCGCGCCGAAATGGGCGGCGGCCCGGGAGTCCGCGCTGCGCGAGCGACGCGGCGGGGACCGCCAGCGGGCCGCCGGCGCCGGGCGTAAGCAGAAGCTATGGCCTGGGCGAGTCTGGGGGCCATGTCGAACACGGCCCGCTTCTACTCGTCCTCACCCACGTCCTCATCTTCTTCTCTCTGAGCCGCATCCCGTCGGGGAGACAGCCCCAGTTCCATACGACGCTCCTGCTCATAGGGCAGCGCTTCGCCGATGCTCAGCAGTTCGTCGTCACCGTCACCGGTCTCGCAGTAGCGTCGGATGACGACTTCGTCTTCAGCAACGACTCATGCGGAACCGTCCCCCTGGGCACCGTAGTAGTTCGCCTGGGCCCGGCCGTAGCGCGCGCTCAGGGCTCTCGGACATCGCGTCGGTGCCGGCACAGTCGTCGCCGCACTCGGGCGCTGGCCGACTTCACCGGAGGCGGACCAACAGAGGCCGAGAAGGTGGTTGGACCAGAAGCCGGCCTGCTCCAGCAACGGCTCGCCAGGCATCACCGGACCGCAGTCGTATCCCCTAATCGGCACAG
Organism: Streptomyces sp. NPDC002588; assembly: GCF_040295925.1. Classification (NCBI taxonomy): domain Bacteria; kingdom Bacillati; phylum Actinomycetota; class Actinomycetes; order Kitasatosporales; family Streptomycetaceae; genus Streptomyces; species Streptomyces sp. NPDC002588. The sequence goes on from NZ_JBEOWF010000026.1 coordinate 36,954, forward strand.
GACTGCAGTCTGCCAGTGCCCGGCAACCGCCCAAACGAGGAGCAGGTTGAACGCGCGATCGTCGAGATGCCACAACAGTCGTTCCCCTGTGTACCTCCAGTTGCGCGGCTGATCGGGAGCCGGCCTGCACGGTGGCTGCACGCTTGGCCACCAAATGGCCACCACGCCAATCCGAACAGACCAAGGCGGGTCGACAGCGAGGGGAAAAAGGCCAGCTCACGGCCCTACAGAACGGAACCACCACTGGCTGTCAACCTCGGACCTACGCATTGCGATGCGTCGACCACGAGTGTCCGATTAGCCCGAATCTCAAGGTCAACGAAACGAAGAAACCCCAGGTCAAAGGCCTGACCCGGGGTTCACCATGGAGCCGCCTTCGGGATTCGAACCCGAGACCTACGCATTACGAGTGCGTTGCTCTGGCCATCTGAGCTAAGGCGGCGCGCTGTCCGCACTATGGTGCGATCAGCAACGTCGGTAAGTCTACACAGTTTCCGAGGGTGCTCCGCACCACCCCCGGGCGCGGTGGTTCCGGGGGTGGTCGCAGGGCTATGAGCAGCGCTTTGTCTCCGCCGGGGGCGTGCCGCGGAGCAGGTAGGCGTCGATCTCGGAGTCGATGCATGTGCTGCCGCGGCCGTAGGCCGTGTGGCCGTCGCCGACGTAGGTGAGGAGGCTGGCCGAGGAGAGCTGGCGGGCGAGGGACTGGGCCCAGCGGTAGGGCGTCGCCGGGTCGCGGGTGGTACCGACGACGACGATCGGCGCGGCGCCGTTCGCCTCGATGCGCTGCGGTCCGCCCGTCGGTCTCACCGGCCAGTACGCGCAGTTCAGGGACGCCCAGGCGAGACCCGCGCCGAAGACCGGGGAGGCCTTGGCGAAGGACGGCAGCGACTCCTCCACCTGTTCGGGGGTGGTGAAGGCGGGCGGGAGGTCCAGGCAGTTCACGGCGGCGTTGGCGGACATCAGGTTCGCGTAGCGGCCGTCGCCGTCCCGCTCGTAGTAGCTGTCGGAGAGGGCCAGCAGGCCCGCACCGTCCTTCTCCTTGATCGCCGAGGTCAGCGCGCCGCGCAACTGCTCCCAGGTGCTCTCGTCGTACATCGCCGCGATCACGCCCGTGGTGGCGAGCGCCTCGCCCAGCGTGCGGCCGCCGGGGTCACCGGTGGGAACGGGGTGCGCGTCGAGGCGGGTGAAGAACGCCTTGAGGTTGCCGCCCACCTCCCTGCTCTTCGTGCCGAGGGGGCAGTCGGGGTGCCGTACGCAGTCCTTCGCGAACGACCGGAAGGCCGTCTCGAAGCCCGCCGTCTGGTCCAGGTTCAGCCGGCGGGCGGGCAGCGAGGGGTCCATGGCGCCGTCCAGGACCAGTCGGCCCACGCGATCCGGGAACAGGCCCGCGTACGTCGCTCCGAGGAACGTCCCGTACGACGCCCCCACGTACGTCAGCCGCTCGTCCCCCAGCACCGCCCGCAGGATGTCCATGTCACGGGCCGCCTCGACCGTGGAGACGTGGCGGAGGAGTTGGGGTGCGCGGGCACCGCAGGACTCGGCGAACTTCTTGTACGCGTCGACGAGTTCGTCCGTCTCCCGCCGGTCGTCGGGGGTGATGTCCGTTTGTGTGTACGCGTCCATCTCGCGGCTGTCCAGGCACTCCACCGGCTCGCTGCGGGCCACGCCCCTCGGGTCGACGGCGACCATGTCGTAGCGGGCGCGGATGTCGGCCGGGTAGCCCATGCCGGCATAGGCCTGGAGGTAGCCGACCGCCGAGCCGCCCGGGCCGCCCGGGTTCACCAGCAGGGAACCGAGCCGCTCACCCGGGCCCGTCGCCTTCTTGCGGGAGACCGCGAGCCGGACGTCACCCGCGCTCGGGCGGGCGTAGTCCAGCGGCGCCGTCATCGTGGCGCACTGGAAGTCGGGGACACCGCAGGAGTGCCAGTTCAGCGTCTGTCCGTAGTACGGCGCGAGCGCCGACGGGGTGGCCTTCGGCAGTGCGGCCAGCTCCGCCAGCGCCGCCGCGCCGGCGGAGGTACTCGTCGAACCGGCGGGGGAACAGGCCGATACGGCGAGCAGGGCTGCGACGGAGAGGAGCGTGACGCCTGCGCGCGATCTGCGGGAGCCACGAGGCCTGCGGGACCTGTCGGGGAAGCGCCTGAGGTACATCCCGCGAGCGTAACTCTGTGCAACTGGTCGAGCGCATTACGTGCGCGATCTGCCACGGACGAGTGAACCCCGTCAGCCGACAGCGGTCACCGCGCCCCGAACTCCGGCCGGCGGCAGCCGTCAGCCCGCTCTCAACGCCATCGTCATCGCCTCCACCGCGAGCAGCGGAGCCACATTTCGGTCCAGGGCGTCTCTGCAGGCGCCGATGGCCTCGATGCGGCGCAGGGTCGACTCCGGGCTGCTGCCGCGGGCGAGGCGCTCAAGGGTGTCCTCCGCGTCCGCGTTGGCGATCGCGACGCGCGAGCCCAGCTGGAGGGCGAGGACGTCGCGGTAGAAGGCGGTGAGGTCGGTGAGCGCGAGGTCCAGGCTGTCGCGCTGGGTGCGCGTGCGGCGGCGCTTCTGCATGTCCTCCAGGTCCTTCATCACGCCCGCCGTTCCGCGCGGCATCCGACCGCCCTGGGCCGCGCCGAGCGCCGCCTTCAGCTCCTCGGTCTCCTTGCCGTCCCGCTCCTCGGCGAGCACCTTGGCGTCCTCCGCCGCCGCGTCCACCAGTTCCTGGGCGGCCCTGAGGCAGCCGCCGACGTCCTCGACCCGCAGGGGCAGCTTGAGGACGGCGGCGCGGCGCTCGCGGGCGGCCGGGTCGGTGGCCAGGCGGCGGGCCCGGTCGACATGGCCCTGGGTCGCGCGCGCGGCGGCCGCGGCGACGGCGGGCTCGATGCCCTCGCGCCGCACGAGCATGTCGGCGACGGCGTCCACGGACGGCGTCCGCAGGTTGAGGTGCCGGCAGCGGGAGCGGATGGTGGGCAGCACGTCCTCCAGGGAGGGCGCGCACAGCAGCCAGACCGTCCGTGGGGCGGGCTCCTCGACCGCCTTGAGGACGGCGTTGGCCGACTTCTCGTTCAGCCGCTCGGCGTCCTCGACGAGGATGACCTGCCAGCGGCCGGTGGCCGGTGAGGTGTAGGACTTGCGGACCGTGTCACGCATGTCCTCGGCGAGGATCTGGGTGCCGACGGCGGCGACGGTGGTGACGTCGGCGTGGGTGCCGATGAGGGCCGTATGACAGCCGTCGCAGAAGCCGCAGCCCGGGACGCCGCCCAGCGCGCGGTCCGGGCTCACGCACTGCAGCGCGGCGGCGAAGGCCCGCGCCACCTGGATGCGGCCGGCGCCGGGCGGGCCCGTGAACAGCCAGGCGTGCGTCATCTTCGACGCCTCGGGCGGCGGGGTGTGGGAGGTGGCCGCGGTGACGAGCGCGTCGGCGTCCCGGGCGGCGGCGGCCAGCTGCTCGCTCACCTTCTCCTGCCCGACGAGGTCGTCCCACACGGTCATCGGTCACGCCGCCCTTTCGTCACGTTCCACCATGCCGGTTCCATTGTGCGGGCCACCACTGACAACGGGGTCACCGAGCCGAGCCGGGCCACGCAACGCGGGCACGGAACCCGGACGGGCGACGCGGACACGAAACGCGGGCATGAGGCGCGGGCATGAGGCGCGGCCCTTGGAAGCGACGGCCGCGCAGGGCCGTCGGGTCCCTCAGCGCCGTCGGCCTCGGCCCCGGCCGCCGCCCTGGCCCTCGTCGGGCCCGTCGTCGTCCCGGTGCGGGCCCAGCAGTTCGTCCGCGAGCGACGGCAGGTCGTCGAGCGGCGTCTCCTCGGCCCAGTCCGGCCGCGGCCGCCGACGGGGCGCGCCCGCCTCGTCGACCTGCGGCAGCTCGCGGGTACGGTCCTCGGAGCCGTCCGGGCCCGTGCCCGCCCGCTCGTCACGGAAGAAGCCCGGGGGCACCCGGTCGGCGGGGCTGTCCGGTCGTACCGGCGGAAGGACGGCCGTCTCCTCCGCGGTGTCCGCGTCCCGCACCGGTGGCAGCACCGCCGTCTCGTCCGCGGCCCCGGCCGGGGGCACGGGCGGCAGGACGGCCGTCTCGTCGGCCGCTCCGGCGGGGGGCGCCGACGGCTGGGGCAGCTCCGCCGTCACCTCGGCGTCGGAGCCCTTCCCGGAAGCCCCGGCCGCCCGCTCGGACGCCCCGGAGGGCTCGTCAGGGTCCTTGTCCATGCGCACGCGGGGCAGCGGAGTGGTCTCGTCCACCGGCTTCTTGTCCATCACCGGCTTCTTGTCCGGGCGCACCGGCGGCAGCACCGCCGTCTCGTCCACGGGCCCGCCCGACGCGTTCGCCGGGGTGACCATCGGCGTCGGCACGGTCGCCGCGTCCGTCGCGACCGACGGAGCCTTCGGCCGCTGCGGCCTGGGGCCCATCTGTGCCGCCGCCGTGGCCTGTTCCGCGGCGCGCCGCGCCTCCTCGGCCCGCAGCAGTGCCTCCTCGGCCTTCCGCTGCTTCTCCAGCCGGGCCGCCTCCGCCTTGCGCTGTTCCTCCAGACGGGCCGCCTCGGCCTCGGCGCGCCGCCGGGCCTCCTCCTCGGCCAGCTTGCGGCGCCGCTCCTCCTCGGCCCTGCGGCGCTCCTCCTCCACCTTGCGGCGGGCCTCCTCCTCGGCGCGGGCCTTCTCCTCGGCGAGGAGCCGCTGCCGCTCCTCCTCCGCACGCCTGCGTGCCTCCTCGGCGCGCTGCCTGGCCTCCTCGGCCTGCCGCTCGGCCTCCCGCCGCTGCGCCTCCTCCAGCTCCCGCCGCTTGCGCTCCTCCTCCTCGGCGCGCAGCTTGGCGAGCTGTTCCTGCCGCTCACGCTCGAGGCGCTCCTCCTCCGCCTTGCGGGCGGCCTCTTCCTCGGCCTTGCGGCGGGCTTCCTCCTCGGCCTTCTTGCGCGCCTCCTCCTGGGCCTTGATCTCGGCCTCGGACAGCGGCAGCATCCGGTCGAGCCGGTGGCGTACGACGGTGGACACCGCCTCGGGTTCCTGCGCGGCGTCGACCACCAGGTAGCGGCCGGGATCGGCGGCGGCCAGGGTGAGGAAGCCGGAGCGCACACGCGTGTGGAACTCGGCCGGCTCGGACTCCAGCCGGTCGGGCGCCTCCGTGAACCGCTCGCGGGCGGCCTCCGGGGAGACGTCCAGCAGCACCGTCAGATGCGGCACCAGGCCGTCGGTCGCCCAGCGCGAGATGCGCGCGATCTCGGTCGGGGACAGGTCACGGCCCGCGCCCTGGTAGGCGACGGACGAGTCGATGTACCGGTCGGTGATCACGACCGCGCCGCGTTCCAGGGCGGGCCGGACGACGGTGTCGACGTGCTCCGCGCGGTCCGCCGCGTACAGCAGCGCCTCGGCGCGGTGCGAGAGGCCGGCGGACGACACGTCCAGCAGGATCGAGCGCAGCCGCTTGCCCACGGGTGTGGCGCCCGGCTCGCGCGTGAGGACGACCTCGTGGCCCTTGCCACGGATCCACTCGGCGAGCGCCTCGGCCTGGGTGGACTTGCCGGCGCCGTCGCCGCCCTCCAGGGCGATGAAGAAGCCGTTCGCCGCCGTGGCCACGGCCGGGTCGTCGCCGCCGCGCAGCGCGTCCCGCAGGTCGTGGCGCAGGGGGACGCCGGAGCGGTCGTCGACCTTGGCCAGCACCAGCGCGGCCACCGGCAGCAGCAGGGCGCCGACCAGCATCAGCGTGAAGGCGGCGCCGCCGTGCGCGAACACGAACTTGCCGTTCTCCAGGCGGTGCGGGCCGATCGCCGCGGCGAGCAGGGGTGCGCCCAGCGCGGCCAGCGCCACGAAGACCCGCACGACCGCGTGCAGATGCTCGGTCGTCCGTGCGCGGCGGTGGTCCTCGGTCTCCTGGTCGAGCAGCGCGTGCCCGGTGTTGGCGGCGACGCCCGCGCCGGCACCGGCCAGGCCCAGGACCAGCAGCACGCTGGTGACGTCCGGGTCCAGCCCGGCGGCCAGCAGGGCGACTCCGGTGAAGGCGATAGCCAGCGCCAGCAGCCGGCGCCGCGACAGCGACACCAGCACCTTCGGCGCGGTGCGCACACCGACGACGACGCCGCCGGTCAGCGCGAGCACCATCAGGCCGTACAGCACCGGGCCGCCCCCGAGGTCCTTGGCGTGCAGCACGGCCACAGCGACGGCCGCGGCGATCGCGGTCGCGACGGCGGCGCAGGCCAGGACCAGCAGCGGGATCGCGCCTGTCCGGCCGGCGTCGACGCCCGCGGCCGTCCTCGGCCGGCGCAGCCCCTCCAGGGGCGACCGCGCGCGCGGGGTGCGCACCGAGGGAAGTTCCAGGAAGACCACGACGGACAGGGACCCGGCGAACAGTCCCCCGGCGACGTAGGACGCCAGGGCCGCCTGGTGCTGGGCGAACCAGTCGATTCCGGCGCCCAGAAGATTGTTGAACAAGGCCGCGACGACCAGGGTGACGGCGGCCAGCGGGATCGCCACGAAGCCTGTGCGCAGCGACAGCCGGCGCAGGGCGTCCATGTGGTCGGGCAGCGGCCGTACCGTCGCACCCTCCAGGGGCGGGGTGGGCAGCAGGGCGGGGGCCGCGCTCTCGCGCGCCACGGTCCAGAAGCGCTCGGCGACACCGGTGACGAACACGGTCACCAGCAGCAGGGCCAACGCGTTGTCAGGTGTCCAGTCGATCCACAGCGGCGCGACGAGCAGCAGCGCGGCGCGCAGGCCGTCGGCGCCGACCATGGTCCAGCGGCGGTCGAGCGGGCCGTCCGGGGAGGTGAGTGAGGTCAGTGGGCCGAGGAGGACCGCGCCGAAGAGGACGGTGGCCAGAATCCGTACGGCGAAGACGGTCGCCACTGCGAACGCCACGCCTCGGTAGCCGCCCCCGAACGAGCCCTCGGCGATGGCCGCCTGGAGGGCGAGGAGGACGAACACCAGGAGCGCGAGGGCGTCTGCGATCCCGCCCACGAGCTGCGCGCTCCACAACCGCTTCAGCTGTGGTTCGCGCAACAGGGCGCGTACGGCTCGCTCGCGGGAGTCCGCCACCAGGGCGTCGTCGGGTGCCGGCTGGTCGGCCGTCGGCTGCTCGGCTCGCGTCATGCATTCAGCCTATCGGCAGCGACTGACGGTCCGGGGCGCACGTCCGGACGTACGACCGCCCCGACACCAAAGTGATGCCGGGGCGTTCACTTCGTGAAGCCGACGTGGGGAAACCGTGGCCGGAGTCAGTCGTCCGACATGGACACGGTCAGTCGTCCGACACGAGCGCGGTCAGTCGTCCGACGTGGGCGCCGTGGACGACGACGTCCTGGCCGCCGTCGTCTTCTTCGCGGCCGTCGTGGTCTTCTTCGCGGCGGTCGTCTTGGCGGCGGCCGTCTTCTTCGCCGGGGCCGCCTTCTTGGCCGTCGCCTTCTTCGCGGGGGCCTTCTTCGCGGGCGCCTTCTTCGCCGTCTTCTTGGCGGGGCTCTTCGCCCGCTTCTCGGCGAGCAGCTCGTAGCCGCGCTCCGGGGTGATCTCCTCGACGCTGTCGCCGGAGCGCAGGGTCGCGTTGGTCTCCCCGTCGGTGACGTACGCCCCGAAGCGGCCGTCCTTGACGACGACCGGCTTCCCGCTGACCGGGTCCTGGCCGAGCTCCTTCAGCGGCGGCTTGGCGGCCGCGCGGCCACGCTGCTTGGGCTGGGCGTAGATCTGCAGCGCCTCTTCGAGGGTGATCGTGAAGAGCTGGTCCTCGGACTGCAGCGAGCGCGAGTCGGTGCCCTTCTTCAGGTACGGCCCGTAGCGGCCGTTCTGCGCGGTGATCTCCTGGCCCTCGGCGTCGGCGCCGACGACCCGCGGCAGGGACATCAGTTTGAGGGCGTCGTCGAGCGTCACCGTGTCCAGCGACATCGACTTGAACAGCGAGGCCGTACGCGGCTTGACGGCGTTCTTGCCGGTCTTCGGGGTGCCCTCGGGGAGCACCTCGGTGACGTACGGGCCGTAGCGGCCGGCCTTGGCGACGATCTGGTGGCCGCTGACCGGGTCGGCGCCCAGCTCGAAGTCGCCGCTCGGCTTGGCGAGCAGTTCCTCGGCGAGGTCGACGGACAGCTCGTCGGGCGCGAGGTCCTCGGGGATGTCCGCGCGCTGGTGGCCTTCCGTGTCCTTCTCGCCGCGCTCGATGTACGGGCCGTAGCGGCCGACCCGCAGCACGATGCCGCTGCCCACGGGGAACGACGACACCTCGCGCGCGTCGATCGCGCCCAGGTCGGTCACCAGCTCCTTGAGGCCGCCGAGGTGGTCCCCGTCGCCGTTCCCGGCGTCGGCGGCGCCGCCCTCTCCGGTTCCCTCGCCGAAGTAGAACCGCTTGAGCCACGGCACGGCCTGCGCCTCGCCGCGGGCGATGCGGTCGAGGTCGTCCTCCATCTTGGCGGTGAAGTCGTAGTCGACGAGCCGCCCGAAGTGCTTCTCCAGGAGGTTGACGACGGCGAAGGACAGGAAGGACGGGACGAGCGCCGTGCCCTTCTTGAACACATAGCCGCGGTCGAGGATGGTGCCGATGATCGACGCGTACGTCGACGGGCGCCCGATCTCGCGCTCTTCGAGCTCCTTGACCAGGCTGGCCTCGGTGTAGCGGGCCGGGGGCTTGGTGGCGTGCCCGTCGACCGTGATCTCCTGGGCGCCGAGCGGGTCGCCCTCGGCGACCTGGGGCAGGCGGCGCTCGCGGTCGTCCAGCTCGGCGTTCGGGTCGTCGGCGCCTTCGACGTATGCCTTGAGGAAGCCGTGGAAGGTGATCGTCTTGCCGGAGGCGCTGAACTCGACGTCCCGGCCGTCGGCGGCGGTGCCGCCGATCTTCACCGTGACGCTGTTGCCGGTCGCGTCCTTCATCTGGGAGGCGACGGTCCGCTTCCAGATCAGCTCGTACAGCTTGAACTGGTCGCCGGTCAGACCGGTCTCGGCCGGAGTGCGGAAACGATCACCCGAGGGGCGGATCGCCTCGTGCGCCTCCTGGGCGTTCTTGACCTTCCCGGCGTACGTGCGCGGCTGGGCCGGCAGGTAGTCGGCGCCGTACAGCTGCGTGACCTGGGCGCGGGCCGCGGAGACCGCGGTGTCGCTCAGGGTCGTGGAGTCCGTACGCATGTACGTGATGTAGCCGTTCTCGTACAGCTTCTGCGCGACCTGCATGGTGGCCTTCGCGCCGAAGCCGAGCTTGCGGCTGGCCTCCTGCTGCAGCGTCGTCGTACGGAACGGGGCGTACGGCGAGCGGCGGTACGGCTTGGACTCGACGGACCGGACGGAGAAGCGGGTGTTCTCCAGGGCGGCGGCCAGCGCGCGGGCGTTCGCCTCGTCGAGGTGGAGGATGTTCTCGCTCTTGAGCTGTCCCAGGGAGTCGAAGTCGCGGCCCTGCGCGACCCGGCTGCCGTCGACGGACTGGAGGCGGGCGACCAGCGACGACGGGTCCGAGGGATCCCCCGCGCGGCCGGTCGCGAAGGTGCCCGTCAGGTCCCAGTACTCGGCGGAACGAAACGCGATGCGCTCGCGTTCCCGCTGGACGACGAGTCGCGTCGCGACCGACTGCACACGGCCGGCCGACAGCCGCGGCATGACCTTCTTCCACAGGACCGGCGAGACCTCGTAGCCGTAGAGGCGGTCGAGGATGCGGCGGGTCTCCTGGGCGTCGACGAGCTTCTGGTTGAGCTGGCGCGGGTTGGCGACGGCGGCCCGGATCGCGTCCTTGGTGATCTCGTGGAAGACCATCCGCTTGACGGGGATCTTCGGCTTCAGGACCTCCTGGAGGTGCCAGGCGATCGCCTCGCCCTCCCGGTCCTCATCGGTGGCGAGGAAGAGCTCGTCGGACTCCTTGAGCAGGTCCTTGAGCTTCTTGACCTGCGCCCGCTTGTCGGCGTTGACCACATAGATCGGCGCGAAGTCGTGCTCGACGTCCACGCCGAGGCGGCGGACCTCGCCGGTGTAGGTCTCCGGCACCTCCGCGGCGCCGTTCGGAAGGTCGCGGATGTGCCCGACGCTGGCCTCGACGATATAGCCGGGGCCGAGGTAACCCTTGATCGTCTTCGCCTTGGCAGGCGACTCGACGATGACGAGTCGGCGGCCGCCCTTCGCGGTCTCGCTGGTCGGGGACAACTTCGCTCTTCTCTCCGGTCGACGCTGGGGCCTCCCCAGGCCTTGCTCCCGGGGTCGGGTCATGGTGACGCTGCGGAGTGTGACGGTACATCCCGCCCCCGTGTCAAACGGGAAAAGCCCGCAACGGCCACTCGAACGGTAACCCGACTACCGCCATTCCTGCCGCCCGGAGTGCCGACCGGTCCTTTTCCGCCTGACCGGAAGGGAGCCTCTCCTTTGGCACGGCGCCCCTGCTTACGCGTATCGAACAGGGGTCCCGGCAACATCCTGGAAGGCGGACCCGGAGACGGTGAGAACGTGATCCGGAGGCCGCCCAGAGGTTGTGCGCAGGCAGTCGGAAGGCGTTCCGGAGGGGGCCCGAGGGCCGGCCGGCAAGAATCCGGCGGGGATCCGGAGTCGATCCGGAGGGGGTTCGGAGGAGATTCGGACGGGGGTCAGATGTGGGTGAGGCACCACGTTCCGACGGCCAGCGCGACGACCGCGGCAAGCGAGGCGAGGGTCGCCGATGCGACAGGACTCACACCTTGGGCGACGGGTTCGCGGTGCCGCACACGGACCGCGGTCCACACCAGCAGCACGCCTCCGAACAGTGCGAACACCATTCCCGCGAAGATCGCCGGCCCTCGCTCCATGATCGCCCCGCCCCTTTTCTCCCGACCGCGCGTGCGTCGCCCCAGCGAGGCTGACACGCGCGGGCGGCGGCCGGGCGAACCCGAGGTGAACGGCCGGTCTACGGAAGGGGAGCGGCGGACCGCCGGGCAGGGTGGCCGCCGGGCGCTCCTCCCCCGGCCACGACCCCGTCACGGCCCTCCCTGAACGCGCCGGGCCGACCGGCCGACCGGACTGCGACGCGTCTCACACGGCCGGGGAGGCCGATCACTCGATTCGTGCGCGGTTTGGCGCAATCCGTGAGGAGCGGCTTGCGGCCCTCCTCCAGGTCCTCGAAGATCCAGCGGTCGCCGACGCTCATCTGTCCGATCCACGGGTCGACACCTGCCGACCTCGACCCGAGCGGCGAGGGCGATCCGCCCACGACGGCCGCACCGGCCCCGTAGCCCGCTGTCGGCGCACGGGGGCGCCCGCGACGAAGAACGGCCCGGGGTCGCCGACAGGCCGGGCCAAGCCCACGCCCGCATCCGGGAACCCGCGGCCGCCCCCGCCGCCCCACCCCGGCGGCGTCCCGCCTGGCGCCGTCCGCAGCACCTGCCCGAGCCTCCGGGCCACTGCCTCCGGTGAAGCTCTGCGCGTCTCAGCCGAAGGAGGCCGGGCGCGGCGAGCCGAGCGGGATCACTGCGCCGGTTCCAGGAAGCCCTGCTCCACCAACAGCCGGATCTGGGCGGGCGTGCGGTCGCGCAGCAGCACCGGGTCCTCGCCGACCAGTTGGGCGATGGCGTCCAGGATGCGGCCCGCGCTCAGCGTGCCGTCGCAGACGCCCGCGAAGCCCGCCCCGACCGTGTCCACCTTGGTCGCGCGGCGCATCCCCCGGTGCTGGCGCAGCACGACGTGCTCGGGGTCCTCGGCGCCGGGCATGCCGACCTGCTCCTGGACGATCTCGCGGGCCAGCCTGAAGTGCCCGCCGAGCAGGGCCGCGTCGTCGTGCGCCCGCAGGTAGTCGAGCCGCTCGAAGTGGGCGCGGACGGTGTCGCCGAGCGGTTGTTCGACCGGGTGCGGCCACTCCTCCACGGTGACGACGGGTTCGGCGGCCGTCGTCCTGCGCAGGGTGATCCAGCCGAAGCCGACGGCCTTCACCTTGCGCGCCTCGAACTCGTCCAGCCACGCGTCGTATCGCGCCTGGTACTCGGTCTGGTCGCCCCGGTGGTCGCCGGCGTCCCTCAGCCACAGCTCGGCGTACTGCGTGACGTCCTGCACCTCGCGCTGCACGATCCACGCGTCGCAGCCGCGCGGCACCCACGACCTGAGCCTGTCCTGCCAGTCCTCGCCCTCCACGTGCTGCCAGTTGGCCAGGAACTGTGCGAACCCGCCCTCGTTCAGGCGCTCGCCCGCTCCCTGGACGAGTGAGCGGCAGAGATCGTCCCCGCCCATTCCGCCGTCCCGGTACGTCAGCCGGGCGCCGGGCGAGATCACGAACGGCGGGTTGGAGACGATGAGGTCGTACGTCTCGTCGCCCCGGAGCGGGTCGAAGAGGGAGCCCTCGCGCAGACTTGCGGCGGGGGCGCCGGAGAGGACGAGGGTGAGCGCGGTGATGTGCAGCGCGCGCGGGTTGAGGTCGGTCGCCGTCACACGCGTGGCGTGCCGGGCGGCGTGCAGCGCCTGGATGCCGGAGCCGGTGCCGAGGTCGAGGGCCGCGGAGACGGGCGTGCGGACGGTGATCCCGGCGAGGGTGGTGGAGGCGCCGCCGACCCCGAGGACGACCCTCTCGTCGCGGCTGCCGATGCCGCCGGCCCCGCCGACCGCACAGCCGAGGTCGGACACGATGAACCAGTCCTCGCCGTCTGGCCCGCCGTACGGCCGTACGTCCACGGTCGCGGTCACCTCGTCGGTGCCGGCCCGCGCCAGCCAACCGCTCTCCACGCACGCGTGTACGGGAAGAAAATCCTCCACGCGCGCGTACGGCACGGGCTGCTGGAGCAGGAAGAGGCGGACGAGGGTCTCCAGCGGAGTGTCCCCGCGGGTCGCCCGGAGCGCGGGCACGGTCTCGCCGCGCGCCAGAGCCGCGTAGGCGGGGGCACCGAGCAGGTCGAGCAGGCCGTCGGCGGTGAAGGCGGCCGCGAGCAGGGCCTCGCGCAGCCGGGCGGCCACGTCGGGGCGGTCGGCGGAGGGCAGGACGGACAGGGGGGACAGGCTGGCGTCACTCACGCCCTCCATTGTCCCCGCTCACCCTCCCCGCGGGTGCTCGGGACTCAGCTCCTCGTCGCGCGGGCCGACGCGGAGGCCGCGACCTTCTTGCAGCTGTCCTGCTTGGCCATGGCGTCCTTGACGTCGCCCTGCTCGAGGTTCTTCAGCGCGGTGTTGCCGGTCTTGCTGAGCGTGCCGAGCTGGGTGGCGATGTCCGCGAGGCCGTCGGCGAACTTCCCCTGGTCCTTCGTGTCGAGCGCGTCGACCTGCTTCTTCAGGTCCGCGTAGGAGGTGGAGAGCGTGTTGAGCGCCGTGACGGCGTCCTTCTGCTTCTTCGCGCCGCCGTCGACGCCCGGCGGTGTGCCGGCCTTCTGGACGGCCTGTGCGAGCACCGCGTAGGCGTCGGACATGTCCTGGAAGGCCTGCGAGTCGGTCTTCTGGACGTTCTCCGGGGCGTTGTTGTCCGTGGCGGCCTGCTTGATGGCGGCGTTGGCCGCGTCGACCTTCGCGTCCTGCGCGGGCAGCGAGTCGCAGACCTGCTTGGCCCAGGCGTCGAGTTCCTTGTTGCCGTCGTCGCTGCCACCGCATCCGGACAGCGCCAGTACCAGTACCGCACCGCCGGACAGTGCGGCCGCGAGCTTCTTGTTCACCGGTTTGGTCCCTTCCATGGCTCTCGGCCCCGGAACATACACGCCCACGGGGCGCCAACCCCAGAACGAATGTCCACTCGATGTGCGTTTGAAGCCTTTTGCACCAAGAGAGAGAAGGCTCACGGCCCGGGCACACGGACAGCACAGCGGGCGGGGGACGCGTCAACACACGTCTCCCGCCCGCCCTTTGAGCTGGGCCCCGTCGGCAGGCCTACGAAACCACCGCGGGATCGACCGACTTGGACGACGAGTCGGCGTTGTCCTCGTCACCCATGGCGATGCCGCGCCGCTTGGAGACGTACACCGCGCCGACGATCACCAGGAGCGCGAGGAGCGCGATCGCGATCCTCACCCCGATGCTCTTGTCCTCGCCGTAACTGAACTTGATCACCGCGGGCGCGATCAACAGCGCGACCAGGTTCATGACCTTCAGCAGCGGGTTGATCGCAGGCCCCGCGGTGTCCTTGAAGGGGTCACCGACCGTGTCACCGATCACCGTGGCCGCGTGCGCCTCACTGCCCTTGCCGCCGTGGTGGCCGTCCTCGACGAGCTTCTTGGCGTTGTCCCACGCCCCGCCGGAGTTGGCGAGGAACACGGCCATCAGGGTGCCCGCACCGATCGCGCCCGCCAGGAACGAGCCGAGGGCGCCGACCCCCAGGGTAAACCCGACGAAGATGGGCGCCAGCACGGCGAGCAGCCCCGGGGTCGCCAGCTCCCGCAGGGCGTCCCGGGTGCAGATGTCGACGACCTTGCCGTATTCCGGCTGCTCGGTGTAGTCCATGATCCCGGGGTGCTCGCGGAACTGCCGCCGCACCTCGAACACCACGGACCCCGCCGACCGCGACACCGCGTTGATCGCCAGCCCCGAGAAGAGGAAGACGACGGCCGCGCCCGCGATCAGGCCGACGAGGTTGTTCGGCTGCGAGATGTCCATCATCAGGTTCATCGGCGCGCCCGGCCCGGAGAGCTTCTCGCCGACGTCCTGCGCGCCGGTCGTGATCGCGTCCCGGTACGACCCGAAGAGCGCCGACGCCGCGAGGACGGCGGTGGCGATGGCGATGCCCTTGGTGATCGCCTTGGTGGTGTTGCCGACCGCGTCGAGGTTGGTGAGCACCTGCGCGCCCGCGCCCTCGACGTCGCCGGACATCTCGGCGATGCCCTGCGCGTTGTCGGAGACCGGCCCGAAGGTGTCCATCGCGACGATCACGCCGACGGTGGTGAGCAGGCCGGTGCCGGCCAGCGCCACCGCGAACAGTGCCAGCATGATCGACGTTCCGCCGAGCAGGAACGCCCCGTAGACGCCCAGGCCGATGAGCAGGGCGGTGTAGACGGCCGATTCGAGGCCGACGGAGATACCGGCCAGGACGACCGTCGCCGGGCCCGTCAGGGACGACTTGCCGATGTCCCGGACCGGACGGCGGGTGGTCTCGGTGAAGTAGCCGGTCAGCTGCTGGATGACGGCGGCCAGGAGGATGCCGATGGCCACCGCGACCAGCGCGAGGACGCGTGGGTCGCCGCTCTTGCCCTGGATCGCCGCGTCGGTGACTCCGTCGAGGTCGGCGTAGGTGCCCGGCAGGTAGACGTAGACGGCCACGGCCACCAGTACCAGCGAGATCACCGCGGAGATGAAGAAGCCCCTGTTGATCGCGGACATGCCGCTGCGGTCGGTGTGACGGGGGGCGACGGCGAAGATGCCGACCATCGCCGTGAGCACGCCGATCGCCGGCACCAGCAGCGGGAACGCGAGGCCCGCGTCGCCGAAGGCCACCTTGCCGAGGATCAGCGCGGCGACCAGCGTCACGGCGTACGACTCGAAGAGGTCGGCGGCCATGCCCGCGCAGTCGCCGACGTTGTCGCCCACGTTGTCGGCAATGGTCGCGGCATTGCGCGGATCGTCCTCCGGAATGCCCTGCTCGACCTTGCCGACCAGGTCGGCGCCGACGTCGGCGGCCTTGGTGAAGATGCCGCCGCCGACCCTCATGAACATCGCGATCAACGCCGCGCCGAGTCCGAAGCCCTCCAGCACCTTCGGCGCGTCGGCCGCGTACACCAGCACCACACAGGAGGCTCCGAGCAGTCCGAGGCCCACCGTGAACATGCCGACCACGCCGCCGGTGCGAAATGCGATCTTCATTGCCTTGTGCGAGACGGCGGTGAGATCTTTCTGCGGTTCACCGGCCGCCGGAGTGGCTTCCCTGGCCGCCGCGGCCACACGCACATTACTGCGCACGGCGAGCCACATGCCGATATAACCGGTGGCCGCCGAGAACGCGGCGCCGATCAGGAAGAACACCGACCGCCCGATGCGCTGATTCCAGTCGTCCGCGGGCAGCGTCATCAGCAGGAAGAACACGACGACGGCGAATACGCCGAGCGTGCGCAGCTGCCGTGCCAGATAGGCGTTCGCCCCTTCCTGGACCGCCGCGGCGATCTTCTTCATGCTGTCTGTGCCCTCGCCGGCCGCCAGAACCTGGCGCAACAGGACGCCGGCGACGACGAGCGCAGCCAGTGCGACGACGCCGATGACCACCACGAGGAGACGGTTGTCGTCGGTCAGCACTGCGGCTGCGAGGGTTGTGGAGTGGTCCAACCGATGAGGGGTAGAAAGCCCCGTCATTCGTCCTCCTTGACGCTTGGCTGAGCTCAAGATGGTGGACGGATTGTAGATACCGGAACCTGATCAAAACAGTGCGCGGCAAACGGAATTCGCCGAAGAGCAAAGTCACCAATGATCGTGAATTCATTCACGATATTCGGTGTGAATCTTGAAACCACTGTAAGCGCCGGTGAAGAGGTCCGCACATGCCGAAGGGCCCTACGAGGTAGGGCCCTTCGGGGTAATGATCGCGAGGCTCGGCTCAGCTCAGCGTCGCCGCCACCGGAGTCCTCGGCCAGGTCATCCGGATCAGTCCGCCGTGCTCCCCGGCGGTGACCTCCACGTCGTCGACGAGGCCGCTGATGACCGCGAGGCCCATCTCGTCCTCCTCGGCCTCCACGTCGTCCGCGCCGGAACCGGAGGCCCGGTCTCCGGGGGCGGTGCGTGGCGCCTCGTCGCCGACCTCGATGGAGAACTGCTTCTCCTCCTCGATCAGCGCGACCTTCACCGGAGCGGTGATACCGCCGTTCTGATGCAGACCGACAGCGCGGGTGCAGGCCTCGCCGACGGCGAGCCGCACCTCGTCGAGGACGGCCTCGTCCACTCCGGCCCTGCGCGCCACCGCTGCCGCCACCAGTCGGGCGGTCCTGACGTGCTCGGGCAGCGCGCTGAAGCGGAGTTCAACGGTGGCCATGCGTCCCCCTCGGAACTACGGGCGTGCTGTCGAGGGGCCGGGCCGCCGAAGCCCGGTCCCCCGGTGTTCAACTGGGCCGTCCGGGTCACCGGACCCGGACGGGTGGGTCAGTCGGTGGCCTGCACCGCTTCCTCGACCGAGGTGTGGATGGGGAACACCTTGGTGAGGCCGGTGATACGGAAGATCTTCAGAATGCGCTCCTGGTTGCAGACCAGGCGCAGCGAGCCCTCATGGGCACGCACCCGCTTCAGGCCTCCGACCAGCACGCCGAGCCCGGTGGAGTCGAGGAAGTCCACGCCCTCCATGTCCACGACGAGGTGGAAATTCCCGTCGTTCACCAGCTCGACCAGCTGCTCGCGCAGCTTGGGCGCGGTATATACGTCGATTTCGCCACCGACCTTGACGATCGTGCGATCGCCGACGGTTTCGGTCGACAGGGACAGGTCCACGGATCCTCCAGCACCTTGCTATCGAGCGGTCGCCCCTCGGGACACCTCGGCAGAGCCCCCTGGACGGTTCGCCAGCCGCGATGGCATTCAATCACTTACCGGCAGGCGTGTACGACGCCTTGGCTCCATTGTCCGTCACGCCGGTGACACACTCGGTGCCGATGGCCAAGAATCTCCGATCCGATCGATCCTCGGCACAGCCCGCTCCGCGCCTGTCGCCGAGCGCGCTCCTGGACCGGCTCGCCCCGGGCCCGAGCCGGGCGTCGCGCATCACTCATACGGAGCACTTGCCCCCGCGCGCGGGTCGCCATGCCGTCTGGCCTCACCGGATTCGCCCGGAAGTCGTCGCGGCGGTGCAGGCGTGCGGCATCGAGCACCCCTGGGCCCACCAGGCACTCGCCGCCGAGCACGCCCTCGACGGCGACTCGGTGGTCGTCGCCACGGGTACGGCGTCCGGCAAGTCCCTGGCGTACCTCGTCCCGGTCCTCTCCACCCTTCTGGACGGCTCCGAGGCCCCGAACGGCCGAGGCGCCACCACTCTCTACCTGGCCCCCACGAAGGCCCTCGCTGCCGACCAGTGCCGGTCCGTGAAGGAACTTTCACAACCGCTGGGAAACGCCGTGCGCCCGGCCGTGTACGACGGCGACACGCCGTTCGAGGAGCGCGAGTGGATCCGCCAGTACGCGAACTACGTCCTGACCAACCCGGACATGCTGCACCGCGGGATCCTCCCGTCCCACCCCCGCTGGTCCTCCTTCCTCAAGTCGCTGAAGTACGTCGTCATCGACGAGTGCCACACCTACCGCGGCGTGTTCGGCTCCCACGTCGCCCAGGTGCTGCGCCGTCTGCGCCGCCTGTGCGCCCGCTACGGCGCCTCCCCGGTCTTCCTGCTGGCCTCCGCGACGGCCGCCGAGCCCGCCGAGGCCGCCGGCCGCCTCACCGGCCTCCCGGTGGTCGAGGTCGCCGACGACGCGTCACCCCGCGGTGAACTGGTGTTCGCCCTTTGGGAGCCCCCGCTCACCGAGCTGCAGGGCGAGAAGGGCGCCCCCGTCCGCCGTACCGCCACCGCCGAGACCGCCGACCTGCTCACCGACCTCGCCGTGCAGGGCGTGCGCACGGTCGCCTTCATCCGCTCCCGGCGCGGCGCCGAGCTGATCTCGGTGATCGCCCAGGAGCGGCTGGCGGAGGTCGACCGCTCCCTCGCCCGGCGTGTCGCGGCGTACCGGGGCGGCTACCTGCCCGAGGAACGCCGCGCCCTCGAACAGGCCCTCCACTCCGGCGAACTCATCGGCCTCGCCGCCACGACCGCTCTGGAGCTCGGCATCGACGTCTCCGGTCTGGACGCCGTCCTGATCGCCGGTTACCCGGGCACCCGCGCCTCCCTGTGGCAACAGGCCGGCCGCGCCGGACGGGCCGGGCAGGGGGCGCTGGCGATCCTGGTCGCCCGCGACGACCCGCTGGACACCTTCCTCGTCCACCACCCGGAGGCGCTGTTCGACCGCCCGGTGGAGTCGACGGTCCTCGACCCCGACAACCCCTATGTCCTCGCCCCGCACCTGTGCGCGGCGGCCGCGGAACTCCCGCTGACGGAGGAGGACCTCGCGCTCTTCGGTCCCGAGACCGAAGCCCTGCTCCCCCAGCTGGAGGCCGCCAAGCTGCTGCGCCGCCGGACGAAGGCCTGGCACTGGACCCGCCGGGAGCGGGCCGCCGACCTCACCGACATCCGCGGCGAGGGCGGCCGGCCGGTGCAGATCGTCGAGGAGGGCACGGGCCGGCTGCTCGGCACCGTCGACGCCGGCTCCGCCCACACCACCGTCCACGAGGGCGCCGTACACCTCCACCAGGGCCGCACGTATCTCGTCCGCTCCCTGGACCTGGAGGACTCGGTCGCCCTCGTCGAGGAGGCGGTCCCGCCGTATTCGACGGTCGCCCGCGACACCACGTCCATCTCCGTCCTGGAGACCGACGTCGAGATCCCCTGGGGCGCGGGGCGCCTGTGCTACGGCTCGGTCGAAGTCACCAACCAGGTGGTCTCCTTCCTGCGTCGTCGTCTGATCACCGGTGAGGTACTGGGCGAGTCGAAGCTCGACCTCCCTCCTCGTACGCTGCGCACCCGCGCGGTGTGGTGGACGGTCACCGAGGACCAGCTGGACGCGGCCCGCGTCAACCCCGAGATCCTCGGCGGTGCCCTGCACGCCGCCGAACACGCCTCCATCGGCCTGCTGCCCCTCTTCGCGACCTGCGACCGCTGGGACATCGGCGGTGTGTCGGTCCCCCTGCACCCCGACACCCTGCTCCCGACGGTCTTCGTCTACGACGGCCATCCCGGCGGCGCGGGATTCGCGGAGCGCGCCTTCCACACGGCCCGCGCCTGGCTGACCGCCACCCGCGAGGCGATCGCCTCCTGCGAGTGCGACGCCGGCTGCCCGTCCTGCATCCAGTCCCCCAAGTGCGGCAACGGCAATGATCCGCTGCACAAGCGGGGCGCGGTACGACTGCTCACGGAGCTGCTTCGGGGGGCCCCGGAGGAGGCACCGGAGAGGCCTCAGGCGGCGACACCGGCCCCGGAGGGCCCGCCCGTGCCCTGACCTCGACGGTGAAGGGTCCTTGGCCGGACGCCGCCGTCACGTCCGAGATCTCTCCCTCGATCGCGCATTGCACCAGCCGCGCGCCCTGCTCCCGAGCCACCCGTCCCGCTCGGGCGCAGGCCTCCTCCTCGCCGTCCGGCCAGTGGTCCGCCGCCGCGAGCGCCGCGAGATCCGCACCCCCGGCAGCCCGGTGCCGGGCCACGACGGCCTGTCCCAGGGCGAGCACGACGCCGAACACCACACAGATCACGGCGATCGCGGCGAGGCTCCAAACGGTGGCGGACCCCCGGTCACCGCTCGGGGCACTGCTCCGGTCACGAGATCGGTCACTGCTCCGGTCACGGCATCGGTCGCAGCCACAGCCCCGCTGCCGCGCCCGGACGACACCACCCCTCACGGCCCACCTCCCCCGCCCCTCGACGTCTCCACGGCCCTCTCAGCCACCCTCACGGCCTCCTCCCGGCCACGCTCGCGCCCTGTGTGTCCACCGTGTCCGCCGCCACCGCGTCCTCCGCCGCCACCGCGTCCTCCGCCGCCGCCACGGCCTCCTCCCGTACCTCGAAGGGCAGCCCCCGCAGAACCGGTGGCCTCGCCACGACGACCACGCGGACCTGGTCGCCCTCTCTGCTCACCGTGACCCGGGCCCCGCGCGGGGCCGCCGCCCGGGCCAGTGCGACGACCGTGCCGACCGGATCCTGCCGGGCCGCCGCCCGGGCGCCGGTCCTGGCCGCGTCCACGCACTGGATCTGAGCGGCCACCACGAGCAGCCCCCACACCAGCGCCATGGCGAACGCCACCAGCACCGGCAGCACCACGGCCGACTCCGCCGTCACGAACCCCCGGTCACAGCCGAACCTGGGCCGCCGCTCACATCCCGGCACTGAGCGCCCGTTTCACGATGTCCTGCAACTGCGCGGTGACGGCGTCGCTCGTGACCACCTCGTAGAGGAGCACGGCGAACCCCACGGCCGCTTGGGTTATCTAGGGTTGTCAAGTGTCCTAGCAGGTCGTGCGACTGATCTGATGTAAGGCACGTTAGGGACGTTATCCGGCGCACGGCTACAGGAGAGGTGAGCCGATGGTGGCGCCTGGCCTCAGCCGGACTGGAAGTACCGGGAAAGATCATGCCGAAGATCTAAATGGGTCGAGCCTGTGGACAGAAACCGCCAGCGTGCGGCCGCCAGGAAGGGTCATGCCTCCCACCTCCTTCCCGGGCTCCTGCGTCATCTCAGCAGGCCCGGGGCCTGGCAGCAACACACCCTGCGGGACTGACAACACCCCTCCTGCAGAGGAGAGTCCGCAGGTCGCAAGGGGTAGTTCAGTCCAAGGTGTCGACGCTAGGGTCGTCGGCAGCGTGAAGATCGCTTTGGGGAGGCAGGCGGACGGACGCGTACAGCGTGTCGAGCGAAATTCCCAGCTCGGTAGCCAGAGCGGCGACGGTGAAGAACTCTGGTGTGGACGTACGTCCCTTTTCGATACTGCGCACGGTCTCGACGGAGATCCCCGCACCGCGGGCGACAGCCTCGGCCGAGCGCCCGGAGTTCCGCCGGGCCTGCGTCAGGCGGGAGGCCAGCATCTGCCCGCGCCGCCGTGCGTCGGGATCAAGCCTCCTCCGCGACATGGGTGTAACTATACCTGTATCATTACCCCATGACGGTGAACGCGGCGGCCCCTTCTCCCAGTTGGCCTGAGGACGCGCTGCGGCTGAACGCTGTCTGCCCCTACTACACGATGTTCCCCCTGGACTTCCCGCTCCAGCAGCTCGCCGCCCATCCCGAGGCCACCCGAGTGCTGGACCCGTTCTGCGGGCGGGGCACCACGCTGTATGCCGCGCGTCTGGCAGGGCTGCCGTCAGTGGGCATCGACATCAATCCGGTGGCCGCCGCCATCGCCCAGGCCAAGCTCATCCAAGTCACGCCCGGCGCGGTGGTCCGCCTCGCCCGGCAGATCCTCGACGGCGACTCTCGGGGCAAAGTGCCCGACGGTGATTTCTGGCAGTGGTGCTTCGAGCGGGAGACGCTGCGCGAGCTGGTGACACTGCGCGAGGTACTGCTGGAGATGACCACGCCGACGGCGGCCATGCTGCGGGCTGTCCTGCTGGGCATCCTGCACGGCCCCCGCAACAAGAACCTCCCCTCGTACCTGTCGAACCAGATGCCGCGCACCTACGCCTCCAAGCCCGCTTACGCGGTGAAGTATTGGTCCACACGCGGCGTGAAGCCGGTACGTGTCCCGACCCTGGAGGTCATCGAGCGGCGGGCCGCACGGCTGCTGGACGCGGCCCCGCTCGCCCACGGCGGGAAGGTCTACCTGGGCGACTCCGTCGAGACCCTCAACGGCCTGCGGCAGAAGTTCGATCTGGTCGTCACCTCGCCTCCGTACTACGGCATGCGCACCTACGTGGCCGACCAGTGGCTGCGTTCCTGGTTTCTCGGCGGCCCTGCAGAGGTCCCCTACGGCACCCACGGGCAGATCGCCCGCCAGCCAAACCAGGAGTCCTTCATCCAGGCGCTTGCCGAGGTATGGGCCGCCGCCGCCCGCCGCTGCAACCAGGGTGCCCGGCTCGCGATCCGCTTCGGAGCCCTTCCCTCGGCTCGCACCGACCCGGAGGCCATGCTGGTGGCCTCCGTGAAGGAGGCGAAGGCCGGATGGGTCGTCAGGGATGTCCGCCAGGCCGGCGTTCCGCCGAAGCGCACACGGCAGGCCGAGCAATTCGGCAAGGCCGGTTCCGCCGTCGACGAGATCGACCTGATCGCCGAATTGGTCGGACTGCCCCGCTGAGCAGGTAACCCGGTTACTTCCCACAACTTCATAACTGATTGTCAGTGCCCCGTGGCATGCTGTGTGGGCCAGATGAGTGAACCACTCACCTGTGACAGTCAGAGCGTGGTGTTGGGGAGAAGCGCATGTTCGACGCGGACCAGATCAAGCAGCTCAAGCAACTGATCGGCGAACAGGTCGAAGCTGGCCGCGCGGAGCTGGACAAGCTGGTCGAGCAGACCCACGCCATCCGCTCCGAGGTAAGGGTGATCAAGCCGCGGTCGGCGACGTCGGTCGCGCTGATGGCATCCGACGGTGGCAACAACAAGGTCGCCTTCAACCCCTTCTACCTCCAGGTCGTTCGCGTCGTGGACTCCAGCGGCAAAGAGCTGTGCATGGAGGTGGTCTCCCCGATCTCCGACATCGACGCCCTGGGCCGCCACCAGTTCCACGAGGACGGCAGCCCGCGCACCGCGCTGGGCCGGATGATGCACGGCCTGGGCGTCGACCGCCTCCAGGACCTCTCCCCCATGATGTCCGGCAAGTCCCCCAGCTGGGTGCAGGTCTTCCGCGACCTGTGCGAGTGGGCCACGCTGTACGACCTCATCTGCCACCGCGACTACGCGGTCGACACGCTGATCGTCCGAGACGGCCTGCTCCGCGCCAAAATTTTCAAGGGCGAACTGTTCGTGAAAATGGGCGAGTTGATGTACAACGCCATAGAGCGCATCCGGCGTCAGGACCGGCGCAAGGTGTGGCTGGTGGGACTGGCGAAAAACACCCAGGTCCTGGAGTACTACCGGCTGGCGATGTCGCTCTCGGGGGTGTTCAACAACGGCTCCCCCTGCTTCGCCAAGGTCCCCGCCGCGATGCTGGACGAGGTGTACCTCTGGGATGAATACACCCGGGACATCGAGGACGTCTCCACGGGCGAGAAGCCGAAGTTCAATATCGGATCGATGTACTTCGTGCGCTTCGGCCCGCACTCCGGCGACCCCATCTGGACCGTGGATGTCATGTCCCGCCAGGACAAGGAAGCCCAGGCGATCTTCGGCTACCTGCAGGCCGACGCGGTGGCCGGTTTCCCCATCCCGTTCTACCCGAACTGCATCCAGCAGGCCGACAGCTACTCCCGCGTCGCCGACCTGGACATGGACATCATCGAAGACCAGCTCGTCGACGCCGTCCGCGACCAAGTCGGCGAGGACAAGGCCCCGATCATCGACGCCCTGCGACTGGCCTCCGATGTGGCCGCCCGCCGCTACGAGTAACGCACCCTGGCCGTTCTGAATCCTGCGGAGTCACGAACCATCATGAGCCTGTTCGAGCGCGACAAAATCGTCGGAACCTTCCGCGGCTTCGCCGAAAGCGGCATGGAGTTCCACGCCGATCTCGTCCTGCCGCACCACGACGACTTCCAGACCATGGCCATGCACGGCCAGTTCGTCCTCGTCCAGCTCGAACACGAGCGGGAGGCGATCCTCGGACGGATCACCACCATCTCTTCCCAGGGGCGCCTCGTCTCTCCCATCGGCGAGGACTACGCCACCCGCGCCGTGCGCGACCATCGGCCTATCCCCGACGAACTACGCGAGCGCTACCTGAAGTACAAGGTCGACATCCGCATCCTCGGCGTGCTCCGCCAGGAAGGCGACAAGCACATCTTCGTCCCCAGCCACCGCCGCCTCCCGCATGTCGGGGCCCAGGTCGCGCTGTTGGGCGACGACCTGCTCGCCGAGGTCGTCAACGCCAACGACACCGACGGAGGCGCGGTCCCCATCGGCTACCTCGCCTTCGGCGAGTTCGTCTACGCGGGCAACGACAAGCGCGTCGGCGACACCTCCTGGATGCAGATCCAGCAGCCCACGATCATGCCGACCTTCCAGATCGACAAACTCGTCGCCCGCCGCAGCTTCGTCTTCGCCCGCGCGGGCTTCGGCAAGTCCAACCTGGTCAAGTTGCTCTTCTCCGCCCTGTACGAGGAACAGCCCACGGTCCCGCGGCGTAACGGCGAAGCGCCGGTCGGCACGATCATCTTCGACCCCGACGGCGAGTACTTCTGGCCCGATTTCAAGGGCCGCCCCGCTCTGTGTGACGTACCCCATCTGCGCGACAAGCTCGTTGTCTTCACCAACCGGAAGGGCCCTAGCCCCTTCTACCAGTCCTTCGTCGTCAACGGCGTCAAGATGAACATCAAGGAGCTGCAGTCCTCCCGCGTCCTGGGCATTGCCCTGCCGCCGGAGAAGCAGGACCAGCAGAACGTCGTCAAGCTCAAGTCCCTCAGCGGCCCCAAGTGGAGCCGCCTCGTCGACCTGATCCACCGCGACAAGTACGGCGCCGACCGCGACCAGGTCCGCGAAATCCTCAACCTCGATCCCGGTCAGGAGGCGGAGACCAACGCGGCCATCGGCAACATGACCCGCGTCGTCAACGCCCTGCACGACCCCGACAGCCAGCTACTCAGCGCACTGAAGGACTGCCTGTCCCAGGGCAAGCTGTGCGTCGTCGACATCTCCCAGATGCGCGGCTCCCAGGGCCTCCAACTTGCCGGCGTCATTCTCGGCGACATCTTCGAGCACAACCAGAACCAATTCACCGAGGCCGAGCCGAAGTCCATCCCCACCATCGCCGTCATCGAAGAAGCCCAGTCCGTCCTCGGCGGCTCCAGCCAGAGCGAGGACGGCCCCTTCGTCTCCTGGGTCAAGGAAGGCCGCAAGTACGACCTCGGAGCCCTGCTGATCACCCAGCAGCCCGGCAGCCTCCCGCAGGAACTCCTCAGCCAGGGTGACAACTTCTTCGTCTTCCACCTGCTGTCTCAAGGCGACCTGATCTCCCTGAAGAAGGCCAACGCCCACTTCTCCGAAGACCTCCTGGCCACCCTCCTCAACGAGCCTCTCGTCGGCAACGGGATCTACTGGTCCAGCGCACCCGGCACCGACCGCCACTCACGTCCCTACCCCGTGTCCGTACGCGTCCTCAGCTTCGAGGACTCCTACAACATGGCCGACCCCGACTACGCGCTCCCGGCCCCCGCCAGCTTCGCCGCCCAGGCCCGCGCCGCCGTCGAGGAACGCCGCTCCGAAGCACGAGCCGCTTCGGCCAGCCTGGCCGCCAGCCACCCCCAGAACGAAGGACCCACCCTCGACGATGGGGACGCGCTGGCGGCTGACGACACCGCCATTGCTATCGCTCACCTGAGGGACAAACCCGAGTTCCAGCGGAAGATCCAGACCCCTGAAGGGATCAAGTGGGGCCGGATCGGCTTTCTGCTCGCAGAGAAGGCGCCTGCTCACGCACAGCGCACCGACTCTGCGAAGGATTGGGGATTTGGCCTGGTCAAGGAGGCATTGGATCGTCTCTACCCCGGCAATTGGGAGTCCGTACCGCGGACGGAGCCCGGCAGCACCGAAACCCGCAAGTGGGTCGTTCTCAAGGAACACACTCCGAAGTCTGAGCCGCAAGCGGACACGAAGAAAGACGCCAAACTCTTCGACACCGTAGAGGTTGAAGAGGAGCCCCCCTTCTAAACTCGTGCCACCGCTGAGGAAGGAGTGGCATGACCGCCGGCAACAGCAGCACCCCGCTGACCCGGGCCGAGAGCGACCTCCTTCAGGCTCTCTCGGCCCGGTGGACGATGCACATCCTGCTGGCACTGCATACCGCCGACGGCTTGGGACGATTCGGCGAGATCCAGGAAGCCGTCTCCGGGATCTCCAACCGCGTGCTCTCCAGCCGTCTTGCGGATCTGGAGGAACGTGGGTTGGTATCCAGGAACGTGACCGCGACCCGGCCGGTCACCATCACCTACCGGCTCACCGACCTCGGCCAACGAGTCGCTACCGCTCTGACCCGCCTACGCGAGGTAGCGAAGCCCCCCTTCGACGCTTAGCCGCAGCCCTCGCCTCAACGTCTCTGGAGCGAAGGGTGCGGCTAACCTCGATCTTTCGTGAGGGTCCGTCAGCTTGCTGACGGGCCCTTTCGGCTCGTTCGGGGTGGAGATTCCTGCTGGTGTGCAGGCTCTCGCCTGGGCGAGCCCCCGGTGCACGTCCAGGGAATAGGCCCCGCTTACGGGGGTGTAGTGGCCCTGCAGGAGCCACTGGTCGGCCCGGTGCTTCTCCGTCAGCTCGACCACAAGGCTCACCAGCAGCGGCGTCAGCGAGGCCGACGCGATCGCCAGATGGAGGTCCAAGGTCGCGCGCAGGTAGCTCTCGAAGGCCGGTGCCGGAACTATGCGGAGCGGGGTTATCCACAGGGATCCGCAGGGTCGGCCGATGAGCCCTACCGTGTGGTTTTCACTGATCACGAGCACGGGGGTACACAGTGCCGTACCAGGTCGACCTGGCCGTTCGCGTGGAGGACGCACTGGATGAACTACCGCAGGAGGGGCGCCAAGAGGTGATGGAGACAATTGCATCGGCTCTCGTGCGGCCGGGCGACTGGCCGCAGCCCGGCGGCTGGCACGGGACGGTTGTCTTCGGACGGCGCTCGTGGGTGTGCTTCACCGCGTTCCTCGGTGGCATCGAGGTGATCGACGTCGGCTGGGCGGGCTGATGCCGGTCAGCCCCCGGCACGCATGGGGGTGCGCTCGGAAGCGGTGGAGGGGGGCGGGCCACGCTGTCCGCGGCCCGCTTGCGGCACCGGGCCACTGGTCGGGGCCTCGGGGCTTCACCCGCCTTCTGTCTGCTGCGTGGGGGCGTTCCAGGCGAGACCGCCGAGGTCGAGTCGGTGCCGGGCACGGGTGACGGCAACGTAGGCAAGGCGAGCGTCCGCGTCGCTCACCTGTTCTGCAACCTGGTCGGCCTTGCTTGCTCCGGGATCGGTGCTCTTCGGCTGGGGAAAATCGTTGCCGATCCTGACGGTCGGCCATTCGCGCCCCTTGGCCTTGTGGGCAGTGGAGACGGTTACGTCGGCATGGTTCTCGGCGGCGAGGTCGGACACGGCGGCGAGGATGGCATCGGGGCCGTGAGTGTCGACGAGGTCGACGAAGGGCTGCAGGTCGCGGCCGGCCGGATCGTAGGCGGAGTAGTCCTGCAGGTCGCCCCAAGTCGCAAACAGCACCAGCTCGGGGTGGTGGGTGCGGCGGCCTTCCTTCAGATCACGTGCGGCGAGTGCGAGTTGGGCGAGCTGCTGGCCTCCACGGGTGAGGGCAACGCGGTGTCCCTCGCGGAGCAGGCGCATGACCTCGGTCATCGCGCCGATGTTGGTCCGGCACAGCACGGCATCGGGGTGGTCGACGCTGGTGACCTCCGCAGGAATGGCAGTGGTTCCCGTCAGGCGGATGGGGGCGTCGGCGAGCGCGAGCCATCGGTTGGCCTCGTCGGCGATCTGCGGGCCGAACCGGAAGGAGCGGGTGAGGGTGAGCTGTTCGGCGTCGAAGCCGGTCATTACGTCGGTTGCGCCCCGCCAGCCGTAAATGGCCTGGGCCGAGTCACCGACCATGACGAGCTGGGCGTGGTCCCGTTGGGCGGTGAACACCTGTTCCAGCACCGGGTTGGTGTCCTGGGCCTCGTCAAGGAAGAGGAAGTCAGCCTCGACCTTCGGGCCGGTCAGCGCCCACATTTTGAGGTAGTGGTCGTGTTCGAAGCGGACGATGCCCATGTCGGGGCGTTGCAGGTCTGCCCAGGCCTTGTCGGCGAAGGGGAGTACGAGTTCGGCGAACTGCCGGTGGTCGGCGGGAGTGTCAAGGCCGCGCAGGCGCGGTACGTGGTGGCGGGCCAGTGCGCTGTCGGCGGAGTGGCAGAAGCGGGTGACGGTGCGCAGCACGTTGTGGGACAGGGTTCTCTGACTGATCTCGTGGTCGGCGATCCGTACGGATCGGAGGATGCCGAGGCCCTGACCGATCCTCCAGGCGGGCTGGCGGGGGCTGTTGAGACGGTTGCTGTAACGGTGGCCGAGCGCGGCGAAGGCGGTGGCGTGGGCGGTGCGGCACTGCACCGTGGACGGGAAGCGGGTCGCGGCGTCGCGCGCGATGTCCTTGTTGAAGGCCAGATAGCGGCCGCGGCGTTTGGTGTCGGCGGCGAGCAGGCACAGGGTGCTGGTCTTCCCGGTTCCGGCTCCGGCCTGCAATGCGAGGTGTCGGCCGGCGCGGAAGGCGTCCGCCGCGTGGACCTGTTCGTGGGTGGGGGTCTGCAACAAGGGCTCCGTGGGGTGGGAACGTTCAGGCCGAGGCGCAGCTGGTGCCTGCGGCTGTCGGGGAGGCGGCAGTGGGTTCAGCCAGACGGTTCCGCCTGGAGGAGGCCTGCTACGCAGGCCAGGATTTCTTCCGGGGTGTGGTCGGTGAGGAGGCGCTGCAGCTGCGAATCGAGGCGCTGACGCCGTTGGCGTTGCTCGCACGCGAGGCGGGCCGTGATCCGCTCGCCCAGGACGTCCCGGGGCCGTCGGTCGCGGGCTGCCGCCTCCCGGCGGATGCACGCATCGGCGCGGCGGCTGAGGACGACATTGAGCAGGACGCGGCCCTCTCGGTCGGGGTAGTGCGTGCTGAGCACATCGATCGGCAACACCGTGTCCAGGCGGCGGCGCAGCCGGTGCAGGGCCCTGCCTGGGCTCTTGCCGCTCTCCACCGTCATCAGCCGGGTGCGGTCAGCGCTCGTAGCGAACGTCGCGCGGTGGCGGGCCCGGTGAAGCTCCCGGACGGAGGCGGGCCTCGTCAGCAAGATCTCGATCGCGTACTGATGCGTCACGGCCGGGCCTGCCGCGGTGCGTGACCGCCGGACCGGCGCCCGCGCGAGGGCAGGCGGGTGCGGATGTGCTCGTGGTGGCGCAACGGGTCGAAGGGCTCCCAGTCCGCGACGGCAAGGTCACCAGCCGTGGTCGCGGCGGCATGCTGGTCACACCGCTGGGCGCGCCAGCGCAGCTGTTCCTCATACGGCAGCCCGGACAGGCTGTAGACGGCCATGACATCCGACGGCAGAGCCAACTGACCGTGGTGCGCGCTCACGGGCACCAGAGTCCACACACCGCGTAGGGCGCCGGGGCCGAGAACCTCGGCAGTGCAGCGGGTACGGCGCCGGGTCTGGGCAACGCACTGGATCTCGTCGACGGGGCGGGAGGCAAGGTAGCGGACATACAGCAACTGCACAACGGGCCGAGCTGGACGGCAGACGACCTCGTCCGGTGGCGGGTCGTCGGACGACGTGGCGGGCGGAGCGAGGACTCCTGCGTCGAGCAGACGGCGCGTGCGCAGGGCGAGAGACCGGCGCAGCCCGGAGAGCTCCGGCGCGGCCATCGGTGCCGGGTGGGCGGGGCACAGGAGGGTATGCGCCAGCCGGCACCAGTTGCTCCCGTCACCCGTGGGATGAGCGATACCGCAGCTGACGTGCCAGCGGCAGGGCTCCGGTACCCAGGCCACGGGCAGCTCGTGGGGATGAAGACCCACCCTGTGGTCATCGCCCCGCAGATACCACTCGACCGGATTTCCGCACGCGCGGCAGAAGGCGCTTTGGCCGCAGCGCAGCAGTCGACTGGCGCTGTCGGGGGCGATCCGCAGGGACCGCCGCGGGGTCGCGCTCGCACGGCTGTCGTCCCAGCGCCGCGCAAAAGGAGAAGAAGCGGAGTGCATACGGGCGAACCTGCCAGCCGACACGCCGCGCAGACAGCACCCGCCCTGCTGCGTCCCCCAGCCAGAGCAAAACAGGGAGACAACAGTGCGAATGACTGCTCGCGCATTCGATACGGCGTTGCCGGTTCGGGTGATTTCCCTGCCGGCGCCGGAGGCCCTGGATCAGCTGTCGGAGCTGTCGACAGCTCCGGGCAGGTCGTGCTCACGGCAGAGGGTGGCGAAGAGTTCGTCGAACGGAGTGTCCAGGGCGTGAGCAAGGGCGTGCCATGTCTTCAGGGTGCCGATGGTCCGGCCCTGCTCGATCTCGATCACAGTGCGCCTGGCCAGGCCGCTACGGGCGGCGAGCTCGTCGTAACTCCACTCGCGCTCAGCCCGCAAACGTCCCAGTTCCAGCCGGAGCGCGTCGAGGTCCGGATCGGGCGGCAAGATCGTCACCCGACCATCCGACGGTGCAGACACCTGCCCTGTCAGTGCAGACCTCTGCCCTATTTCTCCCTCGGTGGCCGCCCGTAGGAGGGCAGGAGTCTGCACTACGGTGTCGGCCGCCCCGCCGTACAGCGCGGGGGAGCTGGCGCCAGATCAGGAAGGGAGGGCGCAGGCCCATGAGGCTGCGCACCGTGTGTCCTCACGCGTCGCGGACCTGGACGGTGGAGTTGAGGCGTCAGACCGGTGAGCTGGTGCTCGTCTGCCAGCAGTGTCCTCAGGGGCGCCAAAGGGTCGCGGCGGAGTCCGCGCGCTCGGCAGCCCTGGCTCACCTGGCCCGGCATGCCCGGGGCGATCTTAGACCGCCTCACTTGCGGACCTGCGAGTGTCATGAACGGGGCTGCCGCTGGCACCGTCGTCACCGTGGGTGCGCCGGGCCCGTTCGGCTGCTCCTGGCCTGCGAACGCGGTGGCCGCATCTGGCGCCTTGCTGATGCCTGCGGTGCCTGTGCCGCGGCAACAGCCCAGGCCGCCATTGTGCCCGACACCGTGCTGGCCACACCGCGTCACCTGCCCTCGGCACGGCCGCGCCGCCCCCGGCGCTCCAGAGGGCCGGGAGATCGCGTCCGGGTGGCGGAGATCCTCAGCTACCTGGCCGTGGCTCTGCCGGCGGACATTTCCGCCGGGGCGAGGCTCCTGGCACTGCAGTGCGCGCTGCGCATGAACGCCTACATGCGGGTCGAGCTTCCTGCTGGCCTGCTGCGCGGCCTTCGCATCAGCGTGGTGGAGGCCTGTCACGAGCTGGCGCAGGCGGGCTGGCTGAGTGTCGTGGACGGCCCCGGACCGGCCGGGATCGCCGCGGAGATTCGTGACGTACTCACCCAGTCACCAGCCCGCCCTGATCGAAGGCGCGCTGCCGACTGGGCAATGCGCAGAGGATGCCCTGCACGGACGGGGGCGACAGAGCCCCAACTACGGCTGCTGGGCGTCTATCTCAGCGCACATGGTGAGCCATCCTCGGGAGAGGGGCTGATCGAGTCCGACCGGGTCGTCCGCGGCTGCGGTATCCGCGAGCAGGAATTCCAGGGAGCACTGAGCCGCCTGACGGCGAGCGGCTTTCTGAACGGGTGGAGGATCTGCCTGGAGTCGGAAGACCTGTACTGGACGCTCGCACCGGGTCAACGATGAGCGTTCCACTCGACTGTTCTGCGTGTGAGGCCATGCGCCGGTAACGGCTGCGGCAGATGGCCAAGGAGTAGGGCCCGCGCCGGGCCGGAGCGGCTGCATACAGCGGCCGACGAAGTCGTCGTACAAGCCGTCGGTGCCAGCCGCTTCACTCCCCGGTCGCCGCGACAGGGTCGGCACGCCACGGGATGCCGAGAAGGGTGTGAGGACCGGTCCACCGTCATGACCGACGCACAGCCGACCGCGCCCGCCAAGAGCACGGTCGGCCATGCGTCCGTGCCGGTCCGTACCGCTCTCCGCCAACGACAAGGCCGTCCCCGTGAATGCAGGCGCGTCCCGTTGTCGGTGCTGCCGTTTATCGTGTTACCCAGGTGAAGTAACGGCGCATACCGTGCACTTCAGGGGGACGAGGGCACAGAGCCCGAAAGCGGGGCAGCAGTGGCACTAAGAGATAGCAGCCGGATGGAGCCGGACGACCTGATCCAGGACCGCGAGGTCGACAACGCCCAGAGTGACCGGCTGGCCCACAGTCACATCGCCGAGCAGCTCAATGACGTGGTGCTGTCAGTTCCCACACCGACAAATATCGCGGTGTGGGGTCCTTGGGGTTCCGGCAAGTCGGGCGTGGCCAATCTCCTGAAGGGGCTCCTCGAGACGCAGCGGGACGTGCGGTTCGTGCGGTTCGACGCCTTCAAGTACGCGGAGAACCCACTGCGCAGGAACTTCATCATCGCGGTCGCCACCGCCCTCGGGATCAAGGACGCGAAGTTCCACGAGGAGTTGTACGGCGGGCGAGCCGCCGTGAAGCTTCAGTTCGAAAAGGGCGACGTGCGACGCCTCCTGAAGATGTTCGGATGGATGTTCGGTGCTGTCGTCGCGTTCTTCGCCGCCGCCATGGCGTTCTTCGCCTGGCTGCACGGAGGGGCGTTCCGGCCCACGTTCGCCAGCATGGCGGCCGGAGCGCTGAAGGCAGGGATCGCGCCGGCCGCGCTGCTGACCTCCTTGATGGTCTTGGTCTCGCGCACTCTCACTCGCGAGCACAAGACGGAAGCCGCTGACAGCGACGAACAGTTCGAGAAGCTCTTCGGCGACCTCGTCAAACGCTCCCGAGTGGAACGGCTTGTCGTGTTCGTCGACGAGCTGGACCGGTGTAAACCCTCCGACGTGGTAGCGACCCTGGACGCTCTGCGCACGTTTCTGGGCGTTGGCGGTTGCGTCTTCGTCGTCGCCGCCGACCAGCAGGTCCTGGAAGAAGCACTCACCCGTGCCCTGGAACAGGCCACGCCTACCGACACCGTAAACCCGTACTACAGCAGCGGAAGCGGCTACCTGGACAAGGTGTTCCAGTACCAGCTCAGTCTCCCTCCACTGCTGGTGCCCAAGGTCACCAGTTTCGCCGCCGACCTGGTGCGCGGGCGGGGCGGCGTGTGGGCGACGGTGGACGTCAATCTGGTGGTGAGCGTTCTCGTGCCCTCGCACGTGCGCAGTCCCCGCCGGGTCAAGGCGCTGCTGAACACCTTCGTTCTGACGTACCGGCTGGCTCAGCGGCGGGCCGCGGACGGGCTGCTGGAGATCGACCCAGCCACGCGGGTCGAGGAGATCGCCAAACTGGTCTGCCTCCGGGTGGAGTTCCCGCTGTTCGCCCGGGATTTGCTGCTCGACCACCGGCTGTGCGCGTTCGTACTGGCGCTGGACGCCAACCCCGAGGCCGACCTGGCCTTCGCCGTGAGCGAGCAGGCCAAGGAGGCCGCCCGCCGCTACGCGAACCTCGACGCAGCCGTCGACCAGCACCTCAGTGGCCCTGAGGGCCCTGACGAGATCGAGGACCAGGATCAAAAGGCGGCCGATGTCCGAAAGCATCACGGCCAGCAACTCGTTGCCTATCTCAAGAAGACACGGATCGTGCCGGGTCCGGGCCGTGACCTGATCTTCATGGAGACCAGCGGCAGCGTGTTCGGACTGCCCTCCACTGTGGCCGAGACACTGGAGCAGCAGGCGCAGAACGCCGAGCTGGACGCGGTACTCGCCTCCGTCGGCGGTCTTCCTGCCGAGGACCGCTCTGCCGCGCTGGCTCTCCTCCTCCAGCAGGCCCGGGACGCGATCGGTCTGGAGGAGGAGAACGTCGCCTACACCGTCCTGGCCGTCTGCGGTGACGCAGCTCTCTCCCTGAGCGGGATGGCGGACACTGCGGTCGAGACACTCACACCAATCCTGACGAACTCCCCGCATGCGCTGCCGGACGAGGTGCTGCCCGGATGCTGGCGGCTAGCACTGGCCAGTGACCGTCCGGCAGCAATCGAAATGCGTACGATCGTCCTGCGGCACTCCGCCGTCCGAGACAGTGCCTCCACAGCCGCCATGGCGATGCGCCATGCCGAGCCGGCCCTGACGGCAGACCCCGGCCTCGTGCAGCAGCTGGTGTCACACCACCTCCTGGGCGAAGAGGAGGACATGGCCGAAATGCTCGCCGAACTTCCCCCAGCTCAAGCGGCGATCCTCATGGAGCAGGTCGGGCCCCACATTGCCAAGGAACTGCGGGCGCTGATCGAGGAACACGAGGAATGGAAAAGAGCGCTCGCCCAGCCGGCAGCCGTCCCGTCGGCTCCGTCTCCGGAGCCGAGGAGTCCCGACGAGGCGCTGCGGAGGCTGGAGGAACTTCTGGAGCACTGGTGCGAGGAGTGCTCAGAAGCGGCACACTCCGTCGTAGGACTGCTGCTGGCGTCGGACAGCAAGCCGGGCCGGGACATCGTCGAACAGCACGCCGACGATATCCCCACCGTGCGGGAGACCGCCTTGGCTCGGGCGGTGCTGTCGAGTTCCCACCGGCGTTCACTCCCCTACTGGCCGGCGTGGCTCGGACTGCTGGATCCACGATCAGCTATCCCCGAAATGACCGGCGAGTTCGACACCCTGCTCAAGAAGCTGTGGGCGCTGGTCAGCAGCCCCACCAAGACTCCAAAACCGGAGGAGGTCGACCGCGCTGCGGGCAGCCTCATGCGGCTCTTCGACCACCAGCCCCCGGGCCAACACCCGCACATCACACCTTTCGTGCTGCCCGCGCTGTCTCATCCCTCTACCGACGAGGAAGCCGTGGAGCAACTGCGGCTGCTCGACGTGCTGCAGCCACTGGAGAACAGCGGTCTGCTGGAGCGCGCAGCCTTCGTTCGTCACCAGGCGGCAGTAGTCACCGAGTTGCTCACCGACGGGGATGACCTCCTCGTTTCACACGACAGCGCGATCTTGACCTACATCGAGTCCATCGTGAACGACTGCCTGCGTGACCTGGACGCTGCCGGTCCCGCTCCGTTGAACCCCAGAGAAGCCCGCGCTCTCGTAAATGCCCTTGACCAGAGCGGCTGGCTGCCCGAGAACGAGCACACTCGCCTGCGGGTCCGCGCACACCATCTGCTGGCGACCGGCGGCATCGACAGAGACGGACTTCAGCCGCTACCGACGGCAGCGGCCATGGCCGATCACACCCGGAAAAATCCCGATCACGCCGGCGAAACACTGGCCGCGTGGATCACGCTCGAAGAACCCTCGGCATCAGAGCTACTCAAGGCCGTATCGGCAGGACTGCGCCAACAGTCGCCAACCCACTCCGACGCGGCATTGCTTCAGGCGGTCGCGTCACGGCTGGCCGCTCTGCCAGCGCAGGACCAGGCCGGCTTCTGGAAGGACCTGCTGGCAGGCCCAGGCACTCGTCTGCCCATGCAGACACTGACCTCGGCCGGATGGCCGTCGCTCCCGGACGCCCTTACGGCCGAGCTGCTGATCGAGAGGTACGACCGCGCATCCCGAAATCCCGACCGCCGCGCCGTTCTCGACCTGTGGCGGGCCGCGAACGTCACGAACCCATCCGCCCGCCGTGACCTGATCCAAACGATCCTCCTGCCCATGCTCGAGGCCAACCAGGGAGCCGCGGAACTCGCCATCCAGTACCTGCCGCAGCTCATGGAGTCCGTCCCCAAGGGGATGGGGAAGGCCGTGCGCGAGACCGTCGAAGCCAGCGGCAAGAAGTGGCGCAGTCTTGACGAGCGCGGCATCAAGGCATTGACAGCCATCGGTTATCGCACCGAGCGCACCGGTCTACTGAGAACACGCCGCATCAGCCGCAGCAACGACAGTTGAAGTGTTACCGGAGGCCAGTCACCCCTGCACGTCACCATGCAGCGATGAGACCGAAGGATGCCGAGCGCGGCGATACTTACCGTCCCCTTCTCGGCTTTGGGGTAATTTTCGCCGTTCGCTAGGTGGGTAGGACGTCGTGGGCGAATCATGGTGAGACGCGAAGGATCCCGGGGCGGGAGGCACTGAAGCCCCTCACGGGGGGGAGGATGAGGGCCGAATGGATCGCGATGTCATCAGCGCGCTGCGGCAGTTGGAAGCCGAGGTCGCTGAGGTTCTGGGGGCCGCGTGTGCCAAGGATCGGTGGCGGCAGATCGTCGGCGTCCTGAACCGGGCTCGGTCCGGTGTCCGTGCCGGCCACGTGCCTGATGCCGTTCAGGTCCGGAGGTGGGCGGGCGAGTTGGAGGACCTGTGCGCGGACCTACGGGCCCGGCGGCTCTCGGAGCCGGCCGTGGCGGCTCCCGCCTCCGTGCAGGAGAGCGCGCACAGTCTGGTGCTCGACATCGCCGCCACCCTGACGAGCCTCACCGGCGATCCGGCGCCCCCCTCTGGAGAGCCCGCGCACCGCACGCCCCGGCAGGGAGGGGGAACGGATGCGGGCCGGTCCGCGTGAGCGCGACCTGGTGGTGCACGTCTTCTACGCCGCGGCGCGGTGCACGCCGGGCGGCCCCGCGGACGACCACCTCAGGGCGGTCTGGACCGCCTGCCGTGACCGGTTCGGCATGGACGCCCCCGCCCTGGTCGGGGTGCCGGCGGATCCGCCCGCCGACCTGCCGGCCGTGCTCTCCGCGACCGGCTCCGCCGTACGGGTGCTGGCTGCCGCCGAGGACAGCGCGCGCTCGGGCGACTTCCAGGCCGTGCTGTACGCCGTGCACGAGATGGTCGGCGTGACGGTGGTGCTCACCTGTGGCGGCGACCGTGCCTGGGCGGAAGCCGACTCCGCGTGGCGGGCCGCAGTCCCCGCGGTGCCTCAGGACGCGGCGGTCTCCGGCGTCCTCCAGGCCGTCCGGGTGTACCGGGGCGTGAGCCCGCACACCCCGCTTGTTCCCGCCGACGCCGACGAGGCGGTCGTCGTCCTGCGCGCGGAGTTGCCAGCGGATGCCGTCGCCACGGTTTCCGGGCCCGTCCACCGGCCCCTCGGCGATGCCGGTCCGGCCGTGCGGGAGATCGGGACCGACGGGCACACCGCCGAACGGCGGCTGCTCGCGCTGGCCCCGGACGGCGGGCGGGAATCGCTCGACGCGTGGACGTGGAACGACGGAACCGGGCGTCTGGTACCCCTCACCCGCTACCTCCTGCACGCCGCCGCCGTACGACATCAGGAGGCCGTGTACGCCGCTGCCCGCGCCCCGCTGGCCACCGCGCGCACCCGGGTGGAGCAGGCCGTGGAACGGATTTCGGCCCTGCACCCCGCGGTGCTCGGTGGCACCCTGCCTCTCGGCGTCCTCGTCGACGCGTCCACGGAACTGGCCTGGATCCAGGGCGGCTCCGCCGGGCTGATCGACGCCCTCGGCAGGATCCGCGTCATGCGCCGGGGAGTGGAGACGTCGACGGAGGCGATGGCCGGGGTTGCTGGCACCAGCGCGGGATCACTGGGCGAGGGCGACCGGGTCGCGGCAC
Source organism: Streptomyces sp. NPDC002588 (assembly GCF_040295925.1). NCBI lineage: Bacteria > Bacillati > Actinomycetota > Actinomycetes > Kitasatosporales > Streptomycetaceae > Streptomyces > Streptomyces sp. NPDC002588. The sequence continues at coordinate 74,480 of NZ_JBEOWF010000026.1, forward strand.
AGCTGCTGCTGGCCGCGCTCGACGACACCGCCGCCCACCTGGAGGTGCTGCGGCAGCGGGCCGACGAGATCGCGCGGGTCACCGACGGCCTGGTCACCCAGCGCCTCAACGGCCGGCGCCAGCAACTCCTGCAGGTCCAGGGGGCAGTGATCGGCGGTGTGCTGATGGCGCTCACCGCCGTCCAGGCCTTCGGGTTTCAGGTCCCTCTGCCGACGCGGCTGCAGGCCCCGGTCATCGTGCTGCTCTTCGGACTGGCCGTTGCCCTGCCCGGGACGGTATTGCGCTGGTCCGGCGCCGACGATCCGTTCGCCCGGTCCACGGGCGTCGACCGGGCCGGGCTCGCCGCCGCAGCAGCCGGCAGCGGATGGCTCGCGGTGGCCGCCGGATGCCAGCTCGCCGGTGTCGCGACGAGGCCATTGCCCGCGCTCGCAGCTGCGGTCACGGCCGTCGCTGTCACCCTCCTCGCGGACCGCCTCCGCACCCGGTCGCGCCGCCGCGCATGACGAGAGGACGTGCCCCCATCAGCAGTCCGCAGCACCCTTCGTCCTCATCCCTGGTGGGGCGGTTGCGCCGGATGGCCGCCCGTTTCGGGATCCGGCGGGGCCCACAGCCTCCGCTGCCCGTCCCGTCCGACGTCCCCGCGGGCCGACAGTCCTCCCTGCAGGCCCTCCCGCTGCGCCGCCGCATCGACCTCCACATCGCTCCGCGCACGAACGCCGCCTGCGACGGCGCCGACGACCCCGGTGGTCTGCTGGATCCGCGGGCGGAAGCGGAGGCACGGGAGGTCGCCGCCGTGGCGGTGGCTCCGCAACCAGGGCCGCCCGGCTGGCGCATGCATGAACCGGACGTGCATCTGCTGGGAACCTTCCACTGGTTCCGGTGCGAGCTCCTCGACGGCCCCGACGCGGACGACGAACGGGCGCGTGCGTGCGCCTACTTCACCTTGCTCTTCCAGGACCACCCGGGAAGCGTCCCGCCACCGGTACTGGCCTCGCTGCGAGCCGCGGTCGCCGGAGTACCAGCGTCCGACCTGCGCAACGGACCCGTCTTCTGGAGGCGGTGCGCCGCGGCCCCGGTCCGGGCAGCCAAGAACGGTACGGGCGCCCGCGGCGCGCTTGCCGGCGCCCTCGTCCTGATCCGGCTGGCGGTGGCAGCCACCGCCCCGGGAGACCCTGAGCACGGCCGCAGCCTCGGCCTGCTGGTCCGGGCCCTGACCACCGACCCCGAGTGGGCCAGCGATCCGCATACCTCCGCCGGGATCCTCGACGCGGCCCGCCGTGCCGTCGCCGCGTTTCCTGCGGGGGACGCCGAGGGTCTACTGCACCAAGCCGTCCTCTCCACTGTCCTGACGAGCCTGTGGGAGGCCACCGGCGACCCGGACCACCTGGCAGAGGCCCTGCGCGCGTCCGCCACGGGAACGATGCACTCCGGCGTGGCACCTCCGTCCGCCGTCCACCGCATCCCGCTGCTCACCGCCACCGCCCTCGCTCTGCACGCTCGTTATTCCGCCGAGGACTCTCTCGCCGACCTGCGGGCCGCTCTCGCCCAGGAGAAGGAGGCCGTACGGCTGGCCGAGGCAGAGGAGCCAGCCCTGCTGCCCGGACTGCTGCCGGTCATGGCCGTATCCCTGGTCGACCTCTACAGCCGTACCCGGGACGACGCCTATATCGGGCAGGCCATCGACGCCCACCGGCGGGCACTGGACCTGCCGGACCCATCGGCCTCCGAGCACAACGAGACGTCCTTCCTCCTGGCCGCCGCCCACACGCTCCGCTACCGGTACCGCCACGAGCCCGAGGACCTGGCGGCCGCCCGTCAGCTCATCGGCGCACTGCGGCGAACGCCCGCCCACGCCCGTCGCCTCGGCGTGCGGCTGATCGAGCTGGACGCCCTGCTGCTGCGCGAGCAGGGCGAGGCCGAGCAGGACGAGGCGGTGCTGCGCCGCGGCGAGCGCGCCCAGGCCCGGGCCCTGCGCAAACTGGTAGCATCCGGCGTTCCCGAGCGGGACCTAATCCGCCCCCTCACCGCCCACGCGGGCGTCCTCGGCGCACTGCACACCCTGACAGGCAAGCGCACAGACCTCGAACAGGCAGCTGCTGTGTACGAACGCGCCGCCGGGATCACCGCGGCGCCCCCGTTCGATCGGGTGCTCGCCGCGCTGGGCGCCGGGCGTGCCCTGGGCGCTCTGAACCGTCCGGACCACGCGCTGCCCCGGTTCCGCGCGGCCCTGGAACTCCTGCCCGCCGCCGCCTGGCACGGACTACCGCGGGCCGATCGTGAGCACATCCTCTCCGCCCTCGCCGGAATCGGCGGCGAGGCCGCGGCCGCCGCGCTGGACACTGGTGACCCTGCCCTGGCCCTCGAACTGCTCGAACAGGGGCGGGGCGTGCTGCTGCGCCAGGCCCTAGACCGACGGGCTGAGCGCCGCCAGTTGCGTGTGCACCACCCACAGCTGCTGGCCCGCCTGGACCGGGCACGGCAGGCGCTGGACCGTCCCGAGGACGGCATGACGGCCATCGACGGCCCGTCGGCCTTCGAGCCCGATCCGCAGCGCGCGGCGGAGCAGGAGTGGGACGCACTGGTCAGGACCGTCCAGCAGGAGACAAGCCTGCCGTTCCTGACCGGGCCACACACCACTGAACTGCTGCGGGCGGGCGACGAAGGGCCGGTCGTCGTCGTCAACTGCGCCCGTACCCGCAGCGATGCCCTGATCGTGCTCCCCAGCGGGATCACCGTGGTCCCGCTGCGCGGACTGTCCCCTGAGTACGCCGGCGAACTCGCCCGCGGGATCGACCGCGCCGCCGCTCTCGCCGAAGACGATCCCGCAGCGGCACATCCGCTCGTTGACGACGTCCTGGCCGAACTCGGCACCCGGGTGGCCGCGCCAGTACTCGACGCCCTCGACTCCCTTCCCGGCATCGGTGAGGCCGACGCGACGGCCGGCCCCCTCTCGCACCGGCTGCCCCGGCTGTGGTGGTGCCCGACAGGCCAGGCCGCATTCCTTCCCCTGCATGCGGCCCGACTCCCCGACGGGACATGGCTCCCGGACCGCTGGGTCTCCTCATACACAGTCACCCTGCGGACGCTGTCGGAGTCCCGCGTCTCGAGGGCCGCGGCCACCACCGGCCGCCTCGCGGAGTCCGACCCGATGCAGGCGGCTGCTCCCCCACTGATCGTCTGTGTCCCCCGCCCTGGCGAGCAGGACCGGCTGCTGCGGCACGCCGACGACGAGGCCCTGCGTGTCCTCGCCCATCTGCCCGGGGCGGATCTTCTGCCGGGCGACAAGGCAACGCCGCAGGCCGTGCTCGCCGCCCTGCGCACCGCCCGCTGGCTGCACTTCATCGGCCACGCCGAACAGGTGCCGTCCGCCGAGGGCGGCGCCCTGCTCCGCTGCCGGGACACCGGCGACGGGCGGGAAGGCGCGGTCACCGCCGCAGAGATTGCCGACCTCGGCGCGGCCGAGGCCGACCTCGCGTACCTCTCCGCCTGTGAGACGGCCACCGGCGACATCGACCTGCCCGACGAGGCTGCCCATCTGGCCGGGGCACTCCAGATGGCCGGGTTCCGACATGTCATCGCCGCGCAGTGGGCCGTGAGCGACCGCCGTGCACCCGACCTCGCCCACGCCTTCTACGGCCAGATCACCGATGCCGAGGGCCCGCACGCCGATGGTTCCGCGCGCGCCCTCCACCACGTGGTGACCACGCTTCGCCGCGCCCGCCCGGACTCCGCGGCCCTCTGGGCGCCCTACGTGCACGTGGGCCCCTGACGCCCAGAGCCGTGGCCCTACGCGCCGCATGGCCAGCAACAGAGAACTCCTCACCCACGTGGGGCCCATGAAGTCCCGCTCCAGACCGCTAGGTGGTGCGGGACATGACGTTGGCGGCACCGGTCGATGCCAGTGAAACCGGCCTCGACAGGCGTCGGTCGGCGTGCGGGCCATGTCGAGTCCTGAGTCAGACAGGGCGGGGGCTTTCGGGCACGCCGACGATTACCTAGTGTTGTCAACTGTCCGTACAGGCGAACGCGTTGGCCAGATGTAATGGAAGTTAGGCATATCTGGAGGTGCTCGGACCTGACCGACGGCAGCCGGCGTGGCAGCGGCGGGCCCTGCAATCCTCGGGAAGTAGCGTCGGCCAATTCTCCCTCCACCCGGCCCCCGCCGGCTGGTGCTGCGCGAACCATGACCATGCCCTTGACCTCTCGCTGGAGACGGACCGTCAGGGTGCCGCCGTCCACGAGGCCGGTCACACGACGGCGGCCTTCGTGACGGGCATCGACGTCACCGAAGTCGTCCTGACGCCGGAGCAGACGCAGCACCCGTGCGATCCGACCGCCGGGGTCTCGGGCATCACCGGCGTCAGTCGTATCGCCGTCCCGGTCGGCGACTACCTAACGATGCTGGCGGCCGGAGAGGTGGCCCACCAGCGGTGGCTTCGGGACTCCGGCTTGTCCACCCCGGCCCGGGCCTGGGCGGTCGAGCTCGGTGCGATGGACGACGTGGGCAAGGCCGTGAACCGGCTGCGGGAGTGGGTCCCTGGGTACGAGGAGACCGGATGCCGTCAGCTCTTCTGGCGGTACAGGCCCGCCGCTGCGGAGCTCGTGGACGCCCGCTGGGAGAGCGTGCGCGCGGTCGTCGGCGGCCTCGCCGGGCTCCCGAACCCTCCCGAGCCTGCGGCACCGCGCGACTGATCCCGGGATCAACGTGTTCATGGCGAAGGCCTGATGTCTCCACCAACGGCCAGTTTTCTGTGACCTCGATCACATGGCCTGCTGCATCTTGGATGCTCCAAGCGGTCACTTGGAAATCCAAATTACCGCAGGTCACGCACGGGAATTGCCCGCAGACGCCTCCGACCTTGAATTCGCCGCAACGGCGACGGCGACGGTTGGCGTAGCCGCAGCTCACGACGGGAACTTCTGGTCGCTGAACTGTGCTCTCGGGCGGAATCTCGAAGACGAGCCGTTTTGCACGATGGGCGCTCCACGACCCTCCCTGACCTGCGGTTCACTTAGCCGAGGCGGTCAGGGCCGCCGGAAACGGAGAGGGGCCGCTCCATGCCCGGAGCGACCCCAGATGTCTCCGTGAATCGGACGAGGGTACGAACGACACCACTGGAGGCTTTTCCATCATGGCAGAACACCCCTTCAAGATCGCCGGACCGGACCGGCGCGAGGGCAGCGACTGGTTTACCTTCCGCGTCCCGTCGCATGCCGCCCAGGGGCTCTTCGGGCTCGCCTCGGTCCAGGCGGCCAACATCGCGGGCATCGTCCCCACCGGACGGGCGGAGGGCCTGGCCGTGTTCGCGGCCGCCGCCCTGGTCCTCCTCAAGGGCTGCGTCTACCGCCGCTGATCAACGGCGGGGGCGTCGCGCTCGGCGCCCCCGCTGCGCCCCGTATCCGACAGGCTAGGCGGCCACGCCGCCATCCGCGGAGTCCGGGGCGAGGGCGGCGCGCTTGAGGGCTTCGCGGGCGGCGATGGACTCAGGCCCCTGGAACGGACTCTCCCGACGAGCAGTCGGCTGCCATGCCGAACAGCTGAACTCCCATCCCCCATGAAAAGCAGCGTGGTCCTGAGCGCCGCCGGCGAACCCGTCACCCTGCAGAGAGACACCCAGGTACACATCGGTGTCGACCGTCGACCGGGCACTTCCTGGGACACTCGGGTGAGATAACGAGGAGGTGCCGGTGACGGACGTGGAAAATCTGATTGCGCAGGTCTGGAACCCGGACACGCGACCGCTCGCAGAGGAAGCATGGCGCTGCTACAACTCCGGCGCCATCCGCGCAAGCATCGCCGCAACCTGGACGACAGTCACCGCAGACATCATCACCAAACTCATCCAACTTGCCGACAACGGCGATGCTGGGGCAAGCGCATTCCGCACCGAGGTTATGAGTGCACAGGAAAAGGGCATCACTCCAGACGGCGTTCGCGCGATGCAAAACATCGAAGCCAGCTTGCTGACCAAAGCAGTTGACTTCGAGTTGATCGACTCGATCGGCCAGCGAGAACTCGAACGCATCCGCGAAGACCGCAACCTCTGCGTACACCCGTCACTGCGCAGCTTCAGCGAAGTCTACGAGCCTCGCCCTGAAGTCGCCCGTGGACACCTCGCGGTCGCACTGACAACGCTGCTGACCCATCCCGCCACCCAGGGTGGGAAAATCTTGGACGCGTTCCTCGACTACACCTGTGACCCGTCGTTCGTACCGGTGGTGTCCCACATTCAGACCAACTTCTTCGACCGCGTACGCAAAGCTGCCCGCAGCAACATCGCCAAGCTCGCTGCGAAGCACGCCCTTCGCGAACTCGATCCCAATAAACGTTTGGCGGCCATCGAGTACGCCGACAGGTCCGCCCTCGTGCTGCTCGCGTTCGCGCAACGCGACAGAGAGCTTGTCCGTTCCGCCGTAGCTGGACAGCGCGAAAGCTTTCAGACACTCGACGGCGAGACACAGCTTCGCGCCCTCGTCCGCCTCTGTGACCAGGATTTCTTCTGGGAGATGGTGGACGAACCACTCCGTGAGCGGCTTCAAGGTTTGCTGACCAGGAACATTACCGCTGCCGTCTGGGAACCTCTTCGAGCCGACATCGCAGCAAGCCTGGCAGTCGTCAGCAGCAGCTACGCGAGAGAACGGATTCCCGCGCTCGAACAACACTTTGCCGACCTTCCCGAGTTGCATCGGATGAACGTCGTGGCAACGCGTCCGCACCCGTATTTCGTCCCCGCAGTGCTGCAGTTCATCGAGGAAGCCGGAAGTTGGCGTACGGGGGAGCAGGCTGGTCAACTCCTCGTCCAGCACGGCGCCTTCCTCAGTATCAAGGATCTCGGGGCAGCGTTGACGACGTGGGCGGACAACCACGAGTGCCGCACCGCCGCCCAGATGCCTGATCTTGCCGTGGCCCTGTTCCGTAACACGGCGCATCTTGGCTTGGCGCAGCCCGCGGAATTCGTCTCCTTCCTCTCCCGCGTTCAGTCCATGGCCGAGGAGAGGGATAGCTTCTACCGGTACCCGGCGCTGGAGGCGGTATTGCGTGCTGGTGGCCACATTCAGTGACACCACGATTTGTCAAGCAACTCTGCAGTACAGAGCTGTAGAGCCCAGTAGGCAGGTCAGGCACGTGGTGAGCCAAGCCCGTCACAGGTGCGCTTCAAGATGCCCTGCAGGCAGCGCGTGTCCCCACCCCGGAGGCAGATCTCCCGAAGGGTGACTATCTGGGCAGGCTTTGGCGCACCACGCCCTTGGACGGCGAGGGCGGGCGTGGGTCCGGGAGCGCAGCGGTCCCGGACCCACGCCCTACGTGGTCACACCACAGGTTGACAGCCGACGAGCAACTGCCAGTGGGTGGACGACGGCCAGGTGCGGTGCGGCATCCGGGCACGCAGATCCAGCGCGTCGGCAGCCCAGCCTTCGGCGGCCTCCAGAGCGGGCCGGGAGATCTGGTCGTAGGCGGAGGCGACCCAGACCCGGTGGAAGACGGCGTGCTTCCAGGGCTCGCCCAGATGCGTCCTGATCCGCCCGGTCACCCCTTGGTCGCCGGCCGCCATCCCGAGCCAGACGATGCGTCCGTGGGCGTCGGCGACGAGGTAGAGGCCCGGACAGAAGGCCTCGACAGTGTCGACCAGTGACCAGTACGGGGCGCTGCTGCTGTAGCCGCCCAGGGCGCGAGCGAGAAGCTGGACGTGCACTGGCCGCAGGACCGGGCCCGACGGCGGCGCGGCGTCCTGCGCCAGACGCGCCCCCGGCAGGAGGCCGCTCACTCGGACTCCTCCGCCGCGAAGGCGAAGTCGGTGATGTCACCGCTCGTGGCACCGGTGTCGGCAGGCCGGTACCGCAGCTTCCTCAGGTACTCGCGGGCGTCGTCCAATTGGGACTTCACCGTGTCGAGCTCGTCCTCCCAGGACTGCCGCTCGTCGGCGGTCAGATCCCTGCCCGGCCCCACGAGGGAGTGCATCTCCTTGAAGTGCGTGGAGAGGGCCGTCATGGACTTCTTCGCGGCCGTGACCCGGCCGAGGGTGTCCTTGACCTTGTCCGTCCATTGCTCGCTGTCGGAGAGCCTGGACGCGGTGCTCGCTCCCCCGCCCGAGTCGGAGTTGTTGTTCTCCACCGGCCAGTGCTTGGTGAACCACGCCGAGTCGGCAAGCTTGTCCGCGTCGTCGGTGTCCCTGCTGACCACCTTGCGCAGGCGGCCCGGCGTCGCGCCCGCCTGCGGCGTGATCTCGCGGCCGGCGCGCAGTTGCATCACCTCAGCGAAGGCGTCGATGGCCTCGACGAACAGCTTGATCCCCTCGTCGGTGACGCGGGCCGCGGCTAGCTTGGTGGGAACCGTCCGGCGGTCGCCGGTGGAGCCGTAGGAGCCGAGCAGCACCTTGCCGTTGACGAGGCCCGGTACCGCGATGTGCGCCAGCTCGGTGCGGGCCGCGTCGCGGCTCTCGCTTGGCTCGGCCGCCGTCGCCGCGGCAATCAACTCTTGGGCGGACAGCCCGGTGGTGGCGATGCCGTTACGTACCGTGCCGTGGTGGGGGGTGTCCATGGCGGCGGCCGGGAGATCGACCCCGCCGACGGCAGCCGTGAGCAGTGCGCTGCGGATCTCGCCGCGGGTCTGGGCGTGCTTGGTCTGCAGGCGCGTCGGTGACGGCTCGACGAGGACCTTGGTTGTCCGGCGCAGGCTGGGGATGTCGCTGGGGAAGACCACCCGGTCCGCCAGCCGGACGATGTTCACCACGGCCTCGCGCGGGTCGTCGTGCAGGTCTGCGGCCGGGCGGGCCCCGGTGAGAACCGCGTGCTCCAACTCCGTGATCGCGTCGTCCGCGAACGCGTGGTCGACCAGCGTCCGGCCGGACGCCATGGCCTGGTTGGGGCCGGAGAAGTCGAGCGGGCCGCGCAGGTGGGTGCGCAGGTTGGTCGACGCGAGCGCGGCGTCGAAGTCCGGACGGTTGCCGGCGGCCGGCACGTAGCCGATGACAAAGACGGCGCCGGTGGTCGCCACCGGCAACGCGGAGGCCGCAAGTTCAGCCCAAGCACGGGCCTCCTGCGCCTCCTTGGCCTTCTCCGGGTCGTCCGCCGGAATCTCGATGTCCTGGGGATCGACACCGTCGTACCTGTTGAGCTGCGCGGTGTAGCGGTCCCGCCAGTCGGCCGGGTTGCGCCAGCGCTGGCCTTCGGCTCCGCCGAGGACCTTCTGCGGCAGGCCGAGCAGTCCGACGGCGGGCTGGAGTCCGAGCAGGCTGTGGCGGTGCAAGGTGCGGTTCGTCCCGGCCGTCGAGACGGTGACGTACCAGACCTGGTCACCGAGTCGGTAGCGCACGATGTGGTAGGTGGCCGGCTCGGTCTGGCCCGAGACCGCGAGGTCCGCCTTCAGGTCGTACTTGCGGGCCTTCTCTGCCGCGCTCAGCCGGCCCTCGATGAAGGTCAGGTGCTCCAGCAGCGCTTCCTCGGAGGCGAACTCGACCTCCAGAACCGCCAGTTGCCCGCCATCCGGCGACGAGAGCGGGGTCACGCGCGGGGTGGTGACGGCGGCGTTCTGGGCGACGTCGTAGGCGAAGCGGATGTTGAACTGGTTGATCGCACTAGCGATCCCTGGCTGCTGGACCCTCATCTGGTAGAGGGTGCCGTGCTCGGTGACCACCGGGTGCACGGCGGAGTCCTTGAAGCCGTGGACGACCACGCCGGTGGCCTTGTTCCCGCTCGCCGCGATCAGCGGCTTGAGATTGACGGCATCGGTGGCCATGCGCTCCAGCGCGCCCCGGTCGAGCGTGCACCGGGGATCGGCCAGGCCGGCCTCGACGAACTGGGCCCGGTACTCGGGATCATCGAGATAGGGAAAGTGCCCGACAGGGCGCTTGGGACGACGCGGTGACATACCGCACCTCTGCTTTCGTACGCAGGGAAGGGCTTTCGCCGCATTCCCTGAACGGATCGGGACGCGGAGTGGGTCCGCCTCCCGCGGGTGCAGAGGTGGGTGCCGGCGCTGTACCGCCTCCCCGCCGCTGCGGGGCACTGGGCCGTTGCGACCACCTTGGACAGATCACCATCACCAGGCCACCGCTGAATCCTCACGGGAATCGCGGTACTGGCCACCCCGAACCGGGATCGGTCCACTGAGGTTGGTGCGGGTCACCGACATCGGTGCGCTCCACCACCCAGAGTACGTGCCGGAACCGACAGTTGTCGGCCCGTCAGACGCAGCGCCCCGAGCGGGGTCCGTTTCCGTGAGGAACCGTTCAGACTGCCCCGACCGGCCGATCACCGTCATCCTCGCCCGCTGAGCGCGAATCCGGCTCGCCGCCACAGGGGAAAGCGGGGGGCCGGAACCGTAAGCGAAAGCGCGAGGACCAAGAAGCTGACCCGGCGCTTCGGGGTCAGATAGCCTGGCTGAGTGGATTCGTTCGAGGTGCCGGTGCCTGTGATGACCTTCGACGAAATAGCCCTAGTGCAGAGGCCAGTACTGCACGGCATACCTGGTCATCACCTCGTCAACGATCGCGTCTCCCTGGGTAGGCCCCAAGTGACGCCACTCAATGCGGCTGGAGTGGAACGCTGGGCCGGAGAGGAACTGGGTGAGCATGCACGGCACTTGTTCGGCAGCGCGCGGTTCTGCCTCCTGAGTACAGCAGTTAACTTCCATCATCACGACCGGGAGCCGGTGGAGAGCGCGACGCTCCAAGTTCGGCTACGTGCGCACTCGGCAGGTGTAGCGCAGCAGCCCCTGGCCTGGGACCTTAGCCCAATCCGTGCGGTCAGCACAGCCAAGCAGAACTCCTCACTGAAGCTGAACCTGAACCTGAAGTTCTTCACTGCTGAAGTGGCCAAGAACCTCGAAGAGCAGGGTGAGGACCCCTATCTGGAAGCCGAGGGGGTCGACTGCAGCGACGCCCTGTGGGTCTTTACTCGAACGGCCCGGCAGCGGCTTTCCGGTGTGCACCGACTTCACATGGTCATTCGACTTCCGTTCACCGGACCGTGCGGGGCGGAGTTTGCCCTAGCGGCGGATGTCCGCATGGGGCGGATCATCTCGTACGATGCACAAATGCTGCCCCGTGTGCACTCAGTGGACCTGTGATCGCCTGCCGTAAACGGCTGAGAGCTTACAGACCCCCCGTGAAGGTGAAGGCCGCCCAGTCTCGGTAGCTGGGGAATGCCGAGCGGGTAGCCTTTTGAGCCGTTCGAAAGGCTTCGAGCTTCGTGGCTCCCCGCAGTAACTCGCCGTAAAGCCGTACGAAGAAGTGGTCGGCCACATCAGGACCGACGGGCCACAGTGCACCGATGACGGTAGCTACCCCCGCCAGCATGAAGGCAGCAGGCAGCCCACGAAGATTGTCGTTCAGGTCCACTCGACCCATGGCGGACTCACAGGCACTGAGCGTCACCAGCGAAACGTTCCGTAGATCGCACCCAACGATGTCTCGGGCGAGGAGCCGGCCGTCGTTGTTCGCGCCCCCGTCGCCGTTGAGATACAGACACTGGAACCATGTGGCCTCCGCGTCGTGGGAACCATGCGCCGCGACGTGCAGGTGCGTGGCCCACGAGATCTCTTCCAGCAGCCGAGCCGGTGTCGCCTTGGGACCGTCTAGCAGTCGGGAGTCGGGGAAACTCCCCGCCAGAGTGCGCGCGTGGGTACGCCCAAGGCCTCCTCCGTCGCCGGTGGTCCTCTCCAGATCTGCCCCGACCACGAGCAGCCGCGGCTTGGTGGGGGGTGACATCGAGCGGTAGAGCACCACATCGGAAGGGACCGTGGAAACGGTCCAGTCGTCGGCGAGTGGCTGTCCGTTATGTTCGAGTACGGCATACGGAACATAGTGCAATGGTCCGTGAGGCCAGAAGCACAGGTGACGTTTCCCCTGCTTAGCCCATTGTGGGAGAAGGTCGCCGATGGGACCGCCGAGCCGGGCGTACCACTCTCCGAGGAGCCGCTTCGCCCTCGACGTTGCTGGCCGGCCGAAGGTGTTGGCTTGGACAGCCTGCCGAAGCGCAGCCACCGAGGGCGCGACTGAGTGAAGATGACGGGCCTGATCCGTATGAGGATTATGGTGGGTCCCGGCAGAGCCCGCCTCGACGGTGTTGACTGCCCAGCATCCCTCCTCCTCCCGGGTGAACCACGTTGCGGTCGTGCGCAGCCCGGCTGAATCCCCACTGCTGCGCGTCACGACGTCACGTTCACCCAGAAAAAGCGAGATGAGGACCATGTCTTCGGGTAAATCCTCTTGTCGGGGCATCATGAACCCAACAAGAGGGTTGTCCTGCCTCTCAGATGCGGTGAGCATGACCTGGTGGGAGGTAGCGCGGTCGATCGCCCGTCGTAGCCGATTGGTACGTACGCGAGGTACCGATGTGCCAGGCCGTTCGTCCGTGCTGGCGTAGGCAAGGTCGTATACCTCTGATGGGAGGGAGGAGCTCAAATCGAGGGGTTCAGTACCTGGCACGTAAGGGCCCTCGGCGACTTCGAGTTGCCGCAGTTTGGCCATCAGACGCTCGCTAGGCTCGTCAAAGGTGGACGGGCCGGGAGTTGCGACGGCATAGGCGAAATCGGCGCCTTTGAACAACCGGTGGTGAAGATAACGGGTCATCGGAAGCGCGAGGTGTTCGCCCTTCCACATCAAGCGTTCGATCAGAACTCCGAGAGACCAGTACAGACCTGACCGACCTTCATGGAAAGTGGCGGGAAGCTGCGGTACTACCGCGTGGGCCACGGACACCGCACTCATAGCGACACGTAGTGCGTCCGTATCTTCGCAGACACGCAGACACGCAACAACATGCAACAGCAAGGCGTGGGAAATTTCGCTCCAGGCCCATCCACGAGTCAGGCGGGCCGTCGCGTGAGCGCCCATGGCGTAACACTCAAGAGCCTCTGCTACATGGCCTGACTGTTCGCTGCGCCTTCCCCGTTCTAAGGCTGTTGTAGCTTCAGCATAGTCAATACAGTCAAAGTAGCGTACTGAGATTTCCGGGGCCAGTTCTCTGCTCTGCTGAAGCAGCGACATAGCCTCCCCGATTCCTGGACTCTCCACGGCCAGATGGATCAAAGAGGTCGCCTTTGCCTCTCGTGAGAGGCGGTCATCAGCAACGATGGAAGCGGCCAATTCTTCTGTTCTCGCAACGGACCCGCGACACTTCACGACGCTTTCCGGAAAATTGTGCAGCAGCGTCTCGCAGACCGCGAATTTTGCGTAGCCGTCGAGGTTCTCACCCAAGGCCGCGACGCGCTGCCAGAGAAGTGCCAGGAGTTGCGGAGACAGGCTGCTGAGTGCGGGTGCCAGCGCGAGAAACGTCTGCAGCTGGAGTCTCGCTTCGGTCGCGGTGCGGGGACTAGGGAGCAGCGTGCGCTGTACCACATCCTCCACCGTCGGATAGTCCTCCGAGGCGCCGCCGAATCTCTCCCGGAACAGAACCATGCGGGCACTGACGTGAGGATCTTTTCCTGGGTCCAAGTACAGGATGGCCAGAGCAGCAAGGTCAGCGAGTTCTTCCACCATGACGGGCTCGCCCGAGAATAATCCGTGGTAGAAGACGCACTGGGCAAGGAGTGCCAAGCTCAGGCCTTTCACATGACCCGCACCCACGGTGGCGGCACGTTCGAGGTGATTCTTAGCTTCAGCCATGGCGTCCGCGGGTTTAGGCATCTGGACGAGTCGCCCGGTGTCATAGGCCGCGGGGGAAGCGATAAAGGAGAGCTGCTCGCTGCTGAGCCAATAGTCGAGTGACTGTGCTCCGTATTGAGCGTACTCAATATATGGACCAAGCAGTAATCCACCAGCCACCTTGAGCGTCTCCGCGTATTCTTGAAGCTCGCCGGGCTGGTATCTCCCAGGTCCAGACGGGCCGCAACGCTCAGCCATGATCGCCAGTTGACGCTCAACCACCGTACGGGCCTCTGCCAAATAGCGGCCATGGGGGTTCTTGTGCAGCAGCCTTCTTGTGGTTTCGACGAAAATATCTGCAGCATTCCACCACGGCGAACCCCAAGAGGCCCCCGCATGATATCGCGCAGCCGTCTCCGCGAGCTTCGCCATTACCCAGCCGAGTGTGTAGCTGTCCCTCCGCCGCGCGTCTTCGATGGCAAAATCAAGCTCTGCAAGTTGCTGGGAGTCGAGCACTGCACCTGTAGAGATCCACTCCCCGACAGCTTCGTCCTCTGTGACGACGCCGGCGGTGACATCCACCGCAAGCATGAAGAGATCACCTACAGGTGGTCCGATGTTCAAGAGATCCCCCGGCTCGTCATTGGGCGGCGTCCCGAGAAGCGGAATCGATCATTCATTGCGCTCGATTCCGCCCCCTGTCCTGTATCCATACCCGATTCACGAGGTGGGTGCAGCAGATTTTGCGCAGCCTGGGACAAATCCAGTGAGCATTTTCGACACGGCTACTGATTCCAAGGCCATCGTCATTAATTCCGACACGGAGACATGCCGCCCCTGCCGGGTGCGCGACCAGTGCATCCGCTCGAAGACCGGCGGCCGGCCCTGGCCGGCCCCTTCGGGAGGGTCGGCGCCGGAACCGCAGTGCAGCTCCGGGCCGCGAATTCACCCTCGTGGGCTACTCATCACTCGGCCAGGGATCCTTCCCCGTCGACTGACTGACCTTGGAGGCGACATGCTTTTCCGTGCGGTCCACAAGACGCTTGAGATGGTTGTAATACTCGTTGACCTGCGGCTTTGTCACACTGTTGGCCGCTGACCCGCGGTGCGCAATCTCGCCACGGAGTGTGATGAAGTCGTCGAGCTTCTTCTTCGCCCGCTCAACGGTCATGCCAGGCCAGTACCAGGCCTTTGAGACGTCCTCGATACCCACCGCGCTGCTGAAGAGGGTCTCGATCTGAGGGGTCTTGGGTGTATTGAGCTTGCGGTTGCGTTCTTCCTGAAGTCGCTGAAGGCGAGAGGCCAGTACGGTGCGCCATCCGTCACCGGCCAGCTGCCAGATCGCGAGGTCGTGCTTCTCCGCCTTCAGCTCCTTGGCCACCAGTTGCTGGAGCGGGCCTGGAAGAGCGCTCGCCTTCGGGGCGTGATCAACAAGATGCGTCAGGGCCTCGGCCGCGAGATCTTCGCAGAATGCCTCCCAGAAGGCGGTCAGGAGCACGATGGCGGACTTGTGGAGGGACTCGACCTTCCAGCGCCGGCCGGGTGCGTCGCCGGTGATGTCGGTGTGTATTTCGAGCAGGCGGTCGACATCCTCACAGTTCTTGTTGAACGCGCTGCGGGCCTGGCTGGTCATCGGCTCTCTCCTGCTCGTGCCCCGTGGATCTTCATCGTGCGTAGTTCACCGTATGCGGGTTCGTCCACGTGTTCCTGTCAGCCCACGCCTTGGGCGCTGTCACCGAAAGCTTCGCGGTCCTGTTCGCGACCCGGGTGGTCGCAGCGCTCGCGAACGCCGGGTTCCTCGCCATCGCTCTGACGACCGCCGCCGCACTGGTCCCTGCCGACCAAGAAGGGGCGTGCGCTCGCCGTGCTGTTGTCGGGCACCACAGTGGCCATGGTCGCCGGTGTCCCCGGGGGATCGGTGCTCGGTACCCACCTCGGCTGGCGGACCACGTTCTGGGCCGTCGCGGCGCTCTCTCTGCCCGCAGCCATCGGCGTCCTCACCGGCATCCCGGCGCGCCGTGGACAAAAGGACGCGGCTGATGCATCGAGGCGGTCGCGGATCCACATCGCGGTGGTGCCCTTGAGGTTGGCCGCGCGGGCAACCCGGGCGGCCAGCGGTGGGATCTCGGCTCCGGAGCGAGGTGAGGGGGGACACATCGGGCTCCTGGGGAACGAGGGCAGGACGTTCGAACGAGTCTGACGCAACGTCATGATCGTTAACGGCCGTCCTCAAGATTCCGACAGAGCCCCTCAGTAAGCGAAGCAAAGATCAATCAACTGCCCTCTGGGGCCACGTTCTCCGCACGGATCATCCGGCGCAGACTGGATCGGGCAGCGGCGAGGTCCTCCTCTGTCTCGGCCAGTCGCTCTTCCAGATCGGTCTTGTCCCGCCGCAGCGCATCGCGCTCAGCCGTAATTTCCTCGTGTTGACGAGTGAGTTCATCCACCCTCGCGACCAGATCGGCGTTTGCGACCTGGTCCAGTTGGTGCCCGAGCTGTCGTTGAAGCGCCGCCTTGAGGTGGTCCCGCTCGTCCCGCAGAGCGCGTACCTGCTGTTTGGACAGCTCCAGATCGGTGGCCAGGCTCGCCGCGCTCGATGACCGGCCCACCTGGGCCTCGCGCCGTGGCTGGCCTTCCTGCCGCTTACGGGCGGCCTCGATGTGCTCGCGCACTCCCTCCGCGTAGACGAGCCAGTTCGACACCCCGGCCGCCTTGGCGACCGCGGCGAACGTCACCGCGTCGCCCCGGTCCACCATCTCGTCCACGAACGCCAGCACCTTCGCCCGCTTCTCACAACTGTCTCGGCGGCGGGACTCCGCCAGCACTTCTCGCGGTGTGCGCTTGGCCGTCATGTGCTCGACTCGGTGCGGTTGATCACGGTCAGCGGAAGCATGCGGCCCCGGGCGGCCCGGGACTTCCTCAAGACCTTGACGGACTCCATCAGTTCCTCTCGCTCTTGCTCGGGAAGTGCTTCGATCTGCTCTCGCATGTTCGCAGCGACCTTCTTGAACGAGTTGATCTGGTCCTGGATGTTGCGGATAACGTATTCATCCACGTCCATGGCCAGCGCGGTTTCCTTGTCCGCCTTCAGATCCCGGATCTGGTCCTCAATCGCCGCCAGGTAGGACGGGTCGGGACGGTAGAAGCCGCAGCCGGCGCACTGGAAACGGATCGGGCAGGCATGACCGCCCGCCTTGACGTTGGACGGCTCGGTGCAACCGCCGAACGGCACCGCCACCGATCGCATCTCATAAGCCCTGTTCGACGCCATCGGGGCAGGGTTGCCGTGACGGTCCACGACACGCAGCCGCATCGCCTTCACCGCCTCCTGCTTCCGCTTCAAGGAGACCTTGTAATACCGGGCCGTGGTATCGGCACTCCGGTGATCCATAAGCTCTTTCAGCACGTCGATCGGGGTGCCCGCATCCGCGTGACGCTGAGCGTAGGAGTGCCTGAAAGCGTAGGGGTAGATCTTGGCTCGGTCGAAGGGGACCGGGCTGCCGTCCCGTGCGGTGCCCTCAGAGTGGATCTTTGGAATCAAGTCCACCCACAGTCGCAGGGCCCGCGCGAAGTTGTTCGTCGTCAGATGAGGGTGCCGTCCCAGCCCGGTGATCGCCGGGAACAGATACGGAGCACTCTCCACAGGCACGGTCAGACCGCTGCGGCGTTCCTCCCACGCTTGGATGATCTCCTTGGTGTCCTTGTCGATCGGCAGCCGGCGCCCGTGCCGCTTGCTCTTCTGGTTGTTCCAGATCAGGAAGCAGTCGCCGCCATCGAACTCGAGCATGCCGCGCTTGAGGCCGCAGACCTCGTGCGGGCGGCGGCCGGTGTCCCGCAGCACCTGGTAGGCGGTCTGGAACATGGCCTCGATGGCGTCCGGCTCCAGCCCGCTGTAGGAGAAGTCTCGCCCCATGGTGCCTAGGTGGCTGTCGAGCTGGTGGATCACGGACTCCGGGACGGCCTTGCCGATCTCGTCCTCGTTGCTCTCCTCGACGACGATCCGGTGCGAGCTGTGGCGGGCGAAAGTGCCGTGCAGCGTCTCGAGCAGACCGGCACTGCGGCCGAAGTCCAGGATCGTGTAGAGCCCGGCGAGGGTGTCCCTTTGCGACTTGCTGCCCAGCAGAGTGACCCCGTCCGCCCGCTTCAGCTGCTTCATCGCCTCGACCACCAAGGTCATGTCTGCGAAGCGGACGGCATGGGGGTCCATCCCGCCGCCCGGCTGCCGACTCAGCACCCTCGATGCGATCGTGCAGGCCGTCAGGTGCGTCTTGAACCGTTTGCTCTCTGGGCGGGTCGAGCGGGCCCACTCCATCAGCGCCTCCCGCAGCCAGGGCTGGGTGACCACGGAGAAGTCCACCAAGCCCGCACGGCCGGTCGACTTCCCAGCACGCCGGGCGGGCGACAAGAAGGCCGTGGCCCTCTTGTCCCAGACCACCTTCTCGGTCGGGTCGATCCCGCGGAACCGGTCGTAGCCCTGTGCCACCTCCCAGGCCAAGTCCCGGATCATGATCCTGACGTTGCGCTGCCTCAGCTCGTCGGGCACCAAGTCCTCCGGCGCGGCCGTCACCAGGTTCTCCACCCCGACCAGCCGCGCGAGCGCATGCCGGACAGTCGTCGGGTCGAGATTCGGCGCCACCTGGTCGCGCTGCTGGAGCGCATAGAGCACCTCCAGGCGGGCCAGGTCACTCAGCGCGGCCAGGGAGAACTGTCGCACCGACAGATACGGCGTCTCGTGCCGCAGCCAGTGCTCCAGGTCCGGGACACGGTCCTCCGACTCGTGCAGAACCCGCCAGCGGCGGTAGTGAATCCGGCAGAGTCCGCCCTCCAGCGTTGTCCGCTCCAGGGGGCAGCCCAGGATCAGACAGGGCGGAAATGCCTCGTAGGGGATGGCGACATCGCGTATCCACTCATCCCGTGTCCCGCCGAACTTGTGGCGTACCCGCACCCGGGACGCCTTGATCCAGTCCGTGTGATGGCGGCGGCACAACCCCGTGGTGTGGTACTCGCGCTGGCAGCGCTTCCCGTCCCGCTCAACAGTGCAGGTGTCCGTGTGGCTGTAGACCCGGTTCGGGTCCGGCCGGTAGGCGGCCTTGAACTCCACCTCGCTCAACCCGCTGGTCTTGAACGCCTTCCGGCAGCCCGTGCACCAGCCGTGCCGGATCCGGGAGACGGAGTTGCAGGTGTCGATGATGCAGTACCAGGCGCGAGTGCGCGGGCCCCCCAAGTCACCGGTGAACAGTAGTTTCTCACCATCCCACTCATCCGGACGCCAGTCCTCGATGAGCTGGTCCTTCAGCCAGGCCGTCCACGCACTCAGAGCGATCTCAGAGCGCTCGCCGAGATCAATGACTCTCGCAAGGTTCCCGCTCACGCCCGCACCAGGCCCTTCCGCAGTGCAGCCACGCGTTCCACGGCATCGCGTTTGTCCTGGTCAGTAGAGTGCACATATGGCTCCATCGACGAATCCGCGACGTGCCCCATGAGATCCTTCACGACATCCCGCGGAACCTTGTTGCGCACCCACGTAGTCGCCGCTGTGTGCCGCAGCATGTGAGGGCGAGCGGGGAAGCCGGCCCGCTTTGCCAGCCGGTCGAACAGGTCTTTGGCGTTGTGATAGGTCATCGCCCTGCCCAGCGGTGCCCGGAATAGATTGACGAACACCATGTCGACGTCGGCTGCCTCCGGCACTTGGTCCCGCTCGAAAAAGTAGTCGGCGTAGAGCGTCACCAACTCGTCCGTCACTGGGATCGACCGGGGCATACGGGCCTTGGCCAGGGCACCGTTGGAGTTCTGCCGACGCCGCACGTGCACGTGCGGTCCGGCGACCTGACAGCCCAGGGCGACGGAGTTCGACAGCAAATGCATGTCCTCGCGCCGCAGCCCGAGCGCCTCACCGATCCGCATACCAGTGCCGCCCAGCATCGCCACCAGAAAACGGTCCCGGGCCCGCCGCGCCTGCCCGAGAAGCTGGGCGAACTGTTCGGGATTCAGCCACTCATAGCCCTCGACGGCGACCTCGAACTTGATCACCTTCGCCCTCACAGCGCGGAACTGCCCCTCCTCGCCCGGGTTGTAGCCAGGCGGCAGGTAGGCGAGGTACTTCTGCTCGGACAGTTGGGCGACCGTTTCCGGTGCCACCCAGCCCTGCTGAGCGCAGAATCGCAGGTAACCGCAGACCGTCGTCATGATGTGGTTCGCGGTCTTCTTCGTACGAAACCGTGGTCGCGCCGGCTTCTTCTCGCCCTTCGGCGGCAGCGGCTCATCCACGAGCCAGTGCAAGAACCGTGCCAGCCATGGCAGTCCGGGCTTCCTCCAGTCCAAGCCGTGATCCACGCAGTACGACAGGTACAGGGCAACACGGCCCGCGTACGTGCGCTCCGTGTTGGCCGACCGGCCCGCCATCCGGAGACCCGCCAGGAAGGCAACTGACTCCAAGTGGAGCTCGTAGCACGAGGAGATGACCACCCACGACACCGACCCGTCACGGGGGGAGATTGCGCGTTCTGCCGTGTATGTGCGGGACATGGTCGCGAACGTACCAAACGTGCCAGCCACCTAGTAGATACCTCTCAGGATAGGAGATCTAGAGCCCCAGCACTCATGTGCCTGAAGGTTATGAACTCCTAGAGATAACCACGATCCCCATCGCGTACTCGGAGGTCACCATTCCCGCGTCCCTTCGCGCGCCCCGCATCCTGCACACCAGAGCACCCAGCCGTGCCCGTACCGCCTTGTACATCTCAACCCCCGTGAGGTCAGGTCCTGTTGGTCGTTCGTCATCCGCTGATCCGTCTGCCGCTGATCCGTCTGCCGCTGACCCGTCGGCCGCTGGTCGTCAGTCGCTGGTCGTCAGTCGCGGATCGATCTGCCGTTCGGTCTCGCGTCGTTCGTCCACTCGCCGTGGCCGCTCAGTGCCCTCTCATGGCCCACCTCCTCCCATGGCCCCGCCCGCGAGCCCGATCACCACGGGCAGGACACCGATCGCGATGAAGGCGGGCAGGAAGCACAGCCCGACCGGTGCCGCGACCATGACGGCCGCCCGCCGGGCCCTGGCCGTCGCGGCCCGGGTCCAGTCGGCGCGGGTGTCCGCGGCCAGCCGGGCCACCGGTCCGGACGCCGGCAGTCCCGTCACACCGGCCTGTTCCAGCAGCCGGGCCAGGGCCTCCGCACCTGGCGCGGAGGCCAATCTCCGCCATGCTGTGGCCGGTTCGCCGCCCAGCCGCACTTCGGCCGCGCCGCGCGCCAGCCCTTCCCCCACGGGTCCGCCCAAGGCCTCGCCCACCGCCTGCGCCGCGAGGACCGGACCCGCGCCCGCCACGATGCACGCGGACAGCAGGTCGGCGGCGAGCGGGAGTTGCCGTGCCGCGAGCCGTGCGTCGGCCTGACGCACGGGGTCCGCCGCATCCCGTCGGCGACGCAGCCGCCACAGCCCCACCGCGCCGGCCGCGCCCGCCACGATCCCGGTGATCCCGCCGATGACCACCCACCCGACGCCCGTCACCGCCGCCGCGGGCAGCCACTCGCGTACCGCGTCCCGAAGTGCGCCCCGCGGCGGATCCGGCGCCCGTCCCGGGGCCAGCAGCTCGGCCGTCCGCCGACGGGCCCGGCGTTCGTGCCGCAGCCTCCCCAGCCCGTGCGCCACCGCCCCGACGGCCAGCGCGATCCCCACGGCCGCCCCCAGCCTGTGGACAACCTCCGTGCTCACGCCGCCTCACCGCCCTCCGCGTTCCGTACGATCCGCAGCGCCCACCACGTCCCCGCGGCCTCCAGCACGCCGCCGAGGAGCAGGCAGCCCAGCCCAGCCCCGGTGTGCAGCAGGACGCGCAGGGGATCGGCGCCGAGCGCGGCGCCGAGGAGGAGGCCCAGCACGGGCAGGCCCGCGAGCATCACCGCCGTGGCCCGAGGGCCGGCCAACTGGGCTCGCAGGTCGGCCCGTTGGTCGCGCTCCGCGCGCAACGCCCCTTCCAGACGGTCGAGGCCGGCCGCGAGCCCCGCTCCCTGGTCCACGGCCACCCTCCAGCACGCGGCGAGTCCCAGCAGCCCGCCTGCTCCCGGCTGCCGTGCGGCGGCGGTGAGCGCCTTGGGCACGTCCCCGCCGAACCGCGCGGCCGCCAGCACGGCCGCCCGCGCCTCACCCAGCCCTCCCGAATCCCGTGCGGCCCACTGCAAGGCCTCTCCCGGCTGACGGCCGGCCCGCACCTCCCCGGCGAGCGCCGCGCACAGCGCGATCACGGCATCCCCCCGGCGTTCCCCGGCCCGCCGGGCCTCGGCGGCCCGCCGCACCCGGCGCAGCAAGGGCACTCCGGCCGCCCCCGCGACGACCGGCAGCACCGAGGCGGCCAGTAGCGCCGTGACCAGCCCGGCGACCGGCGCCCACCACTCGGGCCGCCACCGCCGCCGCAGCCTGCGCAGCTCGAGGGCCATGTCCTGCCACGTCGGGGGCCCGGCGGCGACCACCCCGCCCCCGGCCAGCAGCAGCTGCGCCCGCCGGGCCCCCGAGTACGGTCCGCCCGTCAGCCACACCGCCGCCCCCGCGCAGGCGACGGCCGCCGCCATCGGCACCTCACCCATCACGTACATCGCCCTCACCGCTTCCTTCGCTCTCGTCACGCGCGAGGCCCGCGTCGCCCTCCTGGCCTTCGTCGCTCCGCAGCAGTCCCCGGAGCCGGTCCCAGCCGCGCTCGCGGGCGAACGCGTCCACCTGCCAGCGCAGCGCCGGGACCGTCCGCACCAGCCCCGAAGGGTCCCGCTCCAGCACGTGCACCTCCGCGATCCGCCGCCGCCCGGCCGGGTCGCGGACGAGGTGCAGGACCACCGAGAGCGCGGCCGCCAACTGGCTGTGCAGCGCTGCCCGGTCGAGGCCGGCCGCCGTGCCGAGCGCCTCCAGCCGGGCGGGCACGTCCGCCGCCGCGTTGGCATGGACCGTCCCGCAGCCGCCCTCGTGGCCCGTGTTGAGGGCGGCCAGCAGGTCCACGACCTCCCGCCCGCGCACCTCGCCGACCACCAGCCGGTCCGGCCGCATCCGCAGGGCCTGCCGCACCAGGTCCTCGAGGGTCACCAGCCCGGCACCCTCCTGGTTGGCGGGTCTGGTCTCCAGGCGGACGACATGCGGATGGCTGGGCCGCAGCTCCGCCGAGTCCTCCGCGAGCACGATCCGCTCCCGGGGTCCGACCAGGCCGAGCAGCGCGCTCAGCAGGGTCGTCTTGCCGCTGCCGGTGCCCCCGCTGACCAGGAACGACAGCCGCGCTCGCACCAGCGCCCGCAGCACCCGGTCCCCGCCCGGCGGCACGGTGCCCGCGGTCACCAGTTCGTCGAGCGTGAACGCCCGGGGCCGTACCACTCGCAACGCCAGGCAGGTGCAGCCGACGGCGACCGGGGGCAGCACCGCGTGCAGCCGAGTCCCGTCCGGCAGGCGGGCATCGGCCCAGGGCCGCGCGTCGTCCAGGCGCCGTCCGGCCACCGCGGCCAGTCGCTGCGCGAGGCGGCGTACGGCCGCCGCGTCCGGGAAGGAGACGGCGGTCAGCTCCAGGCCGCCGCCCCGGTCGACCCAGACCCGGTCCGGGGCCGACACCAGCACGTCGGTCACCGAGGGGTCGGCGAGCAGCGGCTCCAGCGGGCCGCTGCCGATCAGTTCGGACCGCAGGTGCCGTGCCGCGCCGAGGACCTCGGCGTCCCCGAGCACCCGTCCCTGCTCGCGCAGTGCCTGTGCCACGCGCGCGGGCGTCGGTTCGGCCCCGCTCGCGGCGAGCCACTGCCGTACGCCGTCCAGCAGCGTGCGTTCCAGCGCGGGTGGTGTGCTCATGCGGCGCCCGCCTCGGTCAGGGCCCGCTCCCAGAACTGCTTGCAGAAGCGGGCGAGGGGCCCGCGCGCTGCGGCGCCCGGTGGTGCCTTGCCGCCGTCCGGGCGCAGCAGTCCCTGGTCCACGGGCACCTCACCGGCCAGCGGCAGTCCGAGCAGTCTGGCCACTTCGCGGTCGTCGAGTCCGGGCGCGTACGGGCCACGTACCGCCACCCGGAGGTCGCGCAGGACCATGCCGACGGCGGAGGCCATCCGGCCGCCCGCCGCGACGGCGCGGAGTTCGGCCGGGACCACGAGGAGGCCGACGTCGACCTGGGCGAGGGCCTCGGCGACGCCGTCGTCGATGCGGCGCGGCAGGTCGACGACGACCGTCCCGCCGCGACGGCGGGCCGCGGCGAGCACCGCCCGGACGGCCTGGGGCGGGATGGCGACGCAGTCGCCGCGGTCCCAGCTGAGCACCCGCAGCGAGTGCAGCTCGGGCAGTGACTCCTCCAGGGCGCCGCCGCCGACCCGCCCTCGCGAGGCCGCGAACGCGGGCCAGCGCAGCCCCTCTGCGGTCTCCCCGCCGAGCAGTACGTCGAGGCCGCCGCCCAGTGGATCGGCGTCCACCAGCAGGGTGCGCAGCCCCTCGCGCGCGGAGGTGACGGCGAGGGCGCACGCGAGCGTGGAGGCTCCGGCGCCGCCGCGACCGCCCATCACGCCCACGGTGAGTGCGGGCCGGCCGACGCCCTCGGCGACGTCGGCGATGCGGTCGACCAGCCACTGTTCGCCGTCGGGCAGCATCAGGACGTGGTCGGCGCCGATCTCGACCGCGCGGCGCCACACCCCCGAGTCGTCCTGGTCGCGTCCGACGAGGACCACTCCGCGCCTGCGGGCGGCCCCGCGCACCCGGTGGACGGCGTCGTCGCCGATCAGGACCAGGGGCGCGGCCTCCCAACTGCCACGGCGCTCCGGCACCGAGTGGTACACCTCGGGTGTGGCGCCGGCCGCGGCGCACAGCCGCAGCAGGTCGTCGAGCAGCTCCGCGTCCTCCGTGACGATGAGCGGCTTGCCCTGCCGGCCCGGACCGCCGGGTGGCGGGTCGTGCGTGACGGCTCCGGTCATGGTTCTCGTCCCCCTCTGCTGCGGGTCGCGCAGCACCTTCAGCCCCGCGAATCCCAAACGTGTGAAGAACCGGGCAACCGGTCTCCATATGAACGGCCGGCAGAAACCGGCCGTGTGCGTCCGGCGAACGGAACCGACCATGAACTCGGCCCGAGCGGACGTGTCGGAATCACGGTGCAGCGAACCCGGAAAACGTGTGGATCTTGGTGGAAAACTGTGGACGGGCAGGCCGTTGTGGATATCGCCGCCACCCGAACCGGTGACCCCCGCACCGTCTCCTGCGCGACTTCCGCAGAGCAGCCCGACGACTACCCACCGTGACGGGTCGCGGGCATGCGAAAGAGGCGGCCTCGGCCGCCTCACCAGCGCGGTCGAGCCGCGTACAGAAGGAGAAAACCCACCCGGACATGCGACGACCCCCGCCGGGGGGGAGAGCGGGGGTCGTCTCCACGGCCGACTCGGGGGGGGAGGAGCCGGACCGGGTTAGCACGGTCGCGAACGATCCGTGACTTCCATGGTGTACCCGAGAGCCCTCTCAGGCAAACCCACACGCCCACCTTACGCCGAATGGGCTGCCCCTATGCTCTTGCCTGTGGAAAACCACTCCTTGCCCCGCACAGCCGCCTTCTTCGACCTGGACAAGACGGTGATTGCGAAGTCGAGCACGCTCACCTTCAGCAAGTCCTTCTACCAAGGCGGGCTGATCAACCGCAGGGCCGCCTTGCGGACCGCCTATGCCCAGTTCGTCTTCCTCGTGGGCGGTATGGACCACGACCAGATGGAGCGGACCCGCGCGTACCTCTCCAAGTTGGTGCGCGGCTGGAACGTCCAGCAGGTGAAGGAGATCGTCGCCGAGACCCTGCACGACCTGATCGACCCGCTCATCTACGACGAGGCCGCCTCCCTGATCGAGGAGCACCACACGGCCGGCCGGGACGTCGTGATCGTGTCCACGTCCGGCGCGGAGGTGGTCGAGCCGATCGGCGAACTGCTGGGCGCGGACCGGGTGGTGGCCACCCGGATGGTGGTGGGCGACGACGGCTGCTTCACGGGCGAGGTGGAGTACTACGCCTACGGTCCGACGAAGGCGGAGGCGATCGAGGAACTGGCCGCGTCGGAGGGGTACGACCTGACGCGCTGCTATGCCTACAGCGACTCGGCGACCGATCTGCCCATGCTGAAGGCGGTGGGCCATCCGCATGCCGTGAACCCGGACCGGGCGCTGCGGCGCGAGGCCGTCGCGCGCGGGTGGCCGATTCTCGATTTCCACCGGCCGGTGCGGCTCAAGCAGCGGATCCGAACGTTCTCGGTCCCGCCGCGCCCGGCACTGGTCGCGGCGGCCGCGATAGGGGCGGCGGCGGCCACGGCGGGTCTGGTCTGGTACGCGAACCGCCGCCGGGCGGCGACCGCTTGACCTCGATGCCCGATTAAAACGCTCTTTGCGAGTGAAATCCTCTTTGAGAGTAAAAGTAAAGAACCGACGCCAGGGCTTCCACTTGTCCTGGCCCAGGAGTACAAAGGACTCAACGGCCCGCGAGACCAAGGACATCCGAAAGGATCACCTTAATAACGCATTTGGCCCCACGGACCGGTGCATGAACATTGGGCACCCACGCGACGTCGACCCGTCGATTACGGGCCAGCCGCACCAGGTGACGGGCAAAGAACCCGACCTGATGGGCAACATATCGAGGACGCCTGGTAACCCGGTGAGCATGCCAGCGGCGGTACGAGAACTCGTACCGCCGCAGCCCGTGTCCGGGGGGCTTCCGCGCTACGCCGCCCCGCGCTGCAGCGCCTCGCACACCGCCGTCGACTCGCGGGCACCCAGTCCGACCGCCCGGCCGCAGTGCGCGATCCAGGCCGCCATGCCCTCCGGAGTGCCGGAGGCATAGCCGTCCAGAGCCGCCACATAGGCCGCCCGGCCCTGCTCCGCGTGACCCACCTCGGCCGGGCAGACCGACTTCGGGTCCAGTCCGCTGCCGATCAGCACGATGCGCTCCGCGGCCCGCGCGATCAGGCCGTTGTGCGAAGTGAAGGGGCGCAGCGCGAGGATTTCGCCGTGCACGACGCCGGCCGTGACCAGGGCGGGCGCGGAACTGCCCGCGATGATCAGCTCGGACAGCCCCTCCAGACGGCCCGACACCTCGTCCGCGCCGGGCGCCGGCAGCTCGATCAGCGGCTCGTCCACCGCCTCACCGGCCTGCCGCGGCCGCCCCACCTCGTCGCCGTCGCTCGCCGCCGCCACCAGATGCAGCCGCGCCAGCACCCTGAGCGGCGACTGACGCCAGATGGACAGCAACTGCCCCGCCTCCGCCGTCAGCCGCAGCGCGGCGCCCATGACCCGCGCCTCGTCGTCCACACCGAAGTCGCTTCGCCGGCGCACCTCCTCGAGCGCCCAGTCCGCTCCGGACAGCGCCGCCGACCCCCGGGCGCCGCGCAGGGCGGCCTCGGAGGTGATCTCGGTGCTGCGGCGCCGCATGACACGGTGTCCGTAGACCCGGTCCACGGCCTTGCGCACGGACTCCACGGACTCGGCCACACCGGGCAGCGAGCCCAGGGCCGCGAGCGGATCGGCGGACGCGCCTGTCGTACTCATGAGTACGACATTACGCAACCACGGCCCACACCCCTCGAAGGAGTGGTCTTCTTCACGACGCCTGCCACGTACAGCTATCGTCGCACTACCCTTGGTGAACATGAAAATTGCTTTCGTCGGGAAGGGCGGCAGCGGCAAGACCACTCTGTCCTCCCTGTTCGTCCGCCATCTCGCCGCCCTCGGTGCCCCCGTGATCGCCGTCGACGCGGACATCAACCAGCATCTGGGGCCCGCCCTCGGACTCGGCGAGGCGGAGGCGGCCGCGCTGCCCGCGATGGGCGAGCGCCTCGCGTTGATCAAGGAGTACCTGCGCGGCTCCAACCCGCGCATCACCTCCGCCGAGACGATGATCAAGACGACCCCGCCCGGCGAGGGTTCACGGCTGCTGCGGGTGCGTGAGCACAATCCGGTGTACGACTCCTGCGCCCGGCCGGTGGAACTCGACGGCGGCACCGTCCGTTTGATGGTCACGGGCCCCTTCACGGACGCCGACCTGGGGGTCGCCTGCTACCACTCCAAGACCGGAGCGGTGGAGCTGTGTCTGAACCACCTGGTGGACGGCCGCGACGAGTATGTCGTGGTCGACATGACGGCAGGCTCGGACTCCTTCGCCTCGGGGATGTTCACCCGCTTCGACATCACGTTCCTCGTCGCCGAGCCGACCCGGAAGGGGGTCTCCGTCTATCGCCAGTACAAGGAGTACGCCCGCGACTTCGGCGTCGATCTCAAGGTCGTCGGCAACAAGGTGCAGGGTCGGGACGACGTCGACTTCCTCCGCACCGAGGTCGGCGACGACCTGCTCGCGACGGTCGGGCACTCGGACTGGGTGCGTGCCATGGAGAAGGGCCGGCCGCCCCGGTTCGACCTCCTGGAGGAACCCAACCGGGACGCCCTGCACCTGCTGCGTACGACCGTCGACGCGTCGTACGAGCGGCGCGACTGGGAGCGCTACACGCGGCAGATGGTGCACTTCCACCTGAAGAACGCCCAGTCCTGGGGCAATGAGCGCACCGGGGCCGACCTGGCCGCACAGGTCGACCCCCACTTCGTCCTCGGCGAAAGCCTCGCGACCGCCGGGTAGGACACCGGTACGGAAGACCAGTGCCGGACACCGGTGCCGACAACGGCCCCTCCGGAGCGCCCCGGTCCCTACCGTCCGGCCGTCGGCGCGCCGGGCACTCCCTTCGGGGCCGGGGCGGGGCGGCCGGACAGGAAGTCCTGCCAGCCCTGCTTCGGGGCTTCGCCGACCTCCAGCGAGCGAAGCTTGGCCAGGGTCTTCGGGTCCTGGGCGTCCAGCCAGTCGGCCAGCTGCCGGAAGGAGACGCACCGCACATCGGGCTTGTTGCAGACGTTCTCGACGACCTCCTCGACAGCGCGCATGTACGTGCCGCCGTTCCAGGACTCGAAGTGGTTGCCGATGATCAGCGGGGCGCGGTTGCCGTCGTAGGCCCGGTAGAAGCCCCGGAGCAGGCCGTCACGCATCTGGTCGCCCCAGTACCGGTACTTGCCGGGGTCGCCCTGGGTCCTGGTGCCCGACTGGTTGACCATGAAGTTGTAGTCCATGGTGAGCTGCTCGAACGTGTGGCCGGGGAAGGGCACGAGCTGCATCGACAGGTCCCACAGGCCCAACTTCCTGCCGGGCCACACCTGGTCGTCGACCCCGCTGGTGTCGTAGCGGAAGCCGAGTCGGCTCGCGGCCCGCACGAAGTTCTTCTGTCCCTCGAGGCAGGGGGTGCGGGCGCCGACGAGTTCCTCGTCGTAGTCGAAGGGCAGCGGGGCCGCGTCCTTCATGCCGGTGTTGGTCTTCCAGGTCTTCACGAACTGCTTGGCCTGGGCGATCTCGTCCATCCACTCCCCGACCGACCACTCGCCGACGCCGCCGTTGCTGCCGCAGAAGTGGCCGTTGAAGTGGGTGCCGATCTCGTTGCCCTCCAGCCACGCCAGGCGCAGCTGCTTCACGGTGTCGGCGATGCCCTGCTCGTCGTTGAAACCGATGTCGGAACTGCCGGGTGAGTGCTGGGGCGGCTGGTACAGGTCGGCTTTCTCCGCCGGCAGCATGTACACGCCACTGAGGAAGTACGTCATGGTCGCGTGGTTGGCCTTGGACACCTCGCGGAAGTGGGAGAACAGTTTCTGGCTGTCCTCGCCGGCCCCGTCCCAGGAGAACACCACGAACTGCGGGGGCTTCTGACCCGGCTTCAGCCGCTGGGGTGTGGGCAGGTGCGGCTGCGCTCCGGTGTACGCGGTGGAGCCGTCCCCGATCAGACGGACGACCTTCTTCTTGTGCACCGGGGCCTTCTGCGGGCCCGGCGCTCCCTGATCACTGCCGGTTCCCGTCGCACAGCCGGCGAGCGACGCGGCGAGCGCCGCGACGGCCACGGCGCCGACAGCGATCCTGTGGGGGGCGTCGATGGTGCGGGGCGCGGCAGTCCTGCGGGTGGCGGCGATCGTGTGGGTGGCGGCCATGTTCCGTCCACCTTCTTCCTTCTCTCGGCCCACGCCGACGAGGGCGCTGTGTTGTTGGCCTGCCGGGACGAGCCGACAGCGCCGCCAACGTCGCACGGGAACGAGAGGGAATTAGTACGACAAGCCGATGAAATGTCCGCACCGCACTTATGGGTGATTCATTGCCCCATTTGCCACATAAATCCATGCCTGGCCTTTACTCTGCATTACGATCGCTTTACTGAGCGTTGAGCTTTGTCGATCGTCGAGCTTCACCGAGCGTTGAGCTTCACCGAGCGTTGAATTTCATCCCGCCGCTGCACGCCGTGACCCACGGCCGCGTCCGCCCCCGCCATCGACGGGGGACCCCAGTTCCGCGACCGCGCTGCCCCGGAGGAGACGGGAAACATGTCAGCCTGCGTCCCCACTCGTGCTTCCGACTCGACGCGCACCAAGCGCGTCCACCCGCCCCACAGCCCCCCACCCGCCCCGCACCGCCGCTTCCGCATCGCCGGCGCCGACGTGTCCGCCTCGATCGCGGTCTTCCTGATCGCTCTTCCCCTGTCCCTGGGCATCGCCCTGGCCACCGGTGCCCCCCTCCAGGCCGGCCTCGTCGCCGCCGCCGTGGGCGGGATCGTCGTCGGCCGGGTCGGCGGATCCCCGCTCCAGGTCAGCGGTCCCGCCGCCGGTCTGACGGTGGTCACGGCCGACCTCATCCAGCGCTACGGCTGGCGGACGACCTGTGCCGTCACCGTCCTCGCCGGACTCGCCCAACTCGGCCTCGGCTGCCTGCGCGTGGCGCGCACCGCGCTCGCCGTCAGCCCCGCCGTCGTGCACGGCATGCTCGCCGGCATCGGTGTCACGATCGCCGTCGCCCAGTTGCACATCGTCCTCGGCGGCACCCCGCAGAGTTCCGTCCTGGCCAACCTATGTGCGCTGCCTGCCCAGTTGGCGAGACTGCACCCCGAAGCCGTCATCGTGAGCGCACTGACCCTGACCCTGCTGCTGCTCTGGCCGCGCATCCCCGGCCGGGCGGGGAGGATGCTGCGCAAGCTGCCCGCCGCGCTCGTCGCCGTCGCCGGAGCCACGGCCGTCGCCGCCCTCGCCGACCTCACCCTGCCCAAGGTCGACCTGCCCTCGTGGCGCAGCCACGCCCTGGCCGGGCTCCCCGAGGGGCCCGTGCTCGGCGTCGCGGCCGCCGTCCTCACCACCACGCTGGTGTGCAGCGTGCAGTCGCTCCTCGGCGCGGTCGCCGTCGACAAACTCATCGCCTCCCGCCCCGGTCTCATCACCTCCTCCGCCGGCCGCCCGCTCCGCGTCGGCCGCTCCGACCTCGACCGCGAGCTGCTCGGCCAGGGCGCCGCCAACATCGTCTCCGGCTCGCTCGGCGGACTCCCCGTCGCGGGGGTGGCCGTGCGCAGTTCGGCGAACGTCCAAGCGGGTGCCGTGAGCCGGAACTCCACGATGCTGCACGGCGTTCTCGTAGTGGTCGCCGCGCTGCTGATGGTCCCGATCCTGGAGCTCATCCCGCTGGCCTCACTCGCCGCCCTGGTGATGGCCGTCGGCATCCAGATGGTGTCCCTGCACCACATTCGCACGGTGACCCGCCACCGAGAGGTGCTGGTGTACGCCGTCACCACCCTCGGCGTGGTGTTCCTCGGCGTCCTGCAAGGCGTCACGCTGGGCGTCGCGGTGGGCGTCGCGGTCGCCCTGAACCGCCTCGCCCACACCCGCATCACCCATGACGAGCGGGAAGGAGTCCATCACGTACACGTACGAGGCCAGTTGACGTTTCTCGCGGTGCCCAGACTCAGCCGCGTCCTGCATCTCGTCCCCCAGGGCACCCCTGTGGTGGTGGAGCTGGACGGCTCCTTCATGGACCACGCGGCGTACGAGTCCCTGCAGGACTGGCAGAAGACCCACACCGCACAGGGCGGCAGGGTCGAGCTGACCGGCCGCCGGGTCCGCTCCGGAGCGGGGACCGGCGCGAGCACCGATGCCGGCACGAGCGCCACCGTCCGCGCGGGCGTCGGCGCCCGGACCGGTGCCGGTGCCGATACGGTCGCCGAGCCCGACACGGACACCGCTTCGGAGTCCGGCGCCGACTGCCGCTGCCGCCCCTGGACACCCTGGCGCAACCATCAGTGCGCGGTCCCGCAAACCGGGTCCGGACACGGGTCCACGTCCGGGTCCACGTCCGACGGGCCCTCCATCGGTCCTCCGCCCGGCGATCCACGGAAGGAACCGTCCGCGGTCCGGCTCGGCGCGCATCCCGAGGGAGCCTCCGCGGAGCCCACGGGGACCGGCCCTGCGGAGGCCGCAACAGACCACACCTCCGCCGAGCCCGGATCCCCACGCGCCGAACCCGGATTCACCCCCGCACCCCACCCCGACGAGCCCAACAAGTCCACCCCCGACCCCACCCACGGCGGTCCCCATCAACTGGTCCGCGGGATCAGCGCGTTCCAGCGGAACACCGCGCCGCTGGTGCGAGGGGAGCTGGCGAGGCTGGCGCGCGAGGGGCAGCGGCCGACCCAGCTGTTCCTCACCTGTGCCGACTCCCGGCTGGTCACCTCGATGATCACCTCCAGTGGTCCGGGCGATCTGTTCGTGGTGCGCAACGTGGGCAATCTCGTGCCGCCGCCCGGTGAGGAGAGCGGGGACGACTCGGTGGGGGCGGCCATCGAGTACGCGGTGGACGTGCTGAGGGTGCGGTCCGTCACGGTGTGCGGGCACTCCGGGTGCGGGGCCATGCAGGCGCTGCTCACCTCCGGACCCGGTGGCGGCCGGACCCCGCTCCAGCGGTGGCTCGAACAAGGGCTGCCGAGCCTGGAGCGGATGGCCGACGACAGCCGCCCCTCGGTCCGGCTGGCCGGGCGGGCGCCCGCGGATGCCGTCGAGCAGCTCTGCCTGACCAATGTGGTCCAGCAGTTGGACCATCTGCGTGCCCACGAGTCGGTGGCGCGAGCCCTGCGGGCCGGGACGCTGGAGTTGCACGGGCTGTACTTCCACGTGGGCGAGGCACAGACGTATCTGCTCACCGGCGGGAGCGGGGGCGAGGTGTTCGATCACGTGGGGGTGGCGGACCTGACGGCGTGACGGCCCGGCACCCGCCGAGCCCCTCTCCTCGGCGGGTGCCCCGTGCGGGCAAGCGGTGTGAAAGGCGTTGCACCGGCTGAACTCGGCCGGTTTCCCGTCCGTGGGTACGGATGACCCGACCATCCGGGGCCCCGGTCCCACCCGGCCGTCCCCGAACCCCGCCCGCACGCCCCTGCACCCCCACTCGCGCGCCCCCGCACCCCTGCTCGCGCGTACCCTGCGAACCGCAGTCTCCCGTGCCCCCGACCCCCGCTCGCCCACCCCAGCAGTTCACAGGTCTAAACCAATTTTCCGTCGGCCCTTGTCACCGGCCCCTCGCTTCTGATGAGCTGTGGCCTGGGACACAACGGACACCCTTCGAGAGGGAGATGTCGTGAGCAACGAAAGCCTGGCCAACCTGCTCAAGGAAGAGCGCAGGTTCGCGCCGCCCGCCGACCTGGCCGCACACGCCAACGTCACGGCGGAGGCGTACGAACAGGCCAAGGCTGACAGGCTCGGCTTCTGGGCCGAGCAGGCCCGTCGGCTGACCTGGGCCAAGGAGCCGACGGAGACGCTGGACTGGTCGAACCCGCCGTTCGCCAAGTGGTTCAAGGACGGCGAGCTCAACGTGGCGTACAACTGCGTGGACCGCCACGTGGAGGCCGGGCACGGCGACCGGGTCGCCATCCACTTCGAGGGCGAGCCGGGCGACGGCCGCGCGATCACCTACGCCGAGCTCAAGGACGAGGTGTCGAAGGCCGCCCACGCCCTCCTGGAGCTGGGCGTACGCAAGGGCGACCGGGTCGCGGTCTACATGCCGATGATCCCGGAGACGGCGATCGCGATGCTGGCCTGCGCCCGGATCGGCGCCGCGCACTCCGTCGTCTTCGGCGGGTTCTCGTCGGACGCGCTGGCCACCCGCATCCAGGACGCCGACGCACGGGTCGTCATCACCTCCGACGGCGGCTACCGGCGCGGCAAGCCGTCCGCGCTGAAGCCGGCGGTCGACGAGGCGGCCGCCAAGGCGGGCAACGTCGAGCATGTCCTCGTGGTCCGTCGCACCGGCCAGGAGGTCGCCTGGGACGACAGCAAGGACGTGTGGTGGCACGAGATCGTCGAGCGCCAGTCGACCGAGCACACGCCCGAGTCCTTCGACGCCGAGCACCCGCTGTTCATCCTCTACACGTCGGGTACGACGGGTAAGCCGAAGGGCATCCTGCACACCTCGGGCGGCTACCTCACGCAGGCCGCCTACACCCACCACGCCGTCTTCGACCTCAAGCCGGAGACCGACGTGTACTGGTGCACGGCCGACGTCGGCTGGGTCACCGGGCACTCGTACATCGTCTACGGCCCGCTGGCGAACGGGGCGACGCAGGTCATGTACGAGGGCACGCCGGACACCCCGCACCAGGGCCGCTTCTGGGAGATCGTGCAGAAGTACGGGGTGACGATCCTCTACACGGCGCCGACCGCGATCCGGACGTTCATGAAGTGGGGCGACGACATCCCCGCGAAGTTCGACCTCAGCAGCCTGCGGGTGCTGGGTTCGGTGGGTGAGCCCATCAACCCGGAGGCCTGGATCTGGTACCGCAAGCACATCGGAGCCGACCGGACGCCGATCGTGGACACCTGGTGGCAGACCGAGACCGGCGCGATGATGATCTCGCCGCTGCCGGGGGTGACCGAGACCAAGCCCGGTTCCGCGCAGACCCCGCTGCCCGGCATCTCCGCGACCGTCGTCGACGACGAGGCGAACGAGGTGCCGGACGGCGGCGGTGGCTACCTGGTCCTCACCGAGCCGTGGCCGTCGATGCTGCGCACCATCTGGGGCGACGACCAGCGGTTCCTTGACACCTACTGGTCGCGGTTCGAGGGCAGGTACTTCGCCGGCGACGGCGCGAAGAAGGACGACGACGGGGACATCTGGCTCCTCGGCCGCGTCGACGACGTCATGCTCGTGTCGGGTCACAACATCTCCACCACCGAGGTGGAGTCGGCGCTCGTGTCGCACCCGTCGGTCGCCGAGGCGGCCGTGGTCGGCGCGGCCGACGAGACGACCGGGCAGGCGATCGTCGCGTTCATCATCCTGCGCGGGACGGCGGACGCGGAGGACGAGAGCCTCGTCGCCGACCTGCGCAACCACGTGGGCGCCACGCTCGGCCCGATCGCCAAGCCCAAGCGGGTCCTGCCGGTGGCGGAGCTGCCGAAGACCCGCTCCGGCAAGATCATGCGGCGGCTGCTGCGGGACGTCGCGGAGAACCGTCAACTCGGTGACGTGACCACGCTGACCGACTCGACGGTGATGGACCTGATCCAGGCGAAGCTCCCGGCGGCGCCGAGCGAGGACTGAGTCCCTGCGCGGGCGCGTCACCGTCACGGGCACCCGGCCGATCACGCCGGGTGCCCGTTTCGCGCATCTTAGGTAAAGTAAACAAAACAGGTGCGCCGGGAAGTCTGGTCGGCATGTGCTTCGTGCTGCCCACCGACCGGAGGTGTCCCCGTGACCGCGCCCCGCACCACCGCCGCCGCCCGCAAGGTCTTCGGACGGCTGTCGCTCCCCGAGCGGACCTTCGTCGCGGACGCGCTGCGCACCGAGACCGTCGGCGGTGTGCTGCTGCTCGTCGCCGCGGTCGCCGCGCTGATCTGGGCCAACGTCCCCGCACTGCGGGACAGCTACGAGAGCGTCAGCCACTTCCGTCTGGGCCCCGGGTCCCTCGGACTGCACCTGTCGGTCGAGCACTGGGCGGCCGACGGCCTCCTCGCGGTCTTCTTCTTCGTGGCCGGTATCGAACTCAAGCGCGAACTGGTCGCCGGGGACCTGCGTGACCCCCGGGCCGCCGCGCTTCCCGTGGTGGCGGCGCTGTGCGGGATGGCCGTACCGGCCCTGGTCTACTCGCTCACCAACCTCACCGGCGGCGGCTCCCTGGCCGGCTGGGCGGTGCCCACGGCCACCGACATCGCCTTCGCGCTCGCCGTGCTCGCCGTCATCGGTACGTCCCTGCCGGGCGCCCTGCGCGCCTTTCTGCTCACGCTGGCCGTGGTGGACGACCTGTTCGCGATCCTGATCATCGCCGTCTTCTTCACCGACAGCATCGACTTCGCGGCGCTGGGCGGCGCCGCCGCCGGGCTCGTCGTCTTCTGGGTACTGCTGCGGTCAGGTGTACGCGGGTGGTACGTGTACGTGCCGCTCGCGCTGGTGATCTGGTCGCTGATGTACAACAGCGGCGTCCACGCGACCATCGCCGGTGTCGCCATGGGCCTGATGCTGCGCTGCACCACTCGTGAGGGTGAGGAGCACTCCCCCGGCGAGCGCGTCGAACACCTGGTGCGGCCGCTCTCCGCGGGCCTGGCCGTGCCGCTGTTCGCGCTGTTCAGCGCCGGGGTGGCGGTTTCGGGGGGTGCGCTGGGGGATGTGTTCACCAAGCCGGAGACCCTCGGTGTCGTCCTCGGTCTCGTGGTCGGCAAGGCGGTCGGCATCTTCGGCGGGACCTGGCTGACCGCTCGTTTCACCCGGGCGTCGCTCAGCGACGACCTCGCCTGGGCGGACGTCTTCGCCGTCGCGTCGCTGGCCGGCATCGGCTTCACCGTCTCGCTGCTGATCGGGGAGCTGGCCTTCGACGGCGACCGGCTCCTGACCGACGAGGTCAAGGCGTCCGTACTGCTCGGCTCGCTCATAGCGGCCACCTTCGCCACCGTGCTGCTGAAGCTGCGCAACGCCGAGTACCGCAGGATCTACGAGACCGAGGAGCGCGACGAGGACAGCGACGGCATTCCGGACATCTACGAGCAGGACGACCCGGCGTACCACCTGCGGATGGCCGCGATCCACGACCGCAAGGCCGCCGAACACCGCCGTGTCGCCGAGGAGATCGCCCGGAAGCAGAACGAGGCGAAGGACGGGACGGGTCACGTGGCCGCCGAAGTGCCGGGCGGGGCGGGCGAGGACGGCGGGCGTCCGGCATGATCTGACGGGACGGTACAAAAGAAGTCAGAGGACTTCGAAGTCAGAGAAGTACAGAGAACACGGACCAGCATCACAGTGCAGCAGAAGAGGGAGACCGCGATGAGCGCACCCGACGGCAGCCCGGTCGGCGCCGAACGCAGCATCGGCCAGCTGTTCGCCTCGGCCACGACCGAGTTGTCGGCGCTGGTGCACGACGAGATCGCGCTGGCGAAGGCGCAGCTCAAGCAGGACGTCAAGCGCGGCGCGACGAGCGGCGGCGCGTTCTCGGCGGCCGGCGCGGTCCTGTTGTTCTCCCTGCCGATGCTGAACTTCGCGCTGGCGTACGGCATCCGGACCTGGAGCGACTGGAACCTCGCGATCTGCTTCCTGCTGTCGTTCGCGGCGAACGTACTGGTCGCCGTGGTCCTGACGCTGATCGGTGTGGTCTTCGCGAAGAAGGCCAAGAAGAGCCAGGGACCGCAGAAGGTGGCCGCCTCGATGAAGGAGTCGGCGGGCGTTCTGCAGAAGGCCAAGCCGCATCCGCGGCCCGAACTCGCGGAGGGGCGGACCCCGGAGGCCATCGAGGCTGTGGCACGCTCGTCGTCATGACGGACCCCGCCACCCCTTCGGCGCAATCCACCTCGGTCGTACGGCCTGATGTCGCCGCCGGCACCAAGGTGACCCATCGCGAGGTGGCCGCGAACGGCGCCCGCTTCCACATCGCGGAGGCCGGCGACGGCCCGCTGGTCATGCTGGTGCACGGCTTCCCGCAGTTCTGGTGGACCTGGCGCCACCAGATCGGCGCGCTGGCCGACGCGGGCTTCCGGGCCGTCGCCATGGACCTGCGGGGCGTCGGCGGCAGCGACCGTACGCCCCGCGGCTACGACCCGGCCAACCTCGCCCTCGACATCACCGGCGTGATCCGCTCCCTCGGCGAGCCCGACGCCGCACTGGTCGGCCATGACCTGGGCGGCTATCTGGCGTGGACGGCGGCCGTGATGCGGCCCAAGCTGGTCCGCCGGCTCGCCGTCGCCTCGATGCCGCACCCCCGGCGCTGGCGCTCGGCGATGCTCGCCGACGTCCGGCAGTCGACCGCGAGTTCCCACATCTGGGGGTTCCAGCGGCCGTGGATCCCCGAGCGACAGCTCACCGCGGACGACGGCGAGCTGGTGGTCCGGCTGATCCGGGAGTGGTCCGGGCCGCGGCCGCCCGAGGACGAGGCGCTGGAGACATACCGGCGCGCCATGTGCATCCCCTCCACCGCGCACTGCTCCGTCGAGCCGTACCGGTGGCTGGTGCGCTCGATGGCCCGGCCGGACGGCATCCAGTTCTACCGACGCATGAAGCGGCCCGTGCGCGTGCCCACGCTCCACTTGCACGGATCCCTCGATCCGGTGATGCGTACCCGCAGCGCGGCGGGATCCGGCCAGTACGTCGAGGCGCCGTACCGCTGGCGCCTGTTCGACGGGCTGGGCCACTTCCCGCACGAGGAGGACCCGGGCGCCTTCTCCACCGAGCTCGTCAACTGGCTGAAGGATCCCGAGCCGGACCGGTGAGCCGCGTCCCGATCGGCTGAAGGATTCCGGACCCGATCGGTGACCGGGCCATCGCGCCCGGTGTCCGGATCGGAACACCTGTACTACGAACGGCCACATGCCCGCCGCATAGGCCAATTGGCCGCTCTCCGGGCGGTTATCGACCTTGGGGCGGGGGCAGACGTCGGGGTATGGGCTGGACGCACGACTACAGTGACGCAGCACGCAACCGCCGCTCGGCCAGTGGCCTGAGCCCCCACCGACGAGGCACCGACCCGCAACTGCCGGGCTCCGACCTCCGGGTGGGCATTCCGCGCATCCTGCGCCGCCGGGCCCGCTGGGTCTCGGTACGCCTGCGTCACCCGCGAGGCTGACCGCCGGGCCCCTGGGCCTACAGGGCGCAGTTGTCGCTGTCCACCTGCTGACCGGCGGTACGGCCTTCGGTGACGTCCGGCTGGATCTCGTCCGCGGTGAGGGCGTACCCCGTGTTGGCGTCGTCGAGGGACTTCGCGAACACCACGCCGTACACCCTGCCGTCGGGGGTGAGCAGCGGACCGCCGGAGTTGCCCTGGCGGACGGTGGCGTACAGCGAGTACACGTCACGGCGCACGGTGCCGCGGTGGTAGATGTCCGGGCCGTTGGCGTTGATGCGACCGCGCACGCGCGCGGCGCGCACGTCGTACGACCCGTTCTCCGGGAACCCGGCGACGATCGCACCGTCGTTCGTCGCCGCGTCCGCCGGGGCGAACCGCAGCGCCGGCGCGTCGAGATCCGGTACGTCGAGTACGGCGATGTCGCGCTTCCAGTCGTACAGCACCACCGTGGCGTCGTACTTGCGGCCCTCACCGCCTATCTGGACGGTGGGCTCGTCGACACCGCCCACGACGTGCGCGTTGGTCATGACGCGGCGCTCGCCGAAGACGAAGCCGGTGCCCTCCAGGACCTTGCCGCAGCTCTCGGCGGTGCCCACCACCTTGACGATGGAGCGCTGTGCCCGCACGGCCACCGCGCTGTTCGCGAGCGCCGGGTCGGGCGGCTGGACGTCGGTGATCGGCTCGTTGGAGAACGGGCTGAAGACCTGTGGGAAGCCGTTCTGCGTGAGAACGGCGGAGAAGTCGGCGAACCAGGTGTCGGCCTGGTTCGGCAGCGCCCGGGAGACCCCTTGCAGCACGTTGGAGTTACGGACCTCCTTGCCGAGGGTGGGCAGGGTGGTGCCGGCCAGCGCGGAGCCGATCAGCCACGCCACCAGCAGCATCGCCACGACGTTGACGAGCGCGCCGCCCGTCGCGTCCAGCGCGCGGGCCGGGGACCAGGTGATGTAGCGGCGCAGCTTGTTGCCGAGATGGGTGGTGAGGGCCTGGCCGACCGAGGCGCAGACGATCACGATGACCACCGCGACGACGGCCGCCGTGGTGCTCACCTCGGAGTTGTCGGTGAGCCAGTCCCAGATCAGCGGCAGCAGGTAGACGGCGACCAGACCGCCGCCCAGGAAGCCGATCACCGACAGGATGCCGACGACGAAGCCCTGGCGGAAGCCGACGACCGCGAACCACACCGCCGCGACCAGCAACAGGATGTCCAGCACGTTCACGGCTTGGCGCCTCGCCTCATCGATTCGCGGTCACTACAGGTCGGCCGGGGGTCGGGCCGGCCGCGAAGCGGCATTGGAACACAACGGCCCCCGGGCAGGCACAGCACGGTGGACACCCTGTCATGACCGCCAGTCGAGCGGGACCTGCTTCTCGCGGTCCCAGGTGCGCTCCCAGCCCGCGAAGTGCAGGAGGCGGTCGATGATGCCGGCGGTGAATCCCCAGACGAGGGCCGATTCGACCAGAAATGCCGGGCCTCGGTGGCCGCTGGGATGGACGGTCGTGGCCCGGTTGGCCGGGTCGGTGAGATCGGCCACTGGGACCGTGAAGACCCTGGCCGTCTCGTTCGGGTCGACGACGCCGACCGGGGTCGGCTCGCGCCACCAGCCCAGGACGGGTGACACGACGAAGCCGCTCACCGGGATGTACAGCTTGGGCAGGACGCCGAAGAGCTGGACGCCGGCCGGGTCGAGGCCCGTCTCCTCCTCGGCCTCGCGCAGCGCCGCCCGCAGGGGGCCGTCGCCCTGCGGATCGCCGTCCTCCGGGTCGAGGGCGCCGCCGGGGAACGAGGGCTGTCCCGCGTGCGAGCGGAGGGAGCTCGCCCGCTCCATCAGCAGCAGCTCGGGGCCGCGCTCGCCCTCACCGAACAGGACGAGGACCGCGGACTGCCGGCCCGCGCCGTCCTCGGGCGGCAGGAAGCGGCTGAGCTGGCGCGGCTGGACCGTCGCCACGGCGTGCACCACCGGGTCCAGCCAGCCCGGCAGCCCGTCCTTGCTGAGCCCGACGGCAAGCCGCCGGCCGCCGCCCACGACGCCCCCCTCCGAAGCCCTCGCCTCAGCCCTCGCCGAATCCCTGGCGGTATCACTCGCTCGTGTCATCGCCACGCCACCCCCGTTCTGCCAGGTTCGACGCGCGAGCGCCCGTAGATCGTTCCACGACCGGTCCCGCGGCCGCCGCGCCCGCACAGCGCCGCTCGGCCGCCGCGACCGCGGCGGAGCGGGCCGTGCTCGCCGCCTCCCTCATCCGGCCCCCAGGGGCGGGGCCGGCCTGCCGCCCGCGTCCAGGTAGGCCTGGGGCGGGTTCAGACGCTGGCCCGGGAAGCCGCCCTTCTCGTACTTGAGGAGCTTCTTCGCCTTCTCGGGGTCCGTCTCGCCCTCGCCGTAGGCCGGGCACAGCGGGGCGATGGGGCAGGCGCCGCAGGCGGGCTTGCGGGCGTGGCAGATGCGGCGGCCGTGCCAGATCACGTGGTGGGAGAGGTCCGTCCACTCGCTCTTGGGGAAGAGCGCCCCGACGGCGGCCTCGATCTTGTCGGCGTCGGTCGCCTCGGTCCACTTCCAGCGCCGTACGAGCCGCTGGAAGTGGGTGTCCGCGGTGATCCCGGGGCGGCCGAACGCGTTGCCCAGCACCACGAAGGCGGTCTTGCGGCCGACGCCGGGCAGCTTGACCAGGTCCTCCAGCCGGCCCGGCACCTCGCCGCCGAAGTCGTCCGCCAGCGCCTTGGAGAGGCCTATGACCGACTTGGTCTTGGCGCGGAAGAAACCGGTGGGGCGGAGGATCTCCTCGACCTCCTCCGGGTTCGCGGCGGCCAGGTCC
Source organism: Streptomyces sp. NPDC002588 (assembly GCF_040295925.1). NCBI lineage: Bacteria > Bacillati > Actinomycetota > Actinomycetes > Kitasatosporales > Streptomycetaceae > Streptomyces > Streptomyces sp. NPDC002588. The sequence goes on from NZ_JBEOWF010000026.1 coordinate 115,753, forward strand.
TCGGGGGTGGGGTACTTGGCGAACAGACCGGGGGTCGTCTGGTTGACCCTGAGGTCGGTGGTCTGGGCGGACAGGACCGTGGCGACCAGGAGCTGGAAGGGGTTCTCGAAGTCGAGCTCGGGGTGGGCGTACGGATAGACCTCGGCGAGTTCGCGGTTGATACGGCGGGCGCGCCGGACCAGCGCCGTACGGGACTCGGGTTTCCCGGTGGGACCCGTCTTGTCGGCGGACGACTCCTTTGTCACCTTTGCCGTTTTCTTACCACCGCCCGGGCCCTGTTCGCCCACAGCGGAATTGCTACGTACAACCACCCGCCCAGCCCCCTTGGCCTGTGCTCTCACCGGCGATTTGGACACCCGGCCAGCCTAAAGCCCGACACTGACATCCGCCCCGGCCCCTGAAGATCGGCCCCCAATTGGACCCCTGCCGCTTACCTCGGGACATGTGTGCGGCATCCTTGTGACAGATCACACTGTTTGGACCGTCCGGCAAAATGGGGAACACGGTCCCCTGGTAAGCGGGGGACAAGATCCCCTGAGCAGGTCGACAAGGAGAGAACTCGTGGACGACGTCCTGCGGCGCAACCCGCTCTTCGCGGCACTCGACGACGAGCAGGCCGCGGAGCTGCGCGCCTCCATGAGTGAGGTGACCCTCGCCCGTGGCGACTCCCTGTTCCACGAGGGCGACCCGGGCGACCGGCTCTACGTGGTCACCGAGGGCAAGGTCAAGCTTCACCGCACGTCTCCGGACGGCCGCGAGAACATGCTGGCGGTGGTCGGCCCCGGCGAGCTCATCGGCGAACTGTCGCTCTTCGACCCGGGCCCGCGCACGGCCACGGCGACCGCCCTCACCGAGGTCAAGCTCCTCGGCCTCGGCCACGGCGACCTCCAGCCCTGGCTGAACGCCCGGCCCGAGGTGGCCGCCGCCCTCCTGCGCGCCGTCGCCCGGCGACTGCGCAAGACCAACGACGCCATGTCCGACCTGGTCTTCTCGGACGTCCCCGGCCGCGTGGCGCGGGCCCTGCTGGACCTCTCCCGCCGCTTCGGCGTGCAGTCGGAGGAGGGCATCCACGTGGTCCACGACCTCACGCAGGAGGAGCTGGCGCAGCTCGTCGGCGCCTCTCGCGAGACGGTCAACAAGGCGCTCGCCGACTTCGCACAGCGAGGCTGGCTGCGACTGGAGGCGCGGGCCGTGATCCTGCTGGACGTGGAGCGGCTGGCGAAGCGCTCCCGCTGACGCTCGGTCCCGGCCGTCGTAGCGTGCGCTGGGGCTGAGGGCCGTCCTGGGGGCCGCGCCCCCAGACCCCCCTTCGGCCTTGAACGGGCCTCGTCCTCGAACGCCGGACGGGCTGTCAGGCGTCCCCTAGATCAGCCCGTGTTCCTGCAAGTACTCCATCTGCGCCCGCACCGACAGTTCCGCCGCGGGCCACAGGGAGCGGTCCACGTCGGCGTACACATGGGTGACGACCTCCGCGGGGGTGCGGTGACCGTTCTCCACGGCCGTCTCGACCTGGGCGAGGCGGTGGGCGCGGTGGGCGAGGTAGAACTCCACGGCCCCCTGGGCGTCCTCCAGGACCGGGCCGTGACCCGGGAGGACCGTGTGGACGCCGTCGTCGACCGTGAGGGACCTCAGACGGCGCAGGGTGTCCAGGTAGTCGCCCAGACGGCCGTCGGGGTGCGCCACGACCGTCGTGCCGCGGCCCAGGATCGTGTCGCCGGTCAGGATCGCCCGGTCGGCCGGCAGATGGAAGCTGAGGGAGTCGGCGGTGTGGCCGGGGGTCGGCACGACCCGCAGCTCCAGACCGCCCAGCGTGATCACGTCACCGGCCCCCAGACCCTCGTCGCCGAGCCGCAGCGCCGGGTCCAGGGCACGCACGCGCGTGCCGGTCAGTTCGGCGAAACGGACGGCGCCCTCGGCGTGGTCGGGATGGCCGTGGGTGAGCAGGGTCAGGGCGACGCGCTTTCCGGCCTGCTCCGCGGTGTCGACGACCGCGCGGAGGTGGCCGTCGTCCAGCGGGCCCGGGTCGATCACGACCGCCAGTTCGGAGCCCGGCTCGGAAACGATCCAGGTGTTCGTGCCGTCCAGGGTCATCGCGGAGGGATTGGGCGCGAGCACGTTCACCGCGCGCGTGGTCGCCGGTCCGGAGAGCACGCCTCCGCGCGGCTGGCCGGGCAGGGTGCTCGCGTCCGTCATGCGGGGCCTCCACCGGCGCCGATCGGGATGTGCTTGGTGAACTCGCCGTGGCCCGGCCAGGACAGCACGATCTCGTCGTCCGTCAGCCGGGCCTCGGCCAGGACGGCGGTCAGATCGCGGTCGTCGGCCGCGGCCAGCGCCTCGGCGGCCGTGGCGTACGGCGTCAGCTGGCGCAGGGTCGCGATGGTGGGCGGCATCATCGTCAGCTCGCCCCTGTCGTACCCGGCGGCGGCCTCCCGGGGACGGATCCACACGGTGCGGTCGGCCTCCGTGGACGCGTTCCGGGTGCGCTGGCCCTCGGGGAGCGCGGCCACGAAGAACCAGGTGTCGTAGCGGCGCGGCTCGAACTCCGGGGTGATCCAGCGCGTCCAGGCGCCCAGCAGGTCGGAGCGCAGGACGAGCCCGCGCCGGTCGAGGAACTCCGCGAAGGACAGCTCACGGGCGGCCACGGCGGCGCGGTCCGCCTCCCAGTCCTCGCCCGTCGTGTCGCCGACCACCGAGTCGGGGGCCGGTCCCGCGAGCAGGACGCCCGCCTCCTCGTACGTCTCCCGTACGGCCGCGCAGACGATCGCCTGGGCGGCCGCCTCGTCGACGCCGAGCCGCCGCGCCCACCACGCGCGCGTGGGGCCCGCCCAGCGCACGAGGCGCTCGTCGTCGCGCGGATCGACACCGCCGCCCGGGTAGGCGTACGCGCCTCCGGCGAAGGCCATGGAGGCGCGTCTGCGCAGCATGTGGACGACGGGACCGCCGGCGCCTTCTTTCGGGTCCTTCGGTTCCTTGGGGTCCTCTAGGATTTTCGGGTCCTTCAGGACCTTTGGGTCCTTGAGGAGCATCACGGTGGCCGCGCGCTTCGGCGCCACGGGCGTCAGCGTCCCGTCCGCGAGCGCTCGGATGCGTTCCGGCCAGTCCGAGGGAAACCACTGCCCATTCGCCATGGGCGCGAGGCTATCCCGTGGTGGGCGAATGTTCGAGAGGTGCCCTGAGCTGGTGTGGCTCGGTCCGTCGGCTCAGTCCGCCAGCTCGACCTGGATCTCCACCTCGACCGGCGCGTCCAGCGGAAGCACCGCGACACCCACCGCGCTGCGGGCGTGGACGCCCTTGTCGCCGAGGACCTCGCCGAGCAGCTCGCTCGCGCCGTTGAGGACGCCGGGCTGACCGGTGAAGTCGGCGGCCGACGCCACGAAGCCGACGACCTTCACCACGCGCGCGATGCGGTCCAGATCACCGGCGACCGACTTCACGGCGGCCAGGGCGTTCAGGGCGCAGGTGCGGGCCAGCGCTTTGGCCTCCTCGGCGGTGACCTCCGCACCGACCTTGCCGGTGACCGGCAGCTTGCCGTCCACCATGGGCAGCTGGCCGGCCGTGAACACGTACGGCCCGGACTGCACGGCGGGCTGGTAGGCCGCGAGCGGCGGCACCACTGCCGGCAGGGTCAGGCCGAGCTCGGCGAGGCGCGCCTCGACCGCGCTCACGCCTTCGCCCGCTTCAGGTAGGCGACGAGCTGCTCGGGGTTGTTCGGCCCGGGCACGACCTGGACGAGCTCCCAGCCGTCCTCGCCCCAGGTGTCCAGAATCTGCTTCGTGGCGTGGACGAGCAGCGGCACGGTTGCGTATTCCCACTTGGTCATGGGGCGACCTTATCGGCTGTCGACCGGGGGCCGTCCCCAGGCCAGGCGGCCGATCGCGCGCTCGGCGGACGCCTGGAGCCGCGCGGTCGTCCACGGGCCAAGTGGCCGATAGCCGCCCTCGTTGTCCACAGCCTCTCGATTGGCTCGGGCGCGGACTGGTTACGCTCGAAGACGTGAGCAGGCTCCAGGTCGTCAGCGGTAAGGGCGGGACCGGAAAGACGACGGTCGCCGCGGCCCTCGCGCTTGCCCTCGCCACGGCAGGGAAGCGGACGCTTCTCGTCGAGGTGGAGGGCCGGCAGGGCATCGCGCAGCTCTTCGAGACGGAGGCGTTGCCCTATGAGGAACGCAAGATCGCCGTCGCGCCAGGCGGTGGTGAGGTGTTCGCGCTCGCCATCGATCCCGAACTGGCCCTTCTGGACTACCTCCAGATGTTCTACAAACTGGGGGGCGCCGGACGGGCCCTGAAAAAACTGGGCGCCATCGACTTCGCCACCACCGTCGCGCCCGGTCTGAGGGACGTGCTCCTCACCGGCAAGGCGTGCGAGGCGGTGCGCAGGAAGGACAGGAGCGGACGGTTCCTGTACGACTACGTCGTCATGGACGCCCCGCCGACGGGCCGTGTGACCCGCTTCCTGAACGTCAACGACGAGGTCGCCGGGCTCGCCAAGATCGGCCCGATACACAATCAGGCGCAGGCCGTGATGCGGGTGCTGAAGTCGCCGGAGACGGCGGTGCACCTCGTCACGCTGCTGGAGGAGATGCCGGTCCAGGAGACGGCGGACGGCATCGCCGAACTGCGGGCGGCGAAGCTGCCGGTGGGCCGGGTCATCGTCAACATGGTGCGTCCCGAGGTGTTGGACTCGGATGGGCTGGAACTCGTACGAACCGTGACACGTTCCTCCCTTGCGCGGTCGTTGTCCGCGGCCGGGCTGGGCGGGGCGCGGCGCGGCGGGCGCGCCGAGCGGCTGGTGGACCCGCTTCTGCGGCAGGCCGAGGAGTACGCCGAGCGGTACACGCTGGAGCAGGAGCAGCGGGCGGTCCTGGGCGAGCTGGGTCTGCCACTGCACGAACTGCCGCTGCTCGCCGAGGGCATGGACCTGGCGGGTCTGTACGAACTCGCCACCGAGTTGCGGAAGCAGGGGATCGCATGAGCCGGGACCAGGCACAGTCGCAGCATCCGCTGTCCTCCGCGCGGGTCCTCGACATCGATCCGCTGCTCGACGACCCGGCGACCCGCATCGTAGTGTGCTGCGGTTCCGGTGGCGTCGGCAAGACGACCACGGCGGCGGCGCTGGGTCTCAGGGCGGCCGAGCGGGGCCGCAAGGTGGTCGTGCTGACCATCGATCCGGCGCGCCGGCTCGCGCAGTCCATGGGCATCGACTCGCTCGACAACACCCCGCGCCGGGTGAAGGGCATCGACGACTCCGCGGGCGGCGAACTGCACGCGATGATGCTCGACATGAAGCGCACCTTCGACGAGATCGTCGAGGCGCACGCGGATCCGGAGCGTGCGTCCGCGATCCTGTCGAACCCGTTCTACCAGTCGCTTTCGGCGGGTTTCGCGGGCACGCAGGAGTACATGGCGATGGAGAAGCTGGGGCAGCTGCGCGCCAAGGACGCGTGGGACCTGATCGTCGTGGACACCCCGCCCTCCCGTTCCGCGCTGGACTTCCTGGACGCGCCGAAGCGGCTGGGGTCGTTCCTGGACGGCAAGCTGATCCGCGTCCTGCTGGCGCCCGCCAAGGTGGGCGGGCGCGCCGGCATGAAGTTCCTGAACGTCGGGATGTCGATGATGACCGGCGCGCTCGGCAAACTGCTGGGCGGGCAGCTGCTGAAGGACGTACAGACGTTCGTGGCGGCGATGGACTCGATGTTCGGCGGGTTCCGCACACGCGCGGACGCCACGTACAAACTGCTGCAGGCGCCGGGGACGGCGTTCCTGGTGGTGGCGGCTCCCGAGCGGGACGCGCTGCGGGAGGCCGCGTACTTCGTGGAGCGGCTGGCCGCGGAGGACATGCCGCTGGCCGGTCTGGTGCTCAACCGGGTCCATGGCAGCGGGGCGGCCCAGCTGTCGGCCGAGCGGGCACTCGCCGCCGCGGAGAATCTCGACCTGGCCGACGGCGCTGACGCGAGCGCCGACGCCGCCGATTCCGCCGCGGCGGAAAATCTTGAAGAGTCCCGCATTGTGGATCAGGACGGCGGGAAAGCTGGACTTCGTAACTCTCCCGACACGTACGGCAGTTCAGAATCTCCCGCCCCCGAGATCACGGGCTCCGACTCCGGCTCCCCCATCGAGGTCGGCGAACGCGTCGACCCCGCGGCCTCGCGGACGGCCGAGGCCGACCGGACCGTGGACGACCTCACCGCAGGCCTGCTGAGGCTGCACGCCGAGCGTATGCATCTGCTCTCCCGCGAGCAGCGCACGCGCGACCGCTTCACCGCCCGCCATCCCGAGGTGGCGGTGACCGAGGTGGCGGCGCTGCCCGGCGATGTGCACGACCTCATGGGACTGCGGGACATCGGCAGCCGGCTCGCGGCCGACCGGCCGGAGCTTCCCGAGGCTGCCGACGTCTGAGCGGCGGAGGCGGCCCACCGCCGAGCCGACAGCAACCGAGTCGCCAGCCACAGCGGGACGTGCGGCTGCGGCGAGGCGTGCAGCTGCAGCGAGACAGACGGCTGCAGCGTGCACACGGCCGTAGCCGCGCGGAAACCGGCAGCCGCGCGTACGGCTGCAGGCATGCACGCGCACGGCTGGAGCCGAGCGTGCGCCTACAGCCGTGCCTTTGCTACAGCCGAGCCCTTGGGCTACAGCTACCCTCCTGGCCGCAGCCGAGCGGAAGGCGGCAACCGCACGGAAGACCGCAGCCCAGCGGAAAGCCGTGACCGAACGGCAAGCCATGGCCGAACGGAAGACCGCAGCCCGGCGGAAAGCCCTGGCCGAGCCGAAGGCCGCGGTCGAGCGGAGGACCGTGGCCGAGCGGAAGACCGTGGCGGCGCCAAAGGCCGTGGCCGCACGGAGGGTTGGTCTCAGCTCACCGCCGCATAGTTCTCGTACATCTCGTCATCGTCGAGCGACACGATGCCCGCGCCGCGCTCGTACTCCGAGCGCGCGGTCTCGAGCAGCCGGCGCCACGAGGTGACGGTCGGCCGTCGGCGCAGCAGGGCGCGGCGCTCGCGCTCCGTCATGCCTCCCCACACGCCGAACTCGACGCGGTTGTCGAGCGCGTCTGCCAGACATTCGGTGCGTACCGGGCATCCGGTGCACACTGCCTTGGCCCTGTTCTGCGCTGCTCCCTGAACGAACAGTTCATCCGGATCGGTAGTGCGGCAGGCAGCCTGCGCACTCCAGTCGGTTACCCAGCCCATACCGGCGCCGTCCTCTCCCGAATCGAGGCTCCCCCACGGCGGCAGCGGCATATTCACCGCCGCCAGTTGAGGACGTTACGGAAGGTGGGCACAGCGCAACACCCCCTTCGGGCCCAATCTTGAATGGCCCGAACGGACTATGCGTAAGCGGCAGATCACCCGGGGGAGTGAGCCCGCGACATACATGACTATCCCGACGAACGGGACAGTTCTCCTGGGTCACAACGGACGCCGGATGACACACAAGGCGGTTTCGGGCACGCCCCCACCAAAAAAGTTGGGGAACCTCCGGAACGTTTCGGGGTCGCCGGACGTATTGATACGTAGCCCTGCTGCTGTGACAGTTGAGAGCAGCTTAGGCCAAGGCATATACGCGTGTCCGGCGAATGAGAACGTAGGCTGCCCTCATGCCAAACAAGCGCTCGGGCGGTGGCCTGTCCGCCACGCAGCAGGCCGCCAAGTTCCTCGGTGTCAGTGTGCTCTCGGGAGCCGTGCTGGCGGGCATCGCGCTGCCCGCGTTCGGTGCCCTGGGGCTCGCCGCGAAGGGGTCGGTGGAGTCCTTCGACGAGCTCCCGGCCAACCTGAAGACGCCACCGCTGAGCCAGCGCACCACGATCCTGGACGCCAAGGGCTCCCAGATCGCGACGGTCTACTCCCGTGACCGCACGGTGGTCGACCTCAAGAACGTCTCGCCTTACATGCAGAAGGCGATCGTCGCGATCGAGGACTCGCGGTTCTACGAGCACGGCGCGGTCGACCTGAAGGGCGTCCTGCGCGCGCTCAACAAGAACGTGCAGAGCAGCGGCGTGTCCGAGGGCGCCTCCACACTCACCCAGCAGCTCGTGAAGAACGTCTTCGTGGAGGAGGCGGGCGACGACCCGACGAAGGTCGCGCAGGCCACCCAGCAGACGATCGGCCGCAAGATCAAGGAGCTGAAGTACGCGATCCAGGTGGAGGAGGAGCTCGGCAAGAAGAAGATCCTCGAGAACTACCTGAACATCACGTTCTTCGGCGAGCAGGCCTACGGCGTCGAGGCCGCCTCCCAGCGCTACTTCTCCACCCACGCCAAGGACCTCACCCTGCCCCAGGCGGCCATGCTGGCCGGCATCGTCCAGTCCCCGAGCCGCTACGACCCGGTGAACGACGCGACCGAGGCCACCAAGCGCCGTAACACCGTGCTCCAGCGCATGGCCGAGGTCGGCGACATCTCCGAGGCCGAGGCCGCCAAGGCGCAGAAGGCCCCGCTGGGTCTGAAGGTCAAACAGCCGAAGAACGGCTGCATCACCGCCGTCAAGGGCGCCAGCTTCTTCTGCAAGTACGTCGAGCGGGTCTTCCTCAGCGACCCGGTCTTCGGCAAGACGAAGGAGGCGCGGGCGAAGCTCTGGAACCAGGGCGGTCTGACCATCCGTACGACCCTCGACCCGCAGTCGCAGAAGTCCGTCCAGGCCAGCCTGAAGGATCACGTCTACAAGTCGGACAAGGTCGCCGCGGCTTCCACCCTGGTCGAGCCCGGCACCGGCAAGATCCTCGCGATGGGGCAGTCCAAGCCGTACGGCTACGGCAAGAACGAGACCGAGTACAACTACTCGGTCAACGCGTCCATGGGCGGCTCGAACTTCGGCTTCCCGACGGGTTCGACGTTCAAGCCGTTCCTGGCCGCGGCCGCGCTGGAGGAGGGCCGCCCCGCCAACCAGATGTACTCGGCGCCGTACTCGATGCAGTACCCGGCGACCGTCCAGACGTGCAGCGGCAGTCCGTGGGTCAACGACCGCGACTACAAGCTGGAGAACGAGAGCTCGACCGAGAAGGGTCCGTACGACCTGAAGACGGCCATGGCGAAGTCGGTCAACACCTACTTCGTGCAGATGCTCGCCGACATCGGCATGTGCCCCGTGGTGAAGATGACCAACGCGCTGGGCGTGGTCCAGGGCAACGGCGACAAGGTCCCCGAGGTGCCGTCCTCGATGACCCTCGGCTCCACCGGCCTCTCCCCGCTCACGATGGCCAGCGCGTACGCCGCCTTCGCCAGCCGCGGCATGTACTGCACCCCCATCGCCATCGAGTCGATCACCCAGACCGCGAACGGCAAGAAGAAGTCGCTCGAGGTCCCGAAGTCGACCTGCTCGCGCGCGATGACCGAGAAGACCGCGGACACCATCAACACCCTGCTGAGCGGTGTGATCGACTCCGGTACGGGCCAGCAGGCCGGCCTCTCGGGCCGCGACAACGCCGGTAAGACGGGTACGACGGACTCCCGCAAGAACGCCTGGTTCGTGGGCTACACCCCGAACCTCTCGGGCGCCGTCTGGGTCGGCAGCGCCACCCAGAAGGTCGAGATGAACAACATCACCATCGGCGGCGTCTACCACTCCCAGGTCTACGGCGGTGACACCCCCGGCCCGATCTGGCGCGACGCCATGACCGGCGCCCTCGACGGCAAGGACGCTCCGAGCTTCAACCTCGTCAACATCCCCAGCAGCAAGAAGGACAAGGGCGACGAGGACGGCAACGGCGACAACAACGGTGGGGACGACGGCAACGGCGACGGCTTCATCGGCGGCCTTCTGACCAACGGCGGGACGAGCAGCGGCTCGACCGGCGGTGACAACAACTCGACGGGCGGCCTCGGAGACCTGTTCCAGGGCCAGAGCAACGGGAACGGGAACGGAGGTGGGCGCGGCTGAGGCCCCGCGCCGCCGGCTTCACGGAAAACGGCCCCCGCGCTCTCGTACCGCATGGAAGTCGGTACGGCGGCGCGGGGGCCGTTCGTGTGCGGAGGCCGCTCGTGTGCGGAGGCCGCTCGAGTGCGGGCGGCGCCGCTCGAGTGCGGGGCCGTCAGCCCGCGAGCAGCTTCTTCACCGCCGCGGCGACCCGGCCGCCCTCGGCCTGGCCGGCCACCTTCGGGTTCACGATCTTCATGACGGCACCCATGGCCCGCGGTCCCTCCGCGCCCGCCGCCTTCGCCTCCGCGACGGCCTGGGCGACGATGTCGTCCAGCTCCTCGTCGCTGAGCTGCTTCGGCAGGTACGCGGCGAGCAGCTCGCCCTCCGCCTTCTCCCGCTCGGCCGACTCGGCGCGGCCACCCTGGGCGAAGGCCTCGGCGGCCTCGCGGCGCTTCTTGGCCTCCCGGGTGATCACCTTCTGCACCTCGTCGTCGGAGAGCTCGCGCTTCTGCTTGCCCGCGACCTCCTCCTTGGTGATCGCGGTGAGCGTCAGCCGGAGCGTCGAGGAGCGGAGCTCGTCGCGCTCCTTGATCGCGGCGTTGAGGTCTTCCTGCAGCTTCGACTTGAGCGTGGTCATGCCGTCGATTGTCGCAGGTGTGACAGGCCCGGTGCCCCTTCATTTAGGGGAGGGTGGCCGACGGGTTGTCAGCCATGCGCCACGGGTCTGACACGATGGAGGTATGCGCGCGCGATACGGAGTACCTCTGTCCATCGCGGCGGCTGGCGCCGCCGGTCTGGCCTACGCGGCGGGTTTTGAAGCCCGCTCCTTCCGCCTCCGACGAGTGACGGTCCCCGTACTCCCCACCGGCATGCGCCCCCTGCGCGTGTTGCAGGTCTCCGACATCCACATGGTCGGCGGCCAGCGCAAGAAGCAGCGCTGGCTGCGCTCGCTGGCCGGCCTGCGCCCCGACTTCGTGATCAATACGGGCGACAACCTCTCCGACCCCGACGGCGTGCCGGAGACCCTGGACGCGCTGGGTCCGCTCATGGAGTTCCCGGGAGCGTACGTCTTCGGCTCGAACGACTACTACGGCCCGAAGCCGCGCAACCCCGCCCGCTACCTGTTGGAGAAGACCCAGGGCCGCCACGGCCTGAACGGCAACCCTCCCGCGGTCGGCGTCGTCCACAACCCGTGGGAGGACCTGCGGGAAGGCTTCGACGGGGCGGGCTGGCTGAACCTGACGAACACACGGGGCGTGCTGAAGATCGACGGCATGTCGCTGGAGCTGACGGGTCTGGACGACCCCCACATCAAGCGGGACCGGTACGCGCAGGTGGCCGGCGGCCCCTCGGCCTCCGCCGACTTCTCGATGGGCGTCGTACACGCCCCCTACCTCCGCGTCCTGGACGCGTACACCGCGGACGACTACCCCCTGGTCCTGGCCGGCCACACCCACGGCGGCCAGATCTGCATCCCCTTCTACGGCGCCCTCGTCACCAACTGCGACCTGGACGCTGACCGTGTGAAAGGCCTGTCGACCCACACGGCGGAGGGACGCACGTCGTACCTGCACGTATCGGCGGGCTGCGGCACGAACCGCTACACCCCGGTGAGGTTCGCGTGCCCACCGGAGGTGACGTTGCTGACGTTGGTGGAGAAGGAGTAGGGCTGCGGTTCACGGGCGACGGCTGGGGCTTGTGAGACAGCTGAAGCCGGCCGGCTCCCTCGTACGGACCACCCGTATCGCCCCTTTTGCCCCACCTGCCTAGCGTGAGGGCATGACCGCGCCGATACCCAGGGACATCCCGGACCTGCCCGCGATTCCGCGGACCCACGCGCTCCTGCCCTCCTTCGTCCCCGCCTCCGCGGTGGTGTCACCAGTACGCCGCCCCCTGGCCGCCGTCCTGCGCCTGCTGCTCGTCGGCACGGCGGCCACGGCCGTGATCCTGGCCGTCCTGCTCAGCAGCCCACGGCACGCACTGAGCCACTTCTCGGTCCAGAGCAACCTGCTGCTCGCCCTGGTCACCCTCCTCTCGGCCCGCCGCGCCTGGTCGGCCCGCAACCCGCTCTCCTCCGCCCTGACCGGCGCGGCACTCCTCTACATCACGATCACCGGCCTGGTGTACCACCTGCTCCTGGCGGACGCGACGACCCCGTTCTCGGTGACGAGCGCGACGACGGCCCCCACCGGCTGGCACGCCGTCGCCAACCACCTCCTCCACACGGTGACACCGGCGGCCGCCCTGCTGGACTGGCTGCTGCTGACACCACCCGCCCGCATGCGCCTGCGCCAGGCGGCGCCATGGATGCTCTACCCGCTGGCCTACCTGGCGTTCTTCCTCATCCGCGCCGAACTGATCCACTCCGGCGCCCCGGGCCGCTACCTCTACCCCCTCCTCGACGCCGAGGCCCACGGCTTCAAGCACACCCTCGCCAACGCACTCCTCCTGGGCCTCTCCTTCTACGCCCTGGCAGTCCTCCTCGTGGCCCTCGACCACACCTGCCCCAACCCGATCCGCCACCGTGCCAAAACCGGATTTCGTCTCCAGCCACCAGTGGGCTAAAGTAAACGACGTCGCCGCGACAAGCAGGACAAGCAGCGACATCGGGGTGTAGCGCAGCTTGGCAGCGCGCTTCGTTCGGGACGAAGAGGTCGTGGGTTCAAATCCCGCCACCCCGACAGAGAAACACCAGGTGAGGGCCGGACTACTGACGTCAGTAGTCCGGCCCTCAGCGTTTGCGTGTCTATCTGCGTGACTATCGATCCCTGAGTGCTCGCTGCGTGCCTACGGCTGCTGCGACGCGGCTCCAAAGATGCCGTCCATGACCACGGCACCAGTCTGGATCACAGGCCGGATCTGCTTCCGGTAGACCTCCTCGGTCACGGCCGTACCGGAGTGGCCGACGAGCCGGGAAATCTCCTCCAACGGGACGCCACGGTCGGAGAGCAGAGACACGAAGCTGTGCCGGAGCTCCCGCGGCGTCCACTCGTCGGCGTTCACCCCGTCGACGTCCTTGAGCGCCTGGCGGAAGGCGCGCCGGACGTTGGCAGCGTCGAGCGGCTTGCCGACGGCCGAGGAGAAGACGAGCCCGTGTTCCTCCCATTTCTCGTCGGCGGCGAGTCGATCCCAGCCCTGATCTTCGAATTGCTGCCAGAGAGCTTCGACGCAGCGGGCCGGGAGAGCGAGCGTGCGCCGAGACTTCCGGGTCTTGGTGTCCCCAGTGCGCCGGACCGACCGCCAGACGGCGATGTGAGGAGGCTGCGGCGGGTCCATCTCGGGTCGGCCTTTCAGGAAGACGTGGTCCCAGGTGAGGGCCCGGAGTTCTTCGGTGCGAGCGCCGGTCAGCAGGGCGAGGACGATGTAGGCATGCATCGAGGTCCCCTCGGCGCCCTTGAGCACGGACTCAGCTTGCGCGAAGGTCAGCGCTTTGGACGGGCGTCCAGCCTGCCCCTGGGGGACCGAGCACAGCTCGACGACGTTGCGCTTCACCTTGTCTCGCGCCATGGCACGCTTGACCGCGCGGTTCAGGTACGAGTGGATTGACTGGAGGGTGCGGGTGCTGAGCGTCTTGGCTTTCGTGGCCAGCCAACGGTCAACCTCCTCCGCGCTGAGGTCGCGGAGCTTGCGAGCACCGAGCGACGGAATGACGTGCTTCTCGCTGAGGAGCGTGGTGGTTTCGAGGGTGCTGGAGTCGAGGCCAGCCAGGCCGTACGCGAGCCAGTCTTTGACCGCGTCCTTCACCGTGTAGTTGGTCGGGGCGATCGCGAGGCCGTCTTCGTGGTCCCGCAACACTTCCTTGAGCTTGTTCTTCGCCTCCGTCTTGGTCTTGCCACTCCCCCGCTTGACGATCCGCTTGCCACTGGGATCGAACCCGAAGTTCGCCGTGGCGATCCAACGCTGTCTCTTCTCGTCCCAGTGCAGGCCGCCGTCACCACGGCTACGACGCTTGGTCATCAGGCCGCGTCTCCCATCTGGTGTCGGATGAAGGCGCGTACGGCGTCATCCGGGATACGGCGGCATCCGTCGACCTTGATGGAGACCAGGCGGCGGGTCCGGATGAGGTCGTACACCTTGGTCCGGCCGACCTTGAGCCGGGTCATGACCTCCGGCACGGTGAGCAGTTCGGGGGCAGCAGTGGTCATACAGCGGCTCCGTGCAGGTCGGGTTCGTCTCTCAGGGCTTCGCGGGCGGTCTCGCGGTTGAGTTCGATGTCTCGGCGGATCGTGGCGGCGAGCCAGGATTCGCCGAGGGTGTGGCCGTGGCCGGCGTAGGACCAGTGGGCGAGGGTGAGCGTCGTTGCCTCCGGGGCATCGGGGTCGGGCAGGCCGAGGGCTTCGCGCTGTTGCTGCGCGCGGTAGTCGGCGCGGACCTGGCGGAGGGCGCCGAGGGTGGTGGAGTAGCGGCGGGACTTGGTGGAGAAGTGGCCGCGGAAGCCGAGCATGTGAGCCCAGTCCCGCAACTTGCGCTCCGGGTAGAGCGGGTGCAGGTCGAGGCAGGCCGAGATGAGCCGACGCGGATGCTCGGGCACGTCGAGCAGGATGAGTACTTCCTTGTTGCCGATGCGGCGGTCAACGGTGCCGGTGGTCTCGGCGGCTTTGGTGGCGTACTTGGCCACGTACGAGGCCACCGCCTGTTCGGTGATCTCCTCACCATCACCAAAGGCACCGATCGGCTGTACGTCGAGTTGGGCGCCCCAACGCAGGACGCGGGACGGCTGGTCACCGGCCGGAGGCACGTCGACCGCGACGCGAGCGGCAGCAGCCTTGATCGCCTCTGCGAGGAGGTCGAGCGTGGCCCAGGCCGGGGGCGGCGAGTCGGGCCCGTCCGGCCCGTCGAAGCGAATCACGGCGTGGAAGTGCACGGCACCGCGCTTCTGGTACTCGGCGACCTTGCCGAAGGCGACGCGGGACTGTGCGTGGGCTTCCTTCTGCGTGAGACCAGCGCGGCGGGCGATCTCGCGGCGCAGGTAGATCGTGAAGTAACGCCACAGTTCGGAGGCGTGGTTGTTCCACAGCACAGCGCCCGTGTAGTCGTAGGCGTCCGGGGCGAGCGGGGTGCCGAGTTCGGGCGCGTCCTCGTCGTGGCGGGTGCCGCAGCGGCAGGGGCGGTTACCGGGGCGGTTGTGGACCGGCCCGAAGGACGGGGCGGTCAGGGTCGCGAACACGCGGGGGTGGTCCCGGATCGTGTCCGGGGTGCCCTTTGCTGGATCGCCGACCAGGCCCGCGCGGATCAGGTGGTACGTGTCGCCCGCGTACGTCCAGGCGCATGCGGGGCAGCGAGATGCGCGGCGGTTGCCGCACGCAACGCGGAGACGGCCGCCAGGTTCGCTGTCGGTGCTGTAGCTGTGGAGGACCTGACCGGAGGCCCGGTCACGGGTGACGGTGGCGCCCTGGAGGTGGATCGGGTCGGAGCAACCGCCCGTACGGCGAATCTGGTCCTGGATACGGTCGAAGCTGGAGGACCCGGCCAGCCTCAGCACGTCGGCGAGGGCGGCCGGGTCCAGGCCCGCCATGGCGGCGGAGTCGGTCACGCCTTGTTCTCCTTGAGGATCGAGCGGACGACGACCGCGCACACGGCGACGGAGGCGGCGGTGATCGCGACGGCGAGGAGCATGGAGACCAGGACCGCGCCCACGACCAGGACCACGGCGCCGCCCCCGGCGACCAGGGCGAGCGTGCTGCCAGCGGTGAGCTGAACGGCCGGCCGATTGCCGGACGGGGCAGGCGGAACCGGGGTGTGGGCAGGGACGTAAGGCACCGGGCTGTAGACGGTCGGAGCCGTCGGAGCGGGAGCCGGGGCGGTGTCCTGCGGCGGGTACTTCGGGGTGAACACGTGAATGGTCCCTTCGGGCGTGATCAGTTGAGGAGAGTGGCGACGGCCGGCGCGAGGACGCTGTTCGCGACGAGGTAGCCGCCCAGGAGCAGCAGGGCGACCAGCCACCACGGCGGACGGGCGAGCTGGATGCCGAGGACGGCGACGACGAGCACGGCGAACCAGAGGGGGACGTCCATGGCGGATCTCCTGTCAGGCCTTGCAGCGGTGGGTGCGGGCGGCGAGTTCGGCGGCGGAACGGCTGTCGTACTCGGCGGAGAAGTCGCAGCGCGGAGCCGTGCAGGCGGCGAGATGGCGGTTACGGCCACGAGCGAGGAACGAGGCGACCTGTACGGGACCGAAGCGGCGGACGTTACGGAAGCGGGGGCTGGACATCAGTGGGCGTCCTTTCCGGTGAAGTCGTCGATGTGGTCGGCGAGCCACTGACGGATCTCGGGCTGTTCGTCGTCGGTGGCCTGGTTGATCGCGGCTTCGCCGACGGCGAGGGCTTCGACGAGCCGGTTGCGGCGGGTCAGCTCTGCGGCGTACTCCAGTGCCGAGCGGATAGCGGGACGCATGCCGGTCTCCCTTCTCAGAGGTGGGCTGCGACGGCGGGCGTCATGGACGGAGGCAGACCGAGCCGGACGCGCACGGCGTCGGGGTCGGCGGGGTGGCCGGTGGCGGCTTGGTGCTCTTCTGCGAGGGCGCGGACACGGTCGACGAGGGCGGGCGGAAGGGCGACCACGGGAGCAGGCGCCGGGACGGTGACCACCTCGGAGACGGTTTCCGGTGGCGACGCCGGGAGGGCGTCACGGTGGGGCTCGTCGACCACAGGCGGGACCGAGGGCCGTCCGGCATCCGGATCCGACGCCACCGAGGTCGAAGACGGCTCGGAGGTGTGCGGTCCGTGCGCGAGGAGTGTTCCGCCGAAGAAGGCAACGGCAGGCCATCCGGCGACCACGACCCGGAGCGACGCGGGGACGTGGTCCAGGTCGAGGAGGCCGGCCGTGGCGATGTTGGCGCCGAGGGACGCGGCCAGGGCGACCAGGAACCACAGCCGCGCTCCCCCGGCTGGTTGTCCGGCACGCTGCTGGGCAGGCATCCGACGCCAGGCGGCAACCAGCAGCAGGTCAACGCTGACCGGGTAGGCCCACGCTTTCCAGCCGCCCTGTCCGGCCGCCTCCGCAATGTCGTGCAGGTGGGCGAAGGACAGGGCGCCCGCGATGACGGCCTGCACGATCACGGCGTCCACGCGGGCGAGGTGGGCACGCATCGGCTCGTCTCCTTTGAGTTTCGGGCATGGGAGGGGTAGGGACTTGGCGCGATGCGGTCACGCCGACCGTGGGGAGAGGAGTGCGGCTACTCAGTCACCGGGCGCACGGTCGGCGCAGGGGTGACGGACGGCGTCGATCCGTCGGTGTTGGCAGTGACGACGGGCCGGAAGGCGTCGAGGCGGGGCAGTTCCGGCACGAGAGCGGAGGTAGCGCGGCAGACTGCCGCCGCTTCGTCGAGGGTGAGATGCGGGGAGCGGGCACGGGACCAGCCGCCGGAGGAGTCACCGACGATGGCGACGCCGGGACGCTCGGAGGGAATGGCGGTTGCGGCGAGGGCCGCTTCCGGGGAGATGTCGGCGAGCGCCATGTTCGCCGACGACTCGTCGTTGACACGGTGGCAGATACGGCCGGTGAGCTGGGCACGGAGCATGGTGGCGCCCTTGCCGAGTTCGGAGCCGAAGCGCTGCCCGCACACTTCGAGGAAGATGCCGGCCGCGCGACCGAGCTGGGCGACGCGGATCAGCTTGGTGACCATGGCATCGCGCCGCTTCTCGTCGTCCCGGCTTGCGGCGAGGAAGAGTTCCGCCACCTCGTCGACGACGACCACGACCGGCACCGGGCGCACCTTCTCCGGCAGCCCCCACAGGTCCGAGGTGAGGACGGCATCCGGCCCGGCGGCGGAGCTGAGACCGATGAGCCGGTAACGGGCCTCCATCTCTTCCAGGAGGACGTCAAGGAGGTCGTTCGCCCGGTCCGGGGTGTCGGCGAGGGCCGACAGGCGGGGCGCGAACGGGGCGAGTTCGACGCCCCATTTACAGTCGATGCCGACGAGCACGACCGGTTGCCGTGCCAGGCCACAGACCAGGTTGCGCAGGTAGACGGACTTCCCGGACTGCGTGGCGCCGAGGATGAGTTCATGCGGCACGGTACGGAAGTCCCGCACGTGCCAGTGCCCGTCATCCCGAAGCGCCAGCGGCAGAGACAGCGGACCGCCACCCTTACGCCACCGCACAGGAGGCCGTACGTCCGCCAGCACATCCCAGCCGATCAGCCGCAGTTCGAGCCATCCCGGCTTGGTCGGTCGGATGTGCACGGCATGAGCCGCCCAGGCATGCCGCAACCGGTCGGCTGAGGCCATGAAGTCCTCCGGAGCCTGCCCGGTCGCCATCCGCAGCCGCATCACCAGGCCGGCCCCGGTGGGCCGCGGGAATGTCCGACGAGGCGGTACGGGAGCCGCTTCCCTCCCGACCAGGCGAGCCGTGGCCCGACGGACGGCCGAAGCCGGGACCGTCAGACCACAGGCGTCCATCGTGGCCCGGTACGTGGTGAGCACGCGCAGCGCGACGAGCGGATACCCGACGAGCCACCAGAAGGCGACCGGGAACTGGCGCCGCAGCACGAGCAGCCCGGCGAGGGTGAGCAAGCAGAGCGTCAGCGTCCAGATGGCGTTGGTCATGGCCGCTCAGCCCTGTACCGGAGCCGGGGCGTTGACCATGACCGCGTCGGCCCGGTACGCGATGCCGTGCCGCATGCGTCCGCCGAACTCGCTTTCCCACGGCCGCGCGATGAGCCCGGACAGGACGACCGGGGCGCCCATGACCAGGCCCTCACCGATGCCCGGCTCCGGCACGGTCACCTTGATCATGTCCGAACCGCCCGCCGCGATGAACACGAGTTCCAGGACCATGAGCCGCTGGTTCGTGGCCGGATCCACGGCTACCTCACCGGTCTGACGGTCCTTCACCTTGACCTCCGGCAGCTTGGTGACGAGCAGCGTCGCGGCGGAGACGTCTACGGGGATGACACGCATTTCCTGAACCTCACTGTTTCGATCTGGATACCCCCCTAGACAGCAAGGGAGGCGACCCGCCCTAACTGTCTAGGGGGGTTGACGACAACAGTAAACCGACGACCCATCAACTGTCTAGGGGGGTATACGAGCGAGTCTCGGCAGGCGGCAGAACTACGACAACGCCCAGTGGAGGGCGGTTGCGTCATCGTGTGCCTTGCCTCGCGGCCAGCGTCGCCCCTCCGAGTCGCCGGCCTCCGTGTCTCGGACGCGACGGATCAGTTCGGTAGGCCCCGAGGTGCCGAGAACGGCCAACGCTTCTTGCCACGTGGCGAGTTCAAAGCGGTCGACGAGCCGAGTCGCGCCGTCGCTCAGCAGCGTCACGGAGGTCAGCGAGTCCAAAGGCGCCGCCCCGTTGAGGGCGTGTTCAGCCGCCCGCGGTTCGGGCCCGGCGATCCAGAAGCCACCCGGCCGGTTCCGGAATCCCGTCAGAGCATCCCGGTACTCGGCCAGCGCGGCGGCATGCTCGGGCGAACCGGTGGGCAACGCGTCGACCGGACCGCGCAGCCGCTTGCCTACCTCGTTCAGTCGCTGATCTGTAACGACAGTCGGCCCCCCGTCTTTGTTGCCCAGGAGGAGGGACGAGTCACCGAGTACGAGGTGTTCCAGGACGCCGGCGCGGGCACGTACGGCAATCACCGTGCTGGTGGGACTGGCCCGATGGACCAGGTCACATAGCCCCTCATGCAGCGACCGGACAGCGCGGATCGAGTCGGCCAGGCACACGGCCAGAGGCCGAGCGGGATACGCCGTGATGGCGCTCAGCAGCAGCCCGCCCAGCGTCGAGGAGAACCAGGCGACGCCATGCGTACAGCCGGTTTCCGCGTCGGCCACGCCCGCGCCGTCCAGGAGGACAGCCGCTCCGGGAGCGGCGGCGGCGAAGTCCTCGTTCTCCCGGCCCGGTTCGGCGGGCTGTGAGTCGAGGGCTACCCTCACGCCGTCGGCTCCTCGTCGTGCCGGTAGAGGGGGGTGAGCAGTTCGACGGACCGCGGTTCGCTGGTCTCAGGGTCGTACTCGACACCGACGAGGGTGGAGAAGCGATGCTCACCCACCTGTCCCCACAGCGTGTTGAGGTCGGAGGCGAGCAGCTGCACGACGCCGAGGGAACCTTGGGTGTGGATACCGGCGATCGCGAGTACCGAGCCGTTGCCATCGGGCCGAGGCAACCTGCCGACGTATCCCACGTCGTACGGCCGGCCCGGATCGCTGTCCTGTCCGGACCGGTAGACGGTTCCGGTCCGCCGGTCGACGACGGTCCACGGGCCGTCTTCTGCCTGCTCCCAGCTCAGCACCGGATCCTGGGCGTACGTGTCCCACATCTGCTGAGACATGCGCGGACCACAGACGACGACCAGGCCGTTACGGTCAAGGTCGATCTCACCGCTCACCGGAACGTGCTCGGAGGTGACATCGAGACCGTACGACCGCGCGAGGTCTTCCAGCCGCTTGCCGGAACTGACGTCGTCCACGGCGACGACCGTGCGCCCGCGTTCATCGTCCCGCCGGAGCGGAGTCGCGATGACAACTGCCCCGCGACCGAGGAAGGCCCCTTCCGGCGCTGGCCCGGTATGCCGGATCTGGTGAATGCGCCCACGGCTCAGACCGGCTTTCGTGGCGATCTGGGCGTACGACAGCCCTTGCGCGTGGAGATCCTGAACCACGCGTCGACGGAGCCGGGCAAGTTCGGTCACCTCTTGCTGTGCGTCGGCCAAACGGGTCGTGACCTCCCGCAGGAGCCGGTAGGGATCATCGATAGCCATGATGCGCTGCAACTCGTCCGACATGACTTCACCTCCTAGCAGTACCCAGGAGTCTAGGGCCCTAGACAGAACGGGCGCGATACGCCGTCCCGATTGCACCCCGATCACGTAGAACGCGGCCAGGCGCCTGGGCACACCTTTGGGGCTCACCTCCCACGGCCCACGAGACACCAAGCGACCACCGACGCACGCCGCACCATCACGTGCCCACCCGCGCCAGATCGGCCCAGATACAGCGCCCACCGGCGGGCCGGTCCTTCACGCCCCAGTTCTTGGAGCAGGCCGAGACGATCATCAGCCCGCGGCCGCCCTGGTCCGCAGGACTGCGTACGCTCCGCACCTGGGGTTCATCGTCGCCGCCCTGGTCGACGACCTGAATGCGGACGATGTCGTCGGTAAAGCCGACGACCACGAGGAACCATCCTCGGTACCAGCCGCTCCGGGTGTGGCGGACAGCGTTGGCCGCCAGTTCGCCGACGACCAGGACGGCGTCATCCACAAGGCCTGAGGCTTCATCCTCGAGCAAGCCAGCGACGAAGTGACGGGCTTCGGCCACCTGCCACGCTTGTCCGGGAAAGATGCGGGACCACTCTTTGGGCATGGGAACGCTCCTCCGCGTCTAGGGGGCTAGACGATGCAAGGAGCAGAGTATTCCGACGCACAACTGACGGGCCAGGCATTCAGAGGAATTATTCCTCTATTGAGTGGTGGAGTCGCCCAGGTCTCGGAAGTCCTTCATCACCTGAAGCAGGAGCTCCCGCACGTCGGCCCCGAAGTTCGCGGCTGCTTCGAAGCGGCTGAACTCGTCCTCGTACGCAGCGAGTTCGGCGGAGCCGTCCAAGATCCGCTCCCCTCGGAAGGTCTCTACGACGACCGCCGAGCGATCACACAACGTGAACCCGTGACGTGGCATGACGGGTACAGGTTGACGCCACGGGATGACGCCGAGGCGGACCGTACTGAGACTCTCGACAGCCAGCAGCCGGTCAAGCTGGGCGAGCATCAGCGCAGGAGTCCCAGGCCAGGTGCGCAACACACCCTCTGTCAGTACGAACACCGATTCCCGCCCCGGCTCGTACAAGAGACTCTGCCGCTCGACACGGGCAGCGACCGCACGGCCGACGGCTTCAGGGGTGACGTTCGGCGTACTGTCGAACACGTGCCGGGCGTACTCCGCACTCTGGAGCATGGCCGGCAGGACGACGCATTGGAAGGAACGGATCAGCCGGGCGGACCGCGCCACCTCGTCGAAGGTGGACTCAGCGGGCATGTCTTCACCAGGAGCTTCGGCGACGTTCGGTGCAGCTTCCACAGCAACCAGGAGGTCACGCACCTCCCGAGCGGTCGACTCGTCGAGGTCGAGAGCGCGAGACAAGCGGCCCAGCACGTCGACACTGGGGACCATCCGGCCGTTCTCCACCTTGGACACCGTCGGTTGACCCACACTGGCCAGGTTGGCCAGCACGGCACCAGTCAGACCAGCCTCAGTGCGAAGCACACGAAGACGCGCCCCGAGCGCCTTCATCAACTCTTGCCGCTCACTCCCCATAACCAGGGTTCTACACCACGAGGCAGCAGCACCCAGACGCCAGAACGGCGCTGATCACCAGTTCCCAAGTCCCACCATGATCACCTGTTACAGGTTTCCCTACATCATCAAGTGCCCGCGCAAGCGCGGGCTGGCCCCTGAGGCCCGGCCCCTCTGCGCCTTCGGCGCCGGGGCCGGCCCCCTGGGGCCGCAGCGAGCTACGGCCCGAGAGTAGAGAGCCGCACGAAGGCGATCGCGGTCAAAGACGAGCCTCCGGCGGGGGCGCTCAGGCTCCAGGATGGCGGGGGCGCCGTTCGCGAGTGCCGGCCCGTAGATGGCGGGCGCGGGGAGGCTCCCATCCCGTCTGCCATCGACCCAGGCAGAGCCGAGCAGACGCGGCCCATGGCGTCCAGGTCGTTCGTACAGTGGCGCGCTCCACCTGGACGCCATGAACCACGCCCGCTCCACGGTGTGTGGGCCGACGGCAGACGGGATGGGAGCTGGGGTGGGTGGTGGTGAAGGGAGTGGGCCGTGCGGCGGGAGGTTAGTAACCAAAGTCGTTGAGGCGGCCGTGCGAACGGCGCGTAGTCAGGAGTCTGCCGACTGGGGCAAGTGACGCTCGAATTTGAGTGATGTGTGTCACGCATCAATTGCTGTCGAATCTGGGCATTTCGGGGCGATGTTTTGTCGTTATGAACTTGCTTGCCGTGCCCAGCTAGCCAACGAGCGTGGTATAAGCATCCACTTTCCGAGGAAAGTGCAGGTGGCAGCGTTGAGGTGGTCTCCACCGTCTCAACTCGTCACAAGTGTCGGGGACACAACCACCACCCCATAGAGACCACTTGCTCTCCCACTGGGCGGTGCCAACCTCGTTTGGAGAGGCGTCACCAGCGCGCCATCATGGGCAAACAAGCAGCCCGCCCATATCGCGCAGGCTTCCCGGCGAGAGCGATACGAGCGGGCAACAACACCTCGTGGAGGCGCTGCTATGAGTCTGACCCCAACACACCGACCCGTGTCAAACCCTCAGCCATGGACATGGGGGGTGATCCTGATCATCGTGGTAGTACTGCCCGCTCAATTCGAGCAGATCCATCTGATCTTGATGGATCTCGCAGTTCTGGCAGCCATGACTGTTGCCTACCGGCTCTCTACGGTGACGGCGGTCAACGGGTGCGGTACAGCACAGGAGTACAGCAACCGCAGTAACCGCCAGTGACCGGCCGGAGCCGTCAGCATCCTCCCGGCTAGGGAAGATGACTTCAGCGACCCTGTTGCCCGTAGTTCTCATCGAGGGGCGGGGTGAGTGTCTAACTGCGTGACAACGCCCACGAACAGCGCCGAACAAGCGCGAACGTCTGCGGACCGTCAGCGCAGGTGAGATAAACTCCAGCCCAAGGCACTGCCCCCGCCCAAGTTGCTTCGGGACGAAGAGGTCGTGGGTTCAAATCCCGCCACCCCGACGCTGGTCAGAGGGCCAATCGCTTGATCGCGATTGGCCCTCTGTCGTGCTTCGGGGGCCAAACGGGGGGCCAAACACTGTTGATCTTGCCGCACCATTTCGTCTAGATCTTCTACAGACGGACCAACGTCGCCACACTGCCCCCGATGCAGCCCCTAGCGGCAATCTTCAAAAGATCGCTTCCAGGGATAGCGTGAGCCGGCGGGCCCAGGATCAGAGCAGGGACAACGCCAGCTCCCTGGTGAGCAAGAACCGTCGGTGCTTGGTCACCAGAGAGTTTGCGGGCCCGACACGCTAGTCAGCCAACGGCTGAGCGGCAAACGTACCGTCGGATAGTGGCGTCTCTGTCAGCATGAGCCGTTGCGTTCGCCCCTCACTGCGGTGAAGGACAATGCTGCCAACGGGCTGAGCGCTTGCGAACCGCCCAGGACGGCCTTCCAGATCCTCGCTGTAGAGAACGGTGTACTGCCGGAGCTGCTGCCGGGTCGTGACACGCGATCGCGCCTTGCGGACAATCCAGGTAGCACCGGCCATGAGAAGCCCTGCCCCGAATCCACCCAGCATCTCGGGTACGGCGTTCATGAGGGTACCCATCACGACTCCCCCTCACGGCGACGCCTCTGTTCTGCTCCAAGACGCCTAATCTTGCGTCGAAGACGCTCACCTGCCTGAGCGTCCATTCCATGAAGGAGTGCAGCTTCCGCCCACGAGTTACCAGTCGTGGCGAGCGTCTGGACTACCTCAAGTTCTTGTTGCGTCAGGCGCGCAAGGATCCAGTTCAGCCGTGCGTCGCCAATCTCCCTGGTCAGCAAGGTGGCTTCAGAACTGTCCACATCGACGACGTCCAACGCGGTTGCGTCGAGTGAGAGGACGTGTCCGTGCCTAGTCCGTCGCTTCCATAGCGGTACCAAGTGGCGGTGCGCAGATCGCGTCAACACACGAAGAACCCCGAGGCAATTTTCATCAAGCCGAACAGGGGTCAAGTCGTCATCCAACAGCGCCGTCTCCAGCGCCTCACGCCACCGTTCACTCTTGGGCAAAACCAACCACCGGGCGAGAAGCTGGTCAAGGTCTCTATCCTCACCCGCGATGACAGCCCCACGGGCACTAGCCACTACTCGGGCGGTGGGAGGTAAGCTCCATAGAATTTTCAACGTGGCTTGGTAGCCCTTCCCGGTGTCCGGGCTTAGACGCCTTGCATCACGCTTGAGACTGTGGTTGTCCACCACGTTGTTCATCCTGCTTCCAGCGCGACAGCCCCGTGATCCGCTACGCCTGTCAGGGCGAACGTGATGAGAGAAGACACAGGATGCGGTGCACCTTCGGGCCTAAGCGCTTCCAGTCACGGGCTGAAAGCTAAGCCGCGGCCGCTGCTCGGCCAGTACACAATGTACTGGCCGGGTCACGCTCCGCGCAACGAGGTAGTGGCAACCGCTAGCCCGGCTAGCTTTGACCGGCCCCCACCCTTCGACTGCTTTGGCGCGCGCCTGCCACGGCACACGCCAAAGCAAGGTCAGTCACAACATCTCCCCGTCTTCCCGCGCCTTGGTCGTATCGGCGCCTTGCCATTGGGTAAAGATGTCATCCATGGCTTCAGCGCCTCTCGTGATCACGGGACGTATCTGCTTCCGGTAGACCGCTTCCGTGGTCGCCTGACTGGTGTGACCGACCAACAGAGCGATGGTCTCCAAGGGGATGCCATGGTCAGAAAGCAGGGACACGAAGCTGTGCCTTGTGTCCGCAGAGGCCGTGTGCGGTGGAGTCCGTGTTGCCATTGAGCAGGTGCTCGCTTCGGGAGCGGGTTCACGACGTTCATGGTCGGCGGTGTTGCGTTTCCGCCGTCTCGCAGTGATGCATATCATTCCCTGATCGGCTGGGTGGAGGCCGTTGGTAGCTTGATCACCATGAATCAGGACCGGGTGCTGGAGGCGTTTCGCCTCGAAGCCGGGGAACTCTCCCGGGCGGTTGCAGGTCTGTCGGAGGCGGAGTGGGAGCTGCCGACGCGGTGTGAACCCTGGTCCGTGGATGAGCTGTTGGGGCATGTCCGAGTGGTGATCGCATGGTTGCCCGACATGCTGGATGCTCCGCCGCCGGACAAGGCCGAGGTGTCCGCAGTGGAGTACTACCGGCCCGACGACCGTTTCGCCCCGCAGACCAACACGGCCCGCATCGCCTTGGCCCAGGACCATGCGGCCGGGCAGGCCAGCGGTGCCGCGCTTGCCAAGGACTTCGCCGCGACGTGGCAGCGGGTGGACCGACTGTGCCGTGCCGAGCCCGAGGACCGCGTGGTGCGTACTCGTCACGGGGATGCGATGCTCCTGTCGCAGTTCCTGGTCACCCGGGTGGTCGAGGTCGCCGTCCATGGCCTGGACCTGGCCGAAGCACTGGGGTGTGAGCCGTGGCTGACCCCGCAGGCGGCAGATGTCGTGCTGGAGTTGCTGCTCGGCCCGGACCAGATGACCGCGACGCTCGAACTCGGCTGGGACCAGCTCAAGTTCCTGCGCAAGGTCACCGGGCGCGAGCCGCTCGACACGGCGGAGACCGTACGGGTCGAACGGCTGGGCATTCGGTGGCTCACGCTGGGCTGACGCTTCGTGGGACCGGTTTGAAAGCATTCATGGGTCTTTCGGACGAGGAGCCGGCCTTGGGGGTCTCCCGCTCGTGTCATGATCCGTTCTAGTGTGCTGCGGTGAAGAACGATGCTCTCCTCGGCAGTGAGGTCCGTCTCGTCCCGTTATCCACTGATCATGCCGACGCGCTGTTCCCCTCTGCGTCCGATCCTGAGGTATGGCAGTGGATGCCGCGGCCACGTCCCGAGACTGTGACGCAGATGCGCGCGATGCTGAGCCAGATGATCGCGGATCCTGCCCGGCGGTGCTTCGCGGTGCAACGTAGTGACGACGGTGCCGTGATCGGTTCCACCAGCTTGTATGACATCGATCTCGACGAGAGCCGCGCTGAAGTCGGCGCGACCTGGTTCGATCGGTCTTGTTGGGGAGGCTCATACAACGCTGAGTCGAAGCTGTTGCTGTTCAGTCATGCTTTCGATGACCTGCGGCTCGCCCGGCTCGCCCTGCGCACTGACAATCTCAACACGCGGTCCCAACGTGCCCTGGCCCGTCTTGGCCTGGTCTATGAAGGGACCCTGCGCAGCCATATGCGGCGCCAGGACGGCACCCGCCGCGACTCGCTGTACTACAGCTTGCTCGCAGATGAGTGGCCCGCCGTTCGTGACACGCTGCGCGCCAGGATCGCCGCCAAGAGGACCGCATGATCTCGGACGCTGAGCTAATTCGTTGAGCGGAAGCCACCGGGCCCGCCGACCGTCAGGTGGTTGTCATGGCGTCCTCGGTTCCCGCGTTCCGGGGTGTCCGTGAATGGGGCGGCGGAACATCTCAGATGCACGACCCGATGACAGTCGTGCGCGGGCCGGGGAGGCGGGTGACCCGGTTCGAGGTGTCGGCCGTTTCGCGGAGCCGGACGATTTCCTCGTGCTGTGCGGCGAGCCGGGCCAGCGCTCCGGCTCGGAAGTCCGTCAGCTCGGTGACCGTCTGCTCCGACTGCGCCAGCCGTTCCGTGAGCTTGGCGATCTCCGTCTTGAGGCGGGTGATCTGGGCTTCACGGGGGTCGGGGATGTCCCCGGCCTGCCGGAGGACCTGGAGGCGTCGCTCGAACTCGACGCGGAGGCGAGTGTAGGGGCGGGTGCCGTAGAAGGCAGTGCGGTCGACGCCCGCTTCGCGGGCGAGGGTCTTGACGTCGCATTTCCCGCCGGGCGGGATCTCGCCGCGCAGGAGCCGGTCCATGGCCGCCCGGATGCGGTTCTCGTTCTCGGTGCGCTGGGCTGCGGAGATTCTCATGCGGACTCCTCGTCCATGATGGTGCCGGCAGCGTCGATCTCGGCGACGACTCGGAGGGCCCGGTCGTGGTCTGCCTGGAGCCGGGTGCGTTCGGTCTTGCGTGTGGTGCCGAGCTGGCCGATGAACGTCTCGGTGCGTTCGGCGTACTCAGCCCAGACGGGTCGGTGACAGGGATGATGGGTGGCCTGTGGACAGCGGGCGGAGTCACACATCCCGACCAGAGGACGGTCCGCTGTCGGGGTGCCGGCCAGCTTGAGGCAGAGCGCCCGGGAGGGGTCGGTGAACCAGCAGTAGTTCGCCGGACCGAGGTGCAGGACCTTGGCGCTTTTGGTCAGCAGGTTGAGCACGTCGCGATCGTTGTGCTGAATCTTCGGCGCTGAGGCCGTCGCGGGGTCGAGCTTCTCGTCGATGCTGGCGAAGAACTCGGTCAGGCTGCGGGCTCCCGGTCCGGCGGGCAGAATGCCCTGCTGATAGTTTCGGAACTCAGCTAGGACCAAGTCGAGGTTGCGGTCGCTCTCATGCTTGTTGACCTCGGCCAGAAGCTCGGCCTGCGCTCCGCCGGGGCGAGAGCTGTAGCCCTCGGTGGTCGCGACGGCGATGTGCTTGAGGTGGATCTTGGTCGCGAGGACGCCGCCGGGGCGGTAGGCCATCTCCAGCGCGAGGGTCCGTCGCAGGCGCCGCAGAGTGACTGGTCCGGTGGGGATCGGGGCCAGGCCGAGTCGTTGTCCGGCCTGGGAGTTGACCCAGTTCCGGAACCAGCGGTAGCGGACGTCGAAGGCGAACCGCCCCAGGAGTGTGGTGCCTTCGCGCGGGTCGGGGTGAAGCTGTTCGATCAGTTCGACAGCGCGGTATGCGGGCTCGATGACGACCCACTCGTCGACGATGCCGCCAAGTTCCTGTCCCTTGATCACCTTGCTGACCAGTCGGTAACGGGTCAGGCCGGGGGCCGGTTCCTCCGGAGGACGGCGGCAGCCGACCGTCAGCTCCATGAGCTCGCTGGAGCGCATCCCAGAGACCGCCGCCAGGACGATCACCGCGGCGGTGCGGACGATGCCGACCAGGGCGACCGCCTGAAGCCGGTGCAGTGGCAGCGTCCAGGGCACTGCCTCGTTGTCGTCCGCCGCCGCGACGCTGGCGGCATTGCGCCCGAATTCTCTGTCCGCTCCGACCTTCGCCAGAGTCTCCTCCAGTGGCTGACGCAGGGTGGTCAGCCACCGTGGGCTGAACTGGCTGAGCCCGGCAGCACCCTAGTTGACTCCGTCTAGGATTTTCCACACTCGGTAATAGGCGGTACCAGTATCACCGAGTGCGGAGCGCCAGACTTCCTCGCCGCGAGATACCAGGAGAGATCGAGCATCGCGAATCGACGGACTCTCCTCCCCAAAGATAGCGGTAGCCATCCGCGGAGCGGCTGACCGCGGAACACCTAGAAGTCGCATAGAAATTTCACGCTCATTAGCGACACCATAGAAGGCATACGAAGGAAGGTTACGCAACTCCCTTTTTCGAAGTTTCCGAGTCTCAAGGCTCTTTGGATCCTCCATAATCGCATCCCAAGCCAGGAGATCCAGAGACTGAGCCGTAAACTTGACTTCCTCTTCTACACCGTCTGAAGAATCGGGCTCTAGCGAGAACCCCTGTGCAAGGACAGGTTTCATCGCAGACGTGATGAGACTTTGTTGTGCTCGCTCGCTCACCCTCTCGACGAGGGCTGCGTCGAGTGATCCGTCAAGCCACGAGAGATCAGGCACTGTTCTCAAGCCCCACGTGCGCCGGCCAACTAGCCATGGTGACAGGGAGGTACCACGCCGTCAGCAGAGCCTTCATAGGCTCTACGACCGTACGGGCGAGGGCCACTCCACGCACGCTGACATCCCTCTCGTTTGGGCTCGTGTTTCGAATTAGACAGCCTACGAGACGTATGTCCCGACCTTGTGACTGGACGTAGCGCGCTGCAGCAGCCTTGTAGAGCTCCCGATGCTCCTGCGTAGAGCAGCGGGCCCGCAGCCACTTGATCAGTGTCCAATGATCGATGTTCTTGTCGGTCAGCCGTTCCAGTTGCTGGATCAGACCAGACCGCCCATACACAACGTTCGGCGGTGCCGACGTGTCTGAGGACGACTTGACCTCTCCAAACAACAAGGTCGCTTCACCTTCGATCACGCTAAGGCCGACAAGGTCGGCGCCGGGAAGGCTTGCCTTCCGGGTGCGTCTGTCCCGTGCGTTATTCCATACCCAGACAACCGAGTGCCAGTGCTCAAGGAGCACTTCGGCCAGCGCCTCCCCTACCTCCCACGGCAGCGGTTCAGCTTCGCTGGCGAGGAGGGCCCCCAGCGTCTCCACCGCCATCTCAGTGGTAGCCAGTGCTCGCAGCTCCTCGATGACTGCAGCACTCGACTCTAAGTCCCCTACTCTCTCAGCCCACGGCCCATCCGCCAGGTCCTCCATCACCTCAGCCGTCAAACGGACGCCCGACCAGGCAACGTTCCCCTCAGCGCCTTGGAATACAGACTCGCCGTCGCAGATTCGCGACATAGACGGCTGCCCCCCTGTCATGACGCCACTCCCCCCTGGTGCGTCTCATACGGCGGCTACCACGCGGAGGGCCGCCTACTTCCCCCTACGAGTCAAGATTGTCTCGGGCAGATTTGCCAATGTCCACAGTGCGTCACCCCATAGTGACGCGTTGGTGGCTCTGGTTGCACGACCTTGCCCCGGACACAGGAGTCACTTTGCGGTTGGATGGCCTGGGCGTCGAAGCGGGGCGTACCAGCGCTCTGAACAGGCCTGGACCCGTCCTGCGCATGCAGACTCCAGGGAGCCAAACAGGGGGCCAAACGCGGCAACCGTACGAAGACCCCACCGGACCGTTATGGACTGCGCTGGAGCTGAACAAGAAGGTCAGGAACCTTGAAGCGAGGTCAGGAGAGGGTCTGATCGCGTTCGGGACGAAGAGGTCGTGGGTTCAAATCCCGCCACCCCGACAGAGAAACACCAGGTCAGGCCCGGTGATGAGAGATCAGTACCGGGCCTGATCTGCTTTGCGGGCCTGTTTTGCGAGCCATTTGGGAGCCGACCGGCTGTGATCTTCGGGATCCGGCTCGCGGGCGGCCCCCGGAGAGGGGCATTCCCGCCTTCGAGCTCGCTGTGCGCCGTCCGCGCCCCGGAAGAGTCGTCCTCGTGGCTTGTGCCGAGGCATCCTCGCCGACACGATCGGCCTGACCCCCGCCGTGACCGTCGCCGCCGCGAGCCTCTCCGGCAATGCCCTGGGAATACTTCTCCTTGACCAGGTCAAAAGTACCTGCCCAACCATCGCCAGGAGCCGGGGCGGCGCCGGCTTCAAAAAGGCCGCAGTCGAGCACGGCGCGAATGAAAAGGCGCTGGGCAGTGGAGCGGAGCATCGGTTGGATCATGATGCACAGCCCACACTCCGCCTCGGCCGCCCGACCGTCGAGCGTCGAGCGTCGATCACGAGCTCACTGGTAAGGAGCGTGATACCGGGAGTATGGTCTCTTGTATGGCAACCAAGAAGGTAACCGTGACGATCCCCGAGGATCTCCTGGACGAGATCCGCGCGGACGCAGCGGAGCGGGGCCTGTCGGCATACGTCGCCGAAGCGCTGCGCTTCAAGCGCGACCGGGACCGGCTCCGGGAACTGGCCGACTGGTTGCAGGAAGAACACGGCCCCGTCACCGAGGACGAGCACGCGGCGGCACTCGACGAGCTGGAGGAACTCGACGCCGAACACGAGCGGCGTCGAGCCACCGGAAAGCACAACGCCGGAGAAGCCGCGTGAAGAAGCGGGCCGGTGAGCACCGACAGCGGCCGCTCCGTGTCTTCGTAGTGGACTGTGAAGCCCTGTCCCTCGCGGTACGCGGCGATCGGAAGATGATCGCCTGGCTCGACCTCGCGGCGCGAGGGGAGGCCGAGTTGGTGACGTCGCCGATGACCCTGGTCGAGGCGTACGACGGCAGAACGACCGAACAGCGCTGGGACTGGGTACTGTCCAGGGTCCAGGTCGCCGACATCGGGAAGGACGAGGCCCGCCAGGCACGCCGGCTCCTGGCCGACGCCAAGTTGCACGGCCACAAGTACGCGATCGACGCAGTGCTCGCCGTCATTGCGCGTCAGCAGAAGGGCCAGGTCACCGTCTTCACCTCGGACGTCGACGACCTGGAGAAGCTGGTCCCGGACACGATCGTCGTCAAGAAGGTGTGACCCGCCCTTCCCGGTGACCTGGCCCACCATCGGCAATGTCGGCCGGAGACCAGCCGCAAAGGGCTATTCCTCCAGGGTTGGGGCACTACCATTACCCGAAGCCCGATAGGGGTGGCCGACTCAACAGCTTCGCGGATTACGAGCGGCACGCCACACGCGACGGATCAGCGATGATCCTAGCGGTCGCGCTCGGCATCCTCTCCGCAGCCGCCACGATTGCTGCCGCGCTTCTACGGCGCTCATGGAGCCAGTCCCGCACTCGTATGCCGAGGCACGGAGAGCGCCGCCTTCTCGGTACAGGACATGGTCAAGATCCTGGATCTCTCCGAAAGCGGTGCGGATGATCCGGGAAATCCCGGGACAGCCTGGATATTCACGCATCCTGAATGAATTCAGAAATTCGATGGCAAACACTGCGTTGACGAGCAGGACGCACGACCATCTCGAACAACTCGGGTGTCTCCTCCCTCCCGGCACGGGGTGATACGGGCCCACCAAAGGGTGCCCGCGCCGCTGTAATGACAGCGCGACGAGCAGTCCGCTGTCGTGCAACGGCTCCTAGATCGCCTCAGCTTCCCAAACTGAGGTCTGCACGCCACCATGGGACGGCGGACCAGGGGGTTGTCGTGGGGAACAAGGAGACCGAACAGGCTGCGATCACACATGTGATGGCCTTGGAGCGAGCCGCCGGCCGCGATCCCAAGGACGTCCGTACCTCGGGCCTCCCGTACGACATCGAAAGTTCGCCTCGCATGATCGAAGTCAAGGCCTTCAGCCGCTCGGCGCGCAGTGAGGCGCTTCCGCTGGAGGAACGGCAAGTGGCGGCCGCCAGGGCGAACTTCGAGCACTACTACCTCTATGTGGTCGACAACCTCGCGGTCCTCGATGGGGCAGAGGTAGGAGTGCGCATCCTGCACGGAGAGATGCTGCTGGCGATGATCGAGCGTTCCAAACCCCACATCACGTACTGGCCCACCTTCAAGGCAGCCGAGTACGACCAGGCGGAACGGCTGCGCTGAAGCTAAGGTGCAGCAGCGACAGCACCTCGGACTTGGGGCCGACATGACGACACCGCACATTCGGAGAATCGCCGGCCAGATCGTGTTCTGTATCAGCCTGCTCTGGGCGGGCGGGGAGGCGATCTATGGAACCGGCATGTACCGCGTCACTTCCATCGTGATGTTGATCATCGGCGGGGTGACGCTTGCCGGCGCGGCCCACGACCGCATCCGTCCCCGGCCGAAACGTCGCAAAGCGCGCGAGCAGCATGCCGGGAACTGAACACTCGCCGCGCGTGCCCGCCACGTGCCCGCCTGAAGTGCGTGTCCAACTGAGTGGCAGCGCCCGCAGGTTCGAATCGTGCCGGGGGCACAACCTGCACGGCAGGTCAGAGGACCGAGCCTGGGCCTCCCCCGTCCCGGCTTGCGAACTCGGCTTCATGCAGAGGCGCTAGGGTGTCGCCCTCGCCGCTTCTCCTAGGGGACCCGTGAAGCTCATCTGGCTACTGCTTGGCCTGCTCCTGGCCAGTCTCGCCATCGGGGGTGTCGTCAGCGCCACCACCGAGGCTGACACCGTCCCCGTCGTCGGCGACCTGTTCATCAGCACACTCCTCGGCTGGGCGGCGATCCTGGCCTGGAAACGTGCCCGCTGAGGCGTCGCGGGCCGCCGCCACAGAGGTGTGACCGAGTGCAGTGCGAAAGCGGCGGTCGACTGTCTTCGGCTGAAGTACGGCCGACCGATATCGGAGTGGAAGGACCTCATCCGCTCCTCGCCCCTGACGAAGCACTGAATGGGTCACGGTCATGCCGACGCTCTCGTCGCCCACACCCTCGCGGAGGCTCCTCGGGTCTGAGCGTCCGCTCTCCCGGCGGCGCACACTGGAAGGGCGCACTGCCGTTCAGGGGGTGCCGGTGACGGGGCTCGCCGCAGCCGCGGGCGCGTCCGCCGGCGGCCCTGGTCCAGCCGCGCCGACCAGGAGGAACCATGTCCGTGTCCTCGCCCGGTGGAGGCGCCGTCCGGTGGCGGGTCTTCCCGCTCCGCGCGCGCCGTGGTGCCCGGTCCACGGCGCCCCGTCCGTCGCGCCCGGCCCAGCTGCGAGCGCTGCTGGCGGTGCTGGACGAGGCGGTGGCCGCCCAGCGGTCCGCCGACGCGGCGGTGGCCGCGTGCGGGGAGCCGGGTCCCGTCTCCGGCCGGGCGGCCCGGGACTGCGGTGACGCGAGCTCGGCCCTGCTCCGCCTGAGCGCCCGGCTGCGGGAGATCCGGCTCACCGAACCCGACCTCGTGCGGGCGCAGGCGTACGCGGAGCGATTGTTGGCCTACGCCCAGTGGATGGTGCAACAGGCGGCGAATCTGGCCTTCACGGTGCACCCCGACGCCCGCACTGAGGCATCCCGGCTGCGGCTGAACGGTCTGGGGCGGCCGGCGGACGATCTGCGCCGCCTGCGGGAGGATCTCGAGGCGGAGGCGGACGCACCGTGAACACGGCACGGCCGACGGTCAGCGGTAGTCCGGGTTGGGGGCGTCGGTGTGGCAGCCGGCGTCCCATTCCGAGCGCTGGTTGCCGTGGGCGGGGACGCCGCCGGAGCGTTTGAGGAGGGCCGCGAGGTGCATCAGGTTCCAGGTCATGAAGGCGGTGTTGCGGTTGGTGAAGTCGTTCTCCGGGCCGCCCGAGCCGGGGTCGAGGTACGACGGTCCGGGGCCGGCGGGGCCGATCCAGCCGGCGTCGGCCTGCGGCGGGACCGTGTAGCCGAGGTGCTGGAGGCTGTAGAGGACGTTCATGGCGCAGTGCTTGACGCCGTCCTCGTTGCCGGTGATCAGGCAGCCGCCGACCCGGCCGTAGTAGGCGTACTGGCCTTGGGAGTTGAGGATGCTCGAGCAGCCGTAGAGCCGCTCGACGACCTTCTTCGTCACCGAGCTGTTGTCGCCGAGCCAGATCGGTCCGGCCAGGACCAGGATGTCGGCGGCCATCACCCTCTTGTGGAGCGCCGGCCAGGCGTCCGTGGCGAAGCCGTGCTCGGTCATGTCCGGGTAGACGCCGGTGGCGATGTCCTGGTCGACGGCCCGGAACTCGTCCGTGGTCACCCCCGCTCCCTCCATGATCGCGCGGCTCTTGTCGACCAGGCCCTGGGTGTGGCTGAGCTGCGGGGACGGTTTGAGGGTGCAGTTGATGTAGAGCGCGGTGAGGTCTTCGTAGCGTGAGGAAGGGGAGGAGGACGGGGAGGAAGAGGAGGGCAGGGAGGAGGGGGGTGGGGTCATGTCGGGCAGCGTCTCGCGCGGGAGTCGGTTTGTCCCGGTTCGACGCGCCTGTCGGGTCCCTCGGGGTGGTGCGGGCCGACCCTCCTCCGGGACCGGCCCTCCTCCGGGACCGGCCCGTCGACCGGAAGCAGCGTCAAGTCACTGGGGCAGGCCTCTCGGGGTGAACCAGGATCTGAAGGCCGTGGGGGCGGGGTCGAGGGGAGGTTCCTCGGTGGCGTGCGGCGGGACGTCGTAGAGCCACTCGTGATCGGTGTCCTCGTAGACGTTGTCCGCGAACGCCTCGAGAGCGGCTGAGACGTCGTCGTCCAGGAGGCCGTGGAGTTCCAGGGTCGTGGTCGCCTGGATCAGGAGGAATCTCAGGGCGATCTCCTCGGCGACGCAGCCGAGGCGCTGGAAGCTTCCGTCGGTGAAGCGGGTGGTCAGGGCGATCACGGTCACCAGGAAGCGGCGGGCGAAGTGGGCGTCGTACTGGAGGGCGTAGCGGTCCGGGAGGCGTTCCAGGTGCCACAGGGGGCCTTCGCATTCCGCGACGGTGGCGTCCTCCTGGGTCAGGACCTGTACGTCCTCGAAGAGCTCCTCGACCAGGAGGTCGGTCGCGTACACCAGGGCGCCGGCGGCCAGCCTGGCGCTTTCCGGGGCGACTGCGGACTCGGCCTCGGACTCGGACTCGGACTCGGCTACCGCTTCGGACTCGGCCTCGGCTTTTTCGTGGGGTGCGCCGAACGTGGTCAGAGGGAAGGAGCGGAGTTCGGGCGCGAGGTGCAGCATGTGGGTGCGGACGTTCGCCGCTTTCGTCTCGGCGTCGTACGGCGCTTCCGTGCCCTCGTCCGGCCGGCGCTGGGTGTGCCGGGCCTTTCGGACGGCGGGGTCGTCGGGCGGGGCGTCGGGGCCGTCGGCGGCGTCGAGGCTCTCCCTGGCCAGGTCCTGGTGCAGCTCGACCTCGCACCGCTCGATCGTCCAGTCGGCGAGCAGTTCGGTGCGCTCCAGCAGTTCGTCCACGAGCACCTGCACCGAGTCCTCGGCGAACTCCAGGGCCGGGGCGTCCACGACGACCTTCAGATGGGCGCCTCCCGGGTGGACGGCCACAATCGTGTCGAGGAGATCGACTTCCACTCCGTCGGGTCCTTCGATGGCGCCGATCGAGTCGAATCCGTCCTCGATGAGCGCCACGGCGCCGGCGCGCTGGAGCGGGTCCATCTCCGGAGTGCCTTGCGGGATGCAGGTGTCCACGGTCACTACGTATGTCACGGGTCCGAGCCTGTCAGGAAGGAACCCCTCCGCGCGAGGGAGTGGGCCCGTCCGCGAAGTGAATTCGGCCGCTGTGACCTGCGTTGTCAGTGGCGTGGGGCACCATGGACCGGATACCGGAGGGTCGGAGGGGGCGCCGGCCGTTCGAGCGGGGCGGCGGCGGTGCGGAGGTCGGTCGATGCGCGGGGGTGGGGCGGAGTCGTACTGGAACACCAATGTCGCGCGCCATCCGGGGATTCTGCGGGCGGTCCCCGAGGGCTGCCGGGACGCGCTCGATGTCGGGTGCGGGGACGGGATGCTGGTGCGAAAGCTCGGGGAGCGGGTGGAGCGGGTCACGGGGGTCGACAGTTCCGCGGTGATGGTCGCCCGTGCGCGTGAGTCGGCCGGGGGTCGGCCCGGGCTCCGCTTCGTCGAGGGTGATTTCCTCGGGGTCGATCTCCCGAGCGCGGGCTACGACTTCGTCTGTTCGGTGACCGCGGTCCACCACATGGACTTCGAGGCGGCTCTCCGCCGGATGCGGGAGCTGTTGCGGCCCGGGGGCAGGCTGGTGGTGGTCGGTCTGGCGCGGGAGGAGAGTGTGGCGGAATGGGCCGCGCTGATCGCGGCCGCTCCGGTCGTGCGGGTCGTGAAGGTGCTGCGTCGGGCGCGGGGGCCGGAGGGGATGCCGGTCGCCGATCCCGGGATGAGTTACGGAGAGGTGCGGGCGGCGGCGGGGCGGTTGTTGCCCGGGGTGCGCTATCGCCGGCATGTGCTGCGTCGGTACTCGTTGACCTGGGAGAAGCCGGTTCGGCCCTAGGGCCCTTCTGATGGATCTCCGTGGGAGAAGGAGCGGCGTTCGGTGCGTGCTCTCGGCGTGCCGGGCGGAAGCCCTCGTAGCGGAGCT